>NZ_CP015080.1:3211550-3568101 GCF_001611275.1 Desulfuromonas sp. DDH964 | reverse complement strand
GTCGCCTTCGCCGGCCTCGGCCTGCAGCCTTTCGGCTACAAGCCGGTCTCCGACCTCACCGAGAGCATCCAGCACCGGATCTTCCAGTACTTCATCCCGCCGATCGCCGTCTACGGTGTCCTCGGGGGGATCATGTTCTACAACCAGAACCGCAAGCGCAAGGCGGGGACCGAGGGAGGCGACGATGACTATTAAGGCCCTGCCGCTGCGGCAGAAGTTCTTCACTCCCAACGTCTTTCTCCTCCTCTTCTTCATGGGGGCCGGGGCGGTTTTTGCCTTTTTCCGCTTCTTTTACGGCTTCGGTTCGGTGACCAACCTCAGCAAGGCCTACCCCTTCGGCCTCTGGATTGCCTTCGACGTCGCCTGCGGGGTGGCGCTGGCCGCCGGCGGCTTTACCACCGCGGCGATCGTCGAAATCTTCGGCCGCCACAAGTACCACCCCCTGGTGCGGCCGGCGATCCTCACCGCCTTCATCGGCTATTTCCTGGTCGGCCTGGCGGTCTTCTTCGACCTCGGCAAGTACTACAATATCTGGCACGCACTGATCTACTGGAACGGCACCTCGGTCCTCTTCGAGGTCGCCTGGTGCGTCATGCTCTACCTCACCGTCCTCGGTATCGAGAACCTCCCCAACGTGGTGGAGCAGTTCAAGGACAACGTTCACCTCCCCGGCCGCCTGGCGCGGCTCAACCGCCCGGCCAACTGGCTGTTGCATCGCCTCGACTGGTTCTGCGGCAAGACCATGGCTTTCTTCGTCATTGCCGGGGTGGTCCTCTCCTTCGGCCACCAGTCCTCCCTCGGGACGATGATGCTGATCGCTCCCTACAAGCTCCATGAGCTCTGGTACACTCCCCTCTCGCCGCTCCTCTTTTTGACCTCGGCGGTGAGTGTCGGCATCCCGATGGTGATCTTCGAGGGGACCCTGGCCGCCAAATTCTTCGGCCGCAGGCCCGAGACCGAGCTGCTGTCGGGCATTGCCAAGTACGTGCCCCTCTTCCTCGGTACCTATCTGCTGCTGCGGCTTGGCGACCTCGCCTACCGCGGCGTGCTCGCCAGCGCTTTTGACGGCAGCCTCCAGGGGAACGCTTTCCTCCTCGAATTCGCCCTCTTCGCCGTCCCCTATTTCCTCCTCAAACGGCGCAGCATCCGCCGGGACCCGACCCTCCTCTTCCTCTGCGCCCTGTCGGTGATCCTCGCGGTGGTCCTCAACCGCTTCAACGTCTTTCTCATCGGTATGAACATGGGGCCGGGCTGGTCCTACTTCCCCTCCGTCGGCGAGTGGGGGGTCACCTTCGCCTTCCTCGCCTTCGGCGTCCTCCTCTACAAGATCGGCGTCAACTACCTGCCGATCCTGGAGGCGGAGCACGAATAGGGTAAAGGCGTCTCTCACCCGCTCCTTGCAGTCGCTAGAGCGCACGGAGAACACAGAGGAAAAGCTATCAAGCGTTTTTGGTTCAACCCAAAGCCCGGTTTTTCCTTTCTCTGTGCCCTCTGTGTTCTCAAGTGAGCGCAGCGAACGGGTGTGAGACGCCCTCTGATTTTCCCTGAAACAGCGCCCGCCGGCTTTCCCGGCGGGCACTTTTCGTACGCAGCTTGACGCCGCCAGCGGCACTCCCGTAGACTGAGGAGAATTTGCTCTGAGTCCAAAAACTTTTCAGTTCAGGGGTATCCCTTTGATGGAGCAAGCCGTCGCCCGCAGCGAGGAGGCCGCCTTCGTCACGACCTGGCGCAGCATCAGCCGGGCCGAGATCGAGTTCTTCGTGCGTTCGCTCAGCAACGCCTACGAGGTGGTCGGCGTGCAGGAGCGCCAGGGGCGCCTGACCCTGGAGCGCCTCGACGACCCGGCGGCGCTGCGCCTCGAGTTTCCCCCCCACGTCCATTCGCCGAAGAAGTTCCTCTTTCCCAACTGGGAAAAGCTGTTCCGTTTCCGCCTCGGCGGGCGGGTGCTCCTCGAACCGGAGAAGGCCGCCCTGCCAAGGGTCGTCTTCGGCATGCACCCCTGCGACATCCACGCGGTGCAGGTGCTCGACGACTGTCTCTTCGAGGGGGAGGCCGACAGCGCCTACCGCGCCAAGCGCGAGGCGACGCTGCTGGTCGGCGTCGACTGCACCCCCGACGAGCACTGCTTCTGCACCAGCATGGAGACCGATCGGGTCGCCAGCGGCTTCGACCTCTTCCTGCACCGGGTCGAGAACGGCTACCTGGTGCAGAGCGGCAGCCCTCGCGGTGAGGCGCTCCTGGCCCGCCATGCACCGCTGGTCGCCGCCCGGGCCAGCGAGTCGCCGCTGCCGCTGCAGCTCAAGGAGAACCAGGCCACCCTGCAGTTCCCGGTCGAGTCGCTGGCGCCGCTCCTCGGCGGCGTCTATGACCACCCGGTCTGGAAGGAGATCGGCGAGCGCTGTCTCGGCTGCGGCGCCTGCACCCTCCTTTGCCCTTCCTGCTACTGCTTCAACGTCCAGGACCGCCTCGACCTCAACCTCGAAGGGGGGGAACGGGTGCGCACCTGGGATTCCTGCCAGTTCGACCAGTTCACCAAGGTCGCCAGCGGCGCCGATTTCCGTGCCAACCAGGCCGATCGCCAGCGCCACCGCTTTTTCCGCAAGTACAAGTACCTCTGGGAGAAGCACCAGCGCACCGCCTGCGTCGGCTGCGGCCGCTGCAGCCGCGAGTGCCTGGCGCGCATCGAGCCGGCCGCCGTCCTCAACGACCTCTTCGCCGAGCGGGCGCTGCCGGAGATGGTCAGCGCGCCGGGAGCCGAATACCAGCCGCAGCTCGCCGAAATTCTCACTGCAAGGTCCCTGACCGCCGGCGAAAAGGTCTTCGGTCTCCACCTGCCGCAGCCGGTCGCCTTCGAGCCGGGGGCCTTCATGGAGGTCTCGGTCTTCGGCCTCGGCGAGGCGCCGATCACCATCGCTTCGGCCCCCGGGGTCGGCAGCGGCAGCGAGCTGGAACTGGTGGTGCGTGCCGCCGGCAACCTCACCCGTGCCCTGCACCGCCTCAAGCCGGGGGACATGGTCGGGGTTCGCGGCCCCTTCGGCAGCGGCTTCCCCCTCGATGCCTTTTGCGGCCGCGACGTGCTGCTGGTTGCCGGCGGCATGGGAATGATCACCCTGCGCTCGCTGCTGCTGACGATCCTCGCCCGCCGCGACCAGTTCGGCCGGGTGCTCCTCCTCTACGGCGGGCACAACCAGGAAGCGCTCCTCTTCCGCGAAGACCTGCTCGCCTGGCACCGCAGCGGCATCCTCGACTGCCGCTTTGTCGTCAACGAACCGGGCGGGGACTGGCCGCTGCCGGCGGGAGACGTTACCCAGCTCTTCTGCGACCTCGACCTGGCGCCGCAGCGGAGCAGCGCGGCTATCTCCGGACCGCCGGCGATGTACCGCTTCATCAATCCGCTGCTGCTGCGGCTCGGCTTCGACGAGGAGCGGATCTTTCTCAATCTCGAGCGCCACATGAAGTGCGGTCTCGGCAAGTGCGGCAAGTGCCAGATCAACGACATCTGCGTCTGCCAATGCGGGCCGATCTTCTCCTACAGCAAGGTCAAGCACCTGCGTGAGGCGATTGAGCACTGACGGCTCAGAGAAAAGGCTTTCCCACCGCAAGGCCGCAGGGAACGCCAAGCAAACCAAAGGGATTGTGGGCTCAAGTCGGCACACTGAACAACTTTCCGCAGGGCTCTTACGATGGTTTGATTTTCTTTGCGACCTTCGCGTCTTTGCGGTGAGGGTCAGGGGCCATTAGGCGGAAGCGCTTGCTTTTAGTTGCGGCGTGGCGTGAGAAACTGCGGCTTTCAGTTTGACTTTAATTAGGGCAACCATGACTAAACCACGCATCGGCTTTTTCGATTTCACCGGCTGCGAAGGGTGCCAGCTGACGGTGCTCAACCTCGAGGCGGAGTTCCTCGAACTCCTCGAACTGGTCGAGATCGTCGAATTCCGCGAGCTGATGAGTGAAGGGGGGGGCGAGCTCGACATCGCCTTTGTCGAGGGGTCGATCTCCCGCCCCGACCAGATCGAGAGGTTGGCGGCGATCCGCGCCCGCAGCCTCACCCTGGTGGCGCTCGGGGCCTGCGCCGACACCGCCGGGGTCAACGCCCTGGCGGCGCTGCGCACTGCGGATGACCTGCGCGCCGAGGTTTATGGCAGCGACAGCCCGCACCTCGCGACCCTGCCGCCGCAGCCCCTCGCCGCCCATGTCAGGGTCGATCACCGGGTGCCGGGCTGCCCCATCGACGGCCGCGAGTTCCTCGCCGTGCTCCAGGCGCTGCTGATGGGGCGCCCCCCCGAGCTGCCGAGCTTCTCCCTCTGCGTCGAGTGCAAGCTCGCCGAGCTCCCCTGCACCTTCGAGGCCGGGGTCGTCTGCCTCGGCCCGGTGACCCGGGCCGGCTGCGACGCCCTCTGTCTGCGCGGCGGCGACCGCTGCCGCGGTTGCCGCGGCCTGATCGACAACCCCCGCTCCGGTCCCTATCACCGCATTCTCGAGGAGAACGGCCTGACCGCCGACGACATCCTGCGCGAATTCCGCACCTTCAACGTGCCGGGGAAGGGGGGGGCATGAGAGTCGAGGTTCGCCACCTGACCCGGGTCGAGGGGCACGCCAACCTCGTCGTTGATGTCGCCAGCGGCGAGTTGCGCGAGTGCCGCCTCGAGATCGTCGAGGCGCCGCGCTTCTTCGAAAGCCTGCTGAAAGGGCGCCACTACAGCGACGTCGCGCCGATCGTCGCCCGCGTCTGCGGGGTCTGCTCCAACTCCCACACCCTGGTCTCCCTTGCCGCCACCGAGGCGGCCTTCGGCGTCGAGGTCTCGGCGCAGACCCGGCGGCTGCGCCAGCTCCTCGCCTACGGCGAGATTTTGCAGAGCCACATCCTCCATCTCTATTTCCTCGCCATCCCCGACTACCTCGGTGTCACCAGCATCCTGCCGCTGGCGAAGAGCCGGCGCGAGCTGGTGACTCGGGCGCTGCGCCTGAAGAAGCTCGCCAACGACATCTGCCTTGCCGTCGGCGGCCGGCCGGTGCACCCGGTCACCCCCTGCGTCGGCGGTTTCTCGGCGCTTCCGGCGGCGGCCGCATTGCAGGAGCTGCGGCGCCAGCTGGTGGCGGCGCTGCCGGACCTGGAGGAGACGGTTGATCTCTTCGCCACTCTGCCGATCCCCGCCTTCGAGCGGGAGACCGAGTACCTCTCCCTCAGTCCCGACGGCGGCTACCCCCTCTTCGGCAGCGAGCTTCTCTCCAGCGACGGTGCCCGCATCCCGGTGCGCGATTACCGGCTCGCCATCGAGGAATACCTGACGCCGCACTCGACGGCCAAGTTCGCCCGCCTCGGCCGGGAGAGTTACATGGTCGGGCCACTGGCGCGGGTCAAAAACGCCTTCGGCCAGCTCTCGCCGATGGCGCGCCAGGTGGCGGCGGCGTTGCAGCTCGAGCCGGGGACGATCAACCCCTATCGCAACCTGGTGGCGCGGCTGGTCGAGGTGATCCACTGCGTCGAGCAGGCGATCCATCTCGTCGACGAGACCCTGCTCCCCGGCCTGCGCCGGGAGGTGCCGGTAGTCACGGCCCGCGCCGGCGTCGGCGTCGCCGCCATCGAGGCGCCGCGCGGCACCCTCTTTCACGCCTATCACTACGATGCCGACGGCTGCATCGAGAGCGCCGACTGCGTCATCCCCACCGCCCAGAACCTCGGCAATATCGAGGCCGACCTGCGCGCCCTGGTGCCGCAACTGCTCGACCTCCCCCGCCCTGAGCTGACCCTGCGTCTGGAGAGCCTGGTGCGCGCCTATGATCCCTGCATCAGCTGTTCGACGCACCTGCTCACGGTCGATTTCGCCTGAAATCGACCGTGAGAATTTTGAATGGTGAATTAAAATGGAAATTCACTCCTCGGAAGCAAGGTCATTACTCTTTTTTCCGCATGAAATCGATTCACGCTCCCGAGGACTTGACCTGAACTCAAAATTCAAAATTCAAAATTCAAAATTTCCCGAATCGCCCCCCGCGATCCGGGTGATCGGTGTCGGCAATCCCCTCGCCGGCGATGACGGGGTCGGGATCGCGGTGATCGAGGAGCTGGAACGGGAAGGGGTGGCGCCGGGGGTCGAGGTGATCGACGGTGGTACTGGTGGCCTGACATTATTGAGCCTGATGGCGGGGGCGCGGGCGGTGCTCCTGGTCGATGCCCTGGCGATGGGGCGGGCGCCGGGGAGCGTGGCCGGTTTTCGCTACGAAGCGGGGGTCTTCCGCGCCGATGGTGCGGGGCTTTCGCTGCACCAGGCCGGGCTCGGGGAGGTGCTTGCCCTGGCCGCCGAGCTGGGGGAACTGCCGGAGCTCTTCATCGTCGGCATCGAGCCGGAATCTCTCGAGCTCGGGCAGGGTCTCTCAGAACCGGTCGCGGCGGCGTTGCCGCAGGCGGTGGCGGCGGTGCATGAGTGGCTGGCGCAGTTCCCCGGAAGGTGATGATCCGGCTACGCAGTTCGCAACAATTTTCCGGCGCCCCCGTTCCTGCAACGGGGGCGCTTTGGTTTTCTACGGAGCGGACCGTTTCGCGGTCGATTTTTCCCCGAGCGGCCGGTTGCGGTGGCTGGAAAGGTGTAAACTATAGTTGCTGCGCTATTTCGCACGGGAGATGGAAAAAGATGGGAACGAAAACAATCCGACAGTTCTTCACGCCTTTTCTCGATCGGATGGCGCGGATGTCGCAGACCCCGGCGAACTACTGGGGCGAATTCGCCCTCGATATCCCGATCGGGATCGGGCTGGTTCTGTACGGCCTGCATCGTCTCGAGACCCGGCCGGCCCTGGCTCTTTTGACCTTCCTGGTCGGGCTGTTCCTGTTCAGTTTTGTCGAATATTTCTTTCACCGCTGGCTGTTCCACGGCTCGATCCCCATCATGGTAGAGGGGCACCGGGAGCACCATCGCAATCCGCTCGGCTACTCCAGCCTCCCCTTCTTCCTCCCCGCCCTGGTGCTGTTCGGCCTGCTGGTTCTCTTCGATCTGCTGTTGCCGAGCGGTTTCGGCGCCCTGCTGATCGGGGCCGTCGCTTTCGGCTACGTTGCCTACGGCGTCGGTCACTTTCTGATTCACCACCTGCGATTCCATTATCGCCTTGCCCAGCAGTGGGCCGGCAATCATCTCACCCACCACTACCACCCCACCACCAACTTCGGGGTGACCTCGCCGCTCTGGGACCGGGTTTTTTCGACGCGCTACCAGAGGCGTTGAGCCAGCGCAGACAAAGCGGCCGGATCGTATCGACCCGGCCGCTGTTTAATCTTATCTGACGCTATGCCGTCCCGGAGAATCCGCCGCCCCGTCGCTCCGGCACCCAGCCCGGCCCCTTGCGGGCCATCTGGTCGACATCGGCCCTTGATATGCCGAGATCGGCGAGCATGCGGTCGTCCATCTCCTGCAGCTGGCTCAGCCCCCGGGCCCAGTTGCGCCGGCGCTTGAGCGCCTCCAGCAGCGCCCGGCCGGCGAGCAGCAGGGCGCCGCCCCAGCCGGTTTCGCTGCGTCTTGTTGCGATGCGTTCCAGCGAAAGGGTTTTCATCGTCTTCTCCTGATAGCCATTCCCGCCGCGGCCGATGCGGCCAGGGCGGTACGTTGGCCCCAGCATAGCGCTCCCCCGCCAGTTAAAACAGATACAGCAACCAACTTTTGTATCCATTACAATTTGTATTAAACTAAACTGTATCCATCGCTTTTGTGGCGCGCTGTGCCTGTCGGCAAAAGACCGGCCGCAGTATCGTCAGATAAACCCCAGCAGGAGGCCGCCGTCATGCCGGAAGCTTCGCTCCCCCTCTACGAACAGGTCGCCGGACGCATCGCCACCCTGGTCACCGAAGGGACTTTTCGCCCCGGCGAGCGCGTCCCCTCCCTGCGCCGGCTCAGCCGGCAGCTGCAGGTCAGCCTTAACACCGTCAAGGAGGCCTACGCCCTCCTCGAAGACCGCCGCGTCCTCGAGGCGCGCCCCCAGTCGGGCTATTACGTGCGCGGCCGGCTGCCGGAGATCCCCGCCGAACCGAAGCTCAATCCGCCGGCCCTGGCGCCGACCGAGGTCAGCACCGGCCAGCTCTTCCGCATGGTGCTGCGCGACTCCCTCGACCCTCAGCTCCTCCCCTTCGGCATCGCCATCCCCAATCCCGACCTGCTGCCGGTCGCCCGCCTTAACCGCATGCTCAGCGAGGAGACCCGGCGCCACCCGCTGCCGTCGGTCTCCTACGCCATCCCGCCGGGATACGAGCGGCTGCGGCAGCAGATCGCCCAGCGCATGCTCGCCGCCGGCTGCGCCCTCCATCCGGAGCAGATCGTCATCACCTCCGGCTGCGCCGAGGCGGTCGCCCTCGCCCTGCGCGCCCTCTGCCGCCCCGGCGACACGGTGGCGATCGAGACGCCGGTCTACTTCAACTTCCTGCAGCTGATCGAGGATCTGCAGCTCAAGACCCTGGAGATCCCGACGTCGCCGCTGACCGGCATCAGCCTCGACGCCCTCGACTACGCCCTGGAGAGCCACCCGGGACAGGTCAAGGCCTGCCTCGTCATCTCCAACTTCCACAACCCCCTCGGCGGCACCCTCGGCGACGACGACAAGGAGCGGCTGGTGGCACTGCTCGAGCGACACGGCGTGCCGCTGATTGAGGACGACATCTACGGCGATCTCTCCTTCTCCGACCAGCGTCCGTCCGTCGCCAAGGCCTGGGACAAGAGCAGCAACGTCCTGCTCTGCTCCTCCTTCTCCAAGACCCTGGCCCCCGGCTACCGGGTCGGCTGGATCGCCTCCGGGCGGTACCAGGAGCAGATCGAGCGGGCCAAGATGATCACCAACGTCGCCACCGCCACCCCGCCGCAGCTCGCCATCGCCGCCTTCCTCGCCAACGGCGGCTACGACCGCCACCTGCGCAGCATCCGCCGCGTCTACGCCCGCCAGGTGGCGCAGATGGCCGACGCCATCGGTCGCCACTTCCCGGAAGGAACCCGCGTCACCCGTCCGCAGGGGGGCTTCGTCCTCTGGGTCGAGATGCCCGCCGGCATCGACTCGCGGCGCCTCTACGAACGCGCCAAGCGCGAGCGGATCAGCATCGCGCCGGGTCCGCTCTTCTCGGCGACGGGTCGGTTCGGCAACTGTCTGCGGCTCAATGCGGCTTTCTATTCGGAAAAGGCGGAAGGGGCGGTGGAAACTTTGGGGCGGATTGCTAAGGAGTTGGTGGGCGTGGGGGGATAGTTAAAGCGGACCAGCTTTGGTGGAGCCGAAGCAAGAGCCGAGGGGGTCAAGTCTTGCTTTGCAATATTTGTGGCACGGAAAGACTTGACCCCTCGGGGATACCCATCGCCCGGGAGTCGGAGGGGGTGACCTGCCTGGCGACCCTGTCGGAAAACCGGGGGTTGCACAGCTACCTCTGCCGCAACCGGGACGGAACTCCCTTCATCGCCGCCACCAGCGGCATGGGGGCGCCGTCGCTGTCGATCGTGGTCAACGAACTGGTCGCGGTCGGCGTGCGCACCGTCATCCGCGTCGGTACCAGCGGCGGCATCGCGCCGCCGGTGCACGCCGGCGACCTGGTGATCTCCAGCGCCGCGCTCTGCCGCCAGGGGGCCGCGGCGGACATCGCCCCGGCCGAATACCCGGCGGCGGCCGATCCGTTTTTGACCGTGGCGCTGGCCGGGGCGGCGCAGCGGCTCGGCATTCGCGCCCACCTCGGCGTGACCGCCAGCGTCGACACCTTCTACGAGGGACAGGAGCGCAGCGATTCGGCCAACCCCGTCCTGTTGCGCCAGCTGCGCGGCGTCACCGAGGAATACCGCCAGCTGCGCATCCTCAATTACGAGATGGAGGCCGGCACCCTGTTCAAGATGGGCTTGGTCTACGGCTTCGCGGCCGGCTGCGTCTGCGCGGTGCTGGCCGAGCGGCTGGTGACCGAGGCGGTCGACCTGCAGGTCAAGCAGCAGGCCGAGCGGGATGCCGTGCGCGTGGCGCTGGCGGCAATGGAAACTTCCCGGGCGGGCACTTGACAGCGGCCGCCGTCCGGGACTTTAATGGAGTTGCATATACAACAGGAGCCCCGATGAAATCCCTCACCCCCCAGCAACTGGCCCGGCGTCTCGCCGACGAATGCATCGCCTTTCGCGTGCGGCTGCTGAACCGGGTCGTCACCGGCGTCTACGATGCGGTCCTTAAGCCCTTCGGCGTCACCGTCAACCAGACCACCATCCTCGCCATGCTGACGCTGGCCGGCGAGGTCGGTCCCGGCGCCATCGGCCGCGAACTGGCGATGGAGAAGTCGACGGTCAGCCGCAATCTGGAACGGATGCGGAAAAACGGCTGGATCGAGACCACCGCGGGAGGGGTCCGGGTGACGGCTGCCGGGCGCGCGCTCTTCTCGTCCCTCCATCCTGCCTGGGAACAGGCTCAGGCCGATGCCGAACGGCTGCTGGGGGAGGCGGGGGTCGGCGCGATCGAGGGGCTGCACCAGAGCCTGCGTCAAACCCGGAATGACGGGTGATGTTTTTGGGCGCGTCGTTGCATATACAACAAGATTGAAGCAGGAAGGGCTCATGCGGCGGATGGCCGCGGAAAGGAGAGGACAGCATGACCGGGCAACAGATCGTTCCCCATTTCTGGTTCAACAAACAAGCCAGGGAGGCGGCCGCCTTCCACGTTGCTGCCTTCGGCGGCGACTCGGAAGTAACCAACGTCACGACCCTCACCGACACCCCCTCGGGCGAGGTGGATGTCGTCCAGTTCCGGCTGCTCGGTTACGAATTCATGTCGATCAGCGCCGGCACCTTTTTTCAGATCAACCCGGCGCTCTCCTTCATCGTCAATTTCGACCCGGCGCAGCGTCCCGACGCCGGGGAGGCGCTGGAGGCGTTATGGGTCAAGCTGATCAGCGGCGGCAGGGCCTTGATGCCGCTCGACCGCTACCCCTTCAGCGAACGCTACGGCTGGGTCGAGGACAAATACGGCGTCTCCTGGCAGCTGATCCTCAGCAACCCCGCCGGGGAGCCGCGGCCGGCAATCATCCCCGCGCTCCTCTTCACCGGCGCGGTGTGCGGCCGGGCCGAGGCGGCGCTGAATTTTTACACCGAAGTCTTCAAGCAGACGCGCGAAGGGCTGGTGGCCCGCTACGGCCCCGGCATGGAACCGGACCGGGAAGGGACGCTGATGTTCGCCGATTTCATGCTGCAGGGTCAGTGGTTCGCGGTGATGGATTCGGCCCGCGACCACAACTTTGTCTTCAACGAGGCGGTGTCGCTGATGGTCCACTGCGACACCCAGGCGGAGATCGACTATTTCTGGGGCAAACTCTCGGCGGTGCCGCAGGCCGAACAGTGCGGCTGGCTCAAGGACAAGTTCGGTGTTTCCTGGCAGATCGTCCCGGCGAAGATGGGCGAACTGATGGGTGGCACCCCGGAACAGCGCGCCCGGGTGACGCAGGCCTTCCTCAGGATGAAGAAGTTCGACATTGCCGTGCTCGAAGCCGCCTATGCCGGATGAATGCCCGGCTGGAGGGAAAGGAAACCCTGGATAAGCAAACCGAGGAAGCCGAATTAAGATCAAATTTGGAAACCAATTTTTCAGGCAGGAAAAATATGAAAGGGTTTTTCTTTAGCAGCATGAGACGCCGGGAATCAGGAGCTCACAGGAAGAACGTATATGCACTTCTGTTGGGACTCCTCACCGCCGGTTGCGCATCAATGCCGGCCCCCCCTCCAATGGAGGCCGCCCCGACGTCCGTTAGACACCGAGGAGACACCATGAAAGTCATGCGCATGGACAACGTTGGCATCGTGGTGAAAGACATTGATACCGCAATTCAGTTTTTCACGGAACTCGGCCTTGCCCTTGAAGGCCGCATGCCCATCGATGGTGAATGGGCCGGTCGCGTCACCGGAGTACACGGCCAGCGTGTCGAGATCGCCATGATGCGTACCCCTGATGGCAACAGCCGCATCGAGCTTTCGCGCTTTGACGCCCCCGCCATCGCGTCCGACCATCGCACCGCTCCCGTGAACTCGCTGGGGTACCAGCGCGTCATGTTCACCGTCGAGGACCTCGACGACACCCTCGCCCGGCTTGGCAAGCTCGGTGCGACGTTGGTCGATGAAGTTGTCGATTACGAAAACATCTACCGGCTCTGCTACATCCGGGGTCCCGAGGGAATTCTCATCGGTCTCGCCCAACAGCTCGGGCAACAGAACGCCCGGGAGAATCCCATGGAGCCTACGCGCTGAGAACTCAGGCCCTGGCTTGGTGTAAGGAGCCAAACCATGTCACGGTCAAAAACATCGTCTCTCCGGACGAAATCTGGAACGCCTGGACGCGACACAGGCCTTGCTCCAGATGAAGAGATAGGACATCACTGCGCTCGAAGCGGCGTTTGCCGGATATCCCTCCTCAAGCAAGGCAGGAGCACACCATGGCAGAACTGACCGTAACCACCTTCGTATCTCTCGACGGCGTCATGCAGGCCCCCGGCGGGTCCGAGGAGGACACCAGCGGCGATTTTACTCACGGCGGCTGGGTCTTCCCCCTGGCCGACGCGGTCATGGGGAACTGGGTCGTCGAAAACATCTCGCGCGCCGAGGCCTTTTTGCTCGGCCGCACCACCTACGACATCTTCGCCGGCTACTGGCCCCGCTTCCCCGATCCGAACGATCCGATCGCCTTCCAACTCAACCATCGGCCGAAGCATGTCGCCTCACGCACCCGCAGCACCTTCGCCTGGAACAACAGCCGGCATCTGCCGGAGGTGGTTTCAGGTGTCGCCGAACTCAAGCGTCGCTGTGTGGGTGAAATCCAGGTGCACGGCAGCGCCGGGCTGCTGCAGACCCTGATCGCGCACGATCTCGTCGACGAATACCGGATTCTGACCTTTCCGGTACTGCTCGGCCGCGGCAAGCGGCTCTTCGGCGGCGGTACGGTGCCACGCAGTCTGCAACTGGTGCGCACCGTCACCAGCAGTACGGGGGTGCTCCTCGGGGTTTACCGGCCGGCGGGGGCGCTCCAGACCGGAACGTTTGCGATCGACTGAACAAGGAGAAAAGCCGTGCGCAACCCGTCGCTCTGCTACGCGCCGGCAGCGGCGACACCCGCGGCTGGCCAGCAAGACGGCGCCATTACGAAAGGAATACGTCCATGAATACCAATCCAGTTCGTTGTTTCGAAATCTACGTCGAGGATCTACCGCGTGCCAGGGAATTCTACGAAACGGTGCTGGCGACCGAACTGAAGCCGCTCGCCTCCCCCACCCCGGGGCTCGAATTCCTGGCTTTCCCCATGGCGGAGGGGGGCTACGGCGCCGCCGGTACCCTGGTGAAGATGGTGGGCGGCCCGTGCGGCGGCAACAGCACTCTGGTCTACTTCGGCTGCGAGGACTGCGCCGTGGAAGCGGGGCGGGTCGAAAAGGCCGGCGGCAAGGTCGAGCAGGGCAAGATGTCGATCGGCGAGTACGGTTTCATCGCCCTGGTGCGCGACAGCGAAGGGAACATGATCGGGCTGCATTCGATGCGGTGAACGGATAAGGACGAGCTGTCCGCAGAGTGCACGGATTTGCGCCGATAACTCTGGGCAATCTGCGGCTTCTGCTCGGCTGGGAAAACCACCGGGATCAGGCTTTGCATGTTGCAGTTTTTGAGTCAGACCTGCAATCTTGCGATTTCAACCATTTCCATGTTTGCAGACCTGATCCGATTGCCCGCGGTTTCACCACAGGCAGTTTCGTTGCGGCGTGACCTATAAATCTCCCACATTGTCCTCGAAGGTTCTAACAATGGACAGAAGTTTTTCTACAATTCGCTCAAAAATCGGTTTACGTTCCAGCAGCTTCGGTTTGTTATCCAGCGAGGCAAAGACCGTTTCGCGCAAAGGCTCTTTTCCAGTGAACTGATAGCTATCAAGCATCTGATAAACGGCTGTAGGGGCCATGCCTTCCGTTGCACACAGGTGGTTAATCGCCACCTTCTTTTCTTCCGCCCAGAACGCGTTGAACACCTCCTTGAGATTCTGTTCCTCGGAAATGTCGGGCATGTAGTCATTGATGAATTTCTCGATCAACTCGCGCTTGCTGCGCAGCTGGGTCTCCTTTTTCAGTAGGTCGAAAACCGCCTCGCGCTGCTGCTGCGCCTTTTTGCGTTCCCTGGCGTTCGCGCTGCGCTCCTGCTGCTGGATTGCCGCGAGAAGTTCGAGGATATAAGCCACGTTGATCTCGTCGCGCTGGATCAGCTCCAGCTCGAAGTCAACCTCCTCAATGATGGAAGCCCCCGCCTCCTCCTTGAGGCTGCGCATCCGGTCGTAGATGTCCAGATATTTGCTCTTGTAATCCTCGAACGTCTGGGCATCCATGTCGAGGTCGGCAAAGTTGAACTCGGTAAAAGACTTCAGGATATTGAGCAGGCGCATCAACTGCCGAAAGGCCCGGACAAAGGCCAACTGATCCTTTTCACTGATCAGTTCTGAGACCGCGTCCGGCGTTGACGCCAGCACCATCAGTTTGATCACCCCCTCGTTGAACAGCTCGACATGCCGCTCATAGGGCTCAATAAAAATGATCTCCTTCGCCTCCGGGTTGGAGAAGAGGGCAATAGCTTCGTCGGTATTCTTCTTCAGGTTGCGGAAGCAGACGATGTTCCCCTGGGACTTCAACTCTCCCAATGTCCGATTGGTGCGCGAATAGGCCTGAATCAACCCATGGTACCTGAGGTTTTTGTCGACGTAGAGGGTGTTAAGCTTCTTCACGTCGAAACCGGTCAGATACATGTTCACCACTAACAGGATGTCGACCCGATCTTTTTCCAGGAAACTTTTCTTGTCACGTTCCTTCAAGCGCCGGGCGACATCCTTGTAGTAGTTGTAAAAACTCTTACTGTCCTTGGCGGAAAAACTGGTCTGGTATTGACGGTTGTAGTCGCCAATGAACTCTTCCAATTTGTCGCGACTGTGTTTGTTGACCGGGGTATCAGTGCCGAGGTCGAGGTTGGGGTCACCGATAAGGCCATCGGCGTCGACATCGTCCTCGTTGGCGGCATAGGTGAAAACCGTCACCACCCGCAAGTCGTGCTCCTTCTTCTCCCGCTTGCGTTTGAAGGTTTCATAATAGGCGATCAGGGCATCGACGCTGCTGACGCAGAGGATGGCCGAAAAATTTCGGTTGTGGGTCTTGCGATTGTGATTGGCGATGACCCAGTCGACCACCTTTTCGATCCGCTGCGGAGCTTCAAAAAACGCCTTGGTATCGATCGACGAAACCTGCTCATCCACCAGCGTGCCGTCCTTGCGCTTCAACTTGCCCCAATACTCGACCGAGAAGCGCAGCACGTTTTCGTCGCTGATGGCGTTGGTGATGACATACCGGTGCAGGCACTCTTCGAAAAGATCCTTGGTGGTCCGTTTGCCGTGCTGATTGCCGACGGCATTCTCGGCGAAGATCGGCGTACCGGTAAAGCCGAACAACTGGGCTTTGCCGAAATACCCGGTGATGTTCTTGTGGGTCTGGCCGAACTGGGAGCGGTGGCATTCGTCGAAGATGAAGACGATACGCTCATTGCGCAGGGCTTCGATTCGCGGCAGGAAGCGCTTGCGGGAGATGGCGTTGTTCAGCTTCTGGATGGTGGTGACAATCAGTTTGTTGTCGCCTTCGAGCTGCTTTACCAAGGCGCGGGTATTGCTGGTGGCGTCGACGCTTCCTTCGCGAAAGTAGTTGAACTCGCGGGTGGTCTGGTAATCGAGGTCGGCGCGGTCGACGACGAAGATAACTTTTTGCACCTTGGGCAGGGCGGTCAACACTTGCGCGGCCTTGAAACTGGTGAGGGTCTTGCCCGAGCCGGTGGTATGCCAGATGTAGCCGTTCTTGCGGCCGTGCTTGACCCGCTCGACGATCGCCTCCACGGCGTGGTACTGGTAGGGGCGCAGCACCATCAGCACCTTGTCCGACTCATGCAGAACGATGTACTTGCAAATCACCTTGGAGAGTGCGCACTTCTCCAGGAACCGGTCGGCAAAGGCGTCCAACTGGGTGATCGGGTTATTGTCCTTATCCGCCCAGTAGAAGGTCTGCTTGAAGTCCTGGTTGCGGTTGTTGGCGTAATACTTGGTGTTCACCCCGTTGGAGATGACGAACAACTGCACGTACTGGAACAGTCCGTTCTCCGCCCAAAAGGAATGGCGGTGATAGCGGTTGACCTGGTTGAAGGCCTCCTTCAGCTCCATGCCGCGGCGCTTGAGCTCAATCTGCACCAGCGGCAGGCCGTTGATTAATAGCGTCACGTCGTAGCGGTTTTTGTAGCTCCCCGCCAGGGTGATCTGGTTGGTCACCTGGTATTGGTTTTGGCACCAGTGCTCGGTATTGAGGAACTGCAGATAGAGGGATGAACCGTCGTCTCGGGTGAGCTGCATGCGATCGCGCAGGATCTTTGCCCGCTCGAAGACGTTTCCCTTGTCCAGATGGTTGAGAACCTTGGCGAACTCGGCATCGGTCAACAACACCTCGTTATGCTTTTCCAGCTGTCGTTTCAGGTTGGCGCGTAGCTCTGCGGAATTACCGATTGAGACAAAGTCATAGCCAAGCCCGCCCAGACGGCGGATCAGGCTCTGCTCTAACTGGGCTTCGGACTGGTAGGCCTGCTCGGCGTAGCGCCTCGCCTCGTCGCGGCGCCGCAGTTCGGCGGCGTAGCTTTCCGCGTTGAAGAACTCGGTGCCGACGCGCCGAATATGGTCGAGCAAATTGGGGTTGTCGATCTGGGCGAGAAGGGAGATGTCGAAGGAGTAGGGCAGGTCGAGATCGTCCAGGGCGATGGCGACCCGGTTCAGGAAGGAATTTTCCAACTCCCCGGTCGTGGTCAGGGTCAGGTCGATGTCCGAGCCGGGTTTGTAAGTCCCCTTGGCGCGCGAACCGTAAAGGGTGGCCAGCCGGATCGGTTCGAACCGCGCAAGGGCAGCGCGGATTTTTTCGATGACCTCCGCGGGCAGACCGAATTGCTCAGCCATGTTCTTCCTGGTAACGGCGCAAGCTCTCGCGCAGGGCGACGAAAGCGGGGTAGTAGCGGTTGACGATGTCTTCCAGGATTGCTTCCGTAACGTCCTCATTGTAGGTATGCACGGTAAGCGCCCGGCTCTTGATCATGTCCATCCAGACCTTGCCGTCGGCGATCAGCCCGCGATTGAAGGCCACCCGGATGGCGTCGCGGCTTCCATGAATTCCCAGCTCCCCCTGGTATTCGTAAAAATCCTTCAGGACGTTCCAGGCCAATTCGTAATTGTACTCGAAGGCCTGGATTACCCCCTGGCGCTCCAGTTCCGACAGGTCCCGTTCCGCCATCAGGGCCATGGCCTTGTCCAGCTGTTTCATGGAGCGTTGGAAGTTGTCGAAGCGCTGCATCCAGCGGATGTCTTCGGTCATGGTCGACTCTCCTAAAGGCAAATCTCCTGAATCAAATCCCCCTAAGTCCCCCTTTCTTAAAGGGGGACTTGGAGAACCTCTCACATTCGAAAATTGCCGCCTTTACTCCCCCCTTTATGAAAGGGGGGCTGGGGGGGATTTCCTCTTGCGCAAGATCTCCTCGCCGATCCGCTCCAGGACGGCATCGGTTTCCAGCAGCACTTCCCGGTTGTCGAAGCGCAGCACCAGCAATCCCTCTTCAGCAAGGCAACGATCGCGCTGCCGGTCGCGTTGGAGATGGCCGGGTTCCAGGTGCTGGCTGCCGTCGACCTCGACGACCAACCCGGCGGCTGGGGCGAAAAAATCGACAATGTACGGGCCGAGCGGTTTCTGCCGATAGAACTGGACCCCGTGCAACTGCTTCCGGCGCAGATGGGACCAGAGCAGCTGTTCCGCGTCGGTCATGGTTTTGCGCAACTGGCGGGACGGCGGTTTCAGGTTTCGGCTGTAGTTGCGCAAGGGCAAATCCCCCTAAATCCCCCTTTCATAAAGGGGGACTTTTAAACCATGCTCCGTCTCGGCACTCCGGCCTGAATTCCCCCCTTTAAGGAAGGGGGGCTGGGGGGGGATTTGCTTCCCGCCTTCACCTCTATACGAACATCTGTTGCAGGATGCCTTTTTTGAAGGTTTCCATCTTTTCGATCTGCGTGGAAACGGCGTCGATTTTGGCGTCGATGGCGGAGAGGAAGTAGGCGATTTTTTGTTGCTCGATCTCGGATTTCGGAACGACAAACGGAGTCCTTCCTATAAAATCCCAATCCGCGCGGGGCATCTTCGAGCCAGAAGATTTATTGCAGGCCCAATCAAATCGAGGGTGTAAAAAAGATTGTGTAAATGGCCATTCAGGGGTACACCGGGACCCCACCCTCTAAGGAGCCCCCATGGCCATCGAAAAAGATCTGCTGGACCGTCTGCTTGCCGACTACAAGAAGCCCGAAGACCTGATCGGCGAAACCGGCTTGCTTAAACAGCTCACCAAGGCCCTTCTGGAACGAGCTTTGGAAGCGGAATTGACCCAACACCTGGGGCACGAGAAGCATGCTCCCGTGGCCACGAAAGGCGGCAATGCCCGCAATGGCAAGTCGGCCAAAACCATCAAGGGCGAATTCGGCAAACTGCCGATCGAGGTTCCGCGTGACCGGGACAGCAGCTTCGAGCCGCTCATCATTCCCAAGGGCCAGACCCGCTTCGCCGGCTTCGACGGCAAGATCATCTCCCTCTACGCCCGGGGGATGACGACCCGGGAGATCCAGGGGCATCTGGAAGAGATTTATGGCGTCGAGGTCTCTCCCGCCCTCATTTCCAGCGTGACCGATGCCGTCGCGGACGAGGTCAAGATCTGGCAGAACCGACCGCTCGACGCCCTCTATCCCATCGTCTATATGGACGCGGTCCGGGTCAAGGTGCGAGACAACGGCCACGTCAGCAATAAAGCGGTCTACCTGGCCCTGGGCGTCACCCTGGACGGCATCAAGGAGGTCCTGGGCATGTGGGTGGCCGAGAACGAGGGCGCCAAGTTCTGGCTACAGGTGGTGACCGAGTTGAAAAACCGGGGTGTCGAAGACATCTTCATCGCCTGCGTGGACGGGCTCAAAGGTTTCCCCGAGGCCATCGAAGCAGTCTTTCCTCGCACCCAGGTCCAGCTCTGCCTCGTTCACATGGTGCGCCATTCTCTCCGCTACGTCTCCTGGAAACAGCGCAAGGAAGTGGCGGCCGATCTGAAGTCCATTTACCAGGCCGCGACGGCCGAGCAGGCCGAAATGAACCTGACGGAGTTCGAAGCGAAGTGGGATAAAACCCACCCCTCCATCGGCCAGTCCTGGCGGCGCAACTGGGAGAGAATCACCCCTTTTTTCGCCTACCCGGCGGAGATTCGCAAGGTGATCTACACCACCAATGCGATCGAATCGCTGAACATGTCGCTGCGCAAGGTCACCAAGAACCGGGGCTCATTCCCCAACGACGCAGCCATGTTCAAACTGCTCTACCTGGCGCTGAACAATATCGCCAAGAAATGGACCCTGCCGATTCGGGACTGGAAGGCCGCCCTCAACCAGTTCTCTATCTTGTTCGAAGGCAGGTTGCCGGTTTACTGACGACAAAAACCCAAGCCATTTACACAAACTGATTTACACCGCCATCAAATCGATTTGTTTGAACAAGGTAATAAAGAAATTTTTGCGTAATGCCGGTTCCTCTCAAGACCCATATTTCAGAAGAGCAAGCGCCTTGAAATGAGGGTTGATGATATTTCCTCAAATATGGTCTCAGCTTTCCAAAAAGGACATCTCCAGCCTTGAATTTTCCTTTAATACTCACCTGGGTAGAGCAATCATAGGATGTCAAAAGCCTGCCAGTCCCTGACTCCAGGCTGTCCAACTCAATGCACGGAAGTAGAACATCCGATTTGTTTATGTCAATTTTGTCGGCCACCCGAAATACTATTTGCTCAAACTCATGCTCCTCCCAATCCGGGAACCCCGACCCATCATCCGCATTAAATCGGAGTTCCTGCGAGAAGATTTTCTGCATCACACCGCGTTTGTAGGCATGCAATTGCTCGCCCTGACGGCGCAGTGCATCAAGCTTCTTTTCCACGACGGCAAGAAACGCGGCAATCTTCTTCTGCTCTGCCAGTGCCGGTAGCGTCACTTCAAGCTGTGCGAATTCGCTCTGACCTAGCGTCTTATTGCGTCCCGCTCCTCCAGGTGAAGCCAACTCAAGCAGATACTTGCCTCGCTTTCGAAGGAAGAATAACAACAGAAAATCCAAGTCGGATTTTTTTCCAATCGGAACAAACATCGGAAAGCGGTGAGAAGCAATGAACCCCTCTTCGGTAGCAGTGGTCAGCGCAACCGCCTGTTCCCAACCGAACACGATGTTGACGACAAACGCTTTGGGGTGGACCCAGAAAACCCGCTTGTTGCCCAGGCTTTTCCCGGTGACCGGTTCCTTATGAAAAATTCCCTTACCATGGGAGCGAACGCCGATTTCCCGATAGAAGGTGTTCGGTTCAACGGTAACTGGGTTACTGACCCGCTTCACAAAATTGTCAATCCTGTCCATCATCCACGGATCGGAGAACTCCGAGAATCGCAACACCGGCACATTTTTCGTCTTCACCACACCCATCTCACCACCACAGTCAAGTCCCCCTTTGAGAAAGGGGGATTTAGGGGGATTTGTCTTTAGCGGCTGAGAGGAAATCCCCCCCGGCCCCCCTTTCATAAAGGGGGGAGCAAAACCTTCCCCCGGCCCCCCTTTCGCAAAGGGGGGTGCGAAAAGTCACACCGGCGCCTCGATCCCCAACTCCGCGCAAAAGCCGCGAATCGCCTCGTCCAGATCGCCCATCTGCGCTTCCACGCTCTTCAGCTCCGCCGCCACCGCCGCCAGATCGACCGGCTCTTCCTCCTCGAAGGTGTCCACGTAGCGGGGGATGTTGAGGTTGTAGTCGTTCTCGGCGATCTCCTCCAGGGTGGCGCGGTGGCTGAACTTCTCTTCCACCCGGCGGTTGCGCCAGGTGGAGACGATTTTGTCGATGTCCTGCGGTCGCAAAACGTTCTGGTTCTTCCCCTTTTCGAAGCAGGTGCTGGCGTCGACGAAGAGGATATCCTTGGGATGCTCCCGGCACTTCTTGAAGACCAGGATGCAGGTCGGGATGCCGGTGCCGTAGAAGATGTTGGCCGGCAGGCCGATGACGGCGTCGAGCCAGTTGCGCTCCTTGATCAGGTATTTGCGAATGTGTCCTTCTGCCGCGCCGCGGAACAGTACGCCGTGGGGGAGGATCACCGCCATGGTGCCGCCGTCGTCGAGCTGGTAGAGCATGTGCTGGACGAAGGCGAAATCGGCCTTGGAGGCCGGGGCGAGGCGGCCGTACTGGCTGAAGCGGTCGTCGCTGAGGTGCAGGGGATTGGCGCTCCACTTTGCTGAGAAGGGAGGATTGGCAACCACGGCGTCGAAGCGCCTATCCTGGTGCTGGGGATGCTCCAGGGTATCTTCCTGTTTGATATCGAAATTGCGGTAGTGGACACCGTGCAGGATCATGTTCATGCGGCACAGGTTATAGGTGGTGCGGTTCATCTCCTGCCCGTAATAGTCGCCGACCGATTCCACCTCCCGCGCCACCCGCAACAGCAGCGAGCCCGAGCCGCAGGTCGGATCGTACACCGACTTGAGCCGGTCCTTGCCAGTGGTGACGATCTTGGCCAGGATGGAGGAGACGGCGGCCGGAGTGTAGAACTCGCCCGCCTTCTTCCCTGCACCGCTGGCGAACTGGCCGATCAGGTATTCGTAGGCGTCGCCGAGGACATCGCCGTCGGCGTCATCGAGGTGGAAGTCGATCTTGTTCAGGTGGGTGAGGACCTTGGCGATCAGGGTGTTTTTCGCGGTTTCGGTGCGCCCCAGCTTGCTGGAGGTGAGGTCGAGGTCCTCGAACAGGCGCTCGAAATCGTCCTCGCTCTCCGTACCCATGGTGGAGCGTTCGATGCTGCGTAGCACGCTGGTCAGATGGTCCAGAATGAATTGGTCGGGGTCCTCCCCGCGCTTGGCGAGAGATTCGAACAGCTGACTCGGTTTGATGAAGTACCCCAACTCCTCGACGGCATCTTCCTGGACGGCAGCTAGCATTTCCCGGCCGGCCTCGGAAGTCTCGTCGATCTCCAGATAATCGACGCCGTCCTCGCGCAGAATCCGGTTGGCGTGGTGGTGCATCAGCTCGGAGAGGTACTTGAAGAAGATGAATCCCAGGCAGTAGTCGCGGAATTCGTCGGCGTGCATCTTGCCGCGCAGTTGATTGGCGACATTCCAGAGTTGCTGTTCGAGTTGTTTTTTTTGGCTGTCGGTCATGGGGTCCCAGAGCTTTCTTTATCAAAACAACATTAAACCGCCCAGCCGACCCAGTCGGTCAATGACGGTTTCGAGTTTACTGAAGCAGGCAGTAATCGATCCGGTTGCCCGGTCCTCTCAATGGAGTACATTCAATAAAAGGTTTCGACAATTTAGCCTAAGCTCGAAAACAAGTCAAAGCCTCCGCGCCTTTTAACCGCACGTCGGTTGGACTGTCGATTTTCACCCCATTCCCCACAACAACCGGTAAAGCGGCGACCAGCTCCTGGAGCGGTTCCAGGAGGAGGGCCTGGTAGTCGGCGCGGTGCGCCTCGAACCAGGCCTTGTTGTTGTTTGCCGCCAGATCGGCGAAGTAGGCGAAGGCCCGGGGCGAGAACCCCGGGAAGTGGCTGCCCATCGCCGGTGTCTAATGGACTGGCTCGAAGGAGAAGCCCTGGCCGCCGATGCTTGCTTCGTACATCAGGCCGCCGAGGGTGTGGGTGAAGACTGCCATCCCCTTGACGTAGCGGCCGCCAAGCTGCTGGTCGCTGTTCGGCCCGGCGCTGACCCCGGCCGAGGAGCCGCTGCTCCCCGCCTTGGCCTGGGCGCCGGCGGTGATCGCCACGGCGGAGGCGGTGGCGTCGAACTCGAAGGAGCCGCCGGTGAACTCGTCGTAGGCGCGCTTGTCCTGGAAGAAGATGATTTCGCTCAGCGCCTGGCCGCCGGCCTGCCAGCCGATACTCACTTTCACCATGTTGCTCTTACCGGTGAGCTTGCCATGGCGGTAGACCTGCCCCTTGCCGAAGGAACCACCCAGGCCGAGGCCGCCCTTGCCGACGATGGGGAAGACGGCGTAACCGTAACTATTCTCGAAGAAGGGCTGGACGACGGGCGATTCCTTGAAGAGCGCGATGGTGCTCGCATAATCGGCGGGGTCGGCGGCGGCGGTCGAAAGCGTTGCAAACAGAAAGACGATCGTGGCGATAAGAAAAGTTGTCCGGGTTTTCATCGGGTCCTCCTCGGGTTTCGTCCCATCCCCTGGCGGTGGGCCAAGGATCCGGGACGTGGGGAGTCGGGTAATGTATCTCCCGCTGTCAGTTTATCACTTTGCCGGATCGGTTGTTCCGGTTGGCTCCGGTACGATATCGAAAACCGTCAGCTCGGGAGGCGAGAGGATGCGCATCGGCGGCCCCCAGGTGCCGGTGCCGCGGCTGGTGTAGAGGTGCCCGCCTTCCGCCAGTGGATAGAGGCCGTCCTGCAGCGGATACTCGAGGCCGGTGAGGTAGTTGAAGGGAAAGATCTGGCCGCGGTGGGCGTGGCCGGAGAGCTGCAGGTCGAAGCGCCCCCGCGCCGCCGGGTCGAGGGCGGGGCGGTGCTTGAGCAGAATAATGAAGCGGGTGCCCGGCAGCTGCGCCAGCAGGGAGGCTTCCGCCGCGGGCGGGCCGGCCGCCGGGTCATCGACTCCGACCAAGGTCAGGTATTCGGTCACCGCTGCCGTAGTGTTACGCAACACCTGGAAGCCGCTGGCGGCGAGGAATTCGAGGGCCTGTTCCATTCCGGCATAGACCTCGTGGTTGCCGGTGACGGCGAACTTCCCCAGCGGCGGATTCACCTGCTGCCAGAGCGCAGTCAACTCCTCGAGGTGATTGATCTGGGCGTCGACGACATCGCCGCTGGCAACCAGCAGATCGGGCCGCAGCTGCTGTAATTGGGCGATGATCGGCGCCAGGGTCTCTTCGCGGTGAATCAGCCCGAGGTGCAGATCCGAGAGCTGGACGATGCGAATCCCTTGGCTTCCCGCCGGCAGTTTGGCGCTGGTCAGGGTGACCCGCTCGACCCGCAGATGGGCCGCCTCGTAGAGGCCATAGAGGCCGGCCGCCAGGGTGGTAGCGACGATCAGCCCGGCACTCAGGCCGCCGTGGAGGGAGAGTTGCGCCACCAGCGGCCAGGCCCGGCCGAGCAGCCAGCAGAAGAGCTCCCAGCCGGCGAGCAGTACGCAGAGGCTGAAGGCAATGAAAAGAAAGCCCATCCAGCTGTAGCCGACCCAGGCCAGCCCCCGCGCCGCCAGCTCCTGCCCGCCCCGTTCGAGGAGCCGCACCAGCAGCGGCGCCAGGATCATCAGCCCCATCCAGATCCAGTTGAGGGTCGGCAGCAGCGGGTGGCCGGCGAGCAGCGGGTGGATCCCCCAGAAGACGAGCAGGTGCATGCCGGTGTAGATGGTGAGAAAAACCAGGACGAACCCGAGCATGGGTCTCTCCGGGAAGGTTCATGGAAGAGTTGGCGATCAGCTGCGGGCTACTCGTCCCGCGCCGCGCCGGCAGTCTGGTCGTGAGAGACCGGCGTTTCAAGCCTGCGCAGCGTATCGCGCAGGGTGGAAATCCGAAACGGTTTCTGCAGAAAGCCCGCCAGCCCCTTGCCGAGAAATTTCTGGCTGACCTCCTGTTCGCTGTAGCCGCTGGTGATGATGACTCGCACGCCGGGATCGATCTGGCGCAGCTCGCGAAAGGCCTGTTCGCCGTCCATGTGGGGCATGGTCAGATCCATCAGGACGCATTGGATCTCCCTCTGCCGTTCCCGGAACAGGGTCAGGGCTTCACGGCCGTCCTCGGCAACCAGCACCTGGTAGCCGAGCTCTTCCAGCATCTCCCGGCCGACGGTCCGGATCACCTCCTCGTCATCGACGAGCAGGATTGTCCCTTCACCGTGCCAGGGCGCCTGGTCTTCCGGGCTGGCTGCGGGCGCCGCCGCCCGGGAGGTGGCCGGCAGCAGCACCTTGAAGGTCGTCCCCTTGCCGACCTCGCTGTAAACCTGGATCGCCCCCTTGTGGCCGCGCACGATCCCCAGGGTCGCCGCCATGCCGAGGCCGCGCCCGGTGAACTTGGTACTGAAGAAGGGCTCGAAGAGGTGCGCCAGGGTATGGGCGTCCATCCCGCAGCCGGTGTCGGCCACCTCGATGCAGGCGTAGTCCCCCGCGGGGAGCTCCTCCCCCAGGGTTGCACCGCGCAGGTAGGCGTGGTCGCAGGTTTGCAGCCCGGTGGAGACGGAGATCACCCCGCTGCGATCGCCGATCGCCTCCGAGGCGTTGATCACCAGGTTCATGACGATCTGGCGCAGCTGGGTGGCGTCCCCCTCGACGCTGGGGAGCTCCGGGCTGCCGACAAAGCGCAGGACGGCCTTTTTGGAGATGCTGACCCGGAGGATATGGGTCATCTCTTCGATCAACCGGTTCAGGCCAATCGGTTCGATGACAAACCGGCCCCGGCCCGAGTAGGCGAGCATCTGCCCGGCGAGGTCGGCGGCGCGGCGGGCGGCGGTTTCGATCTGTCGCAAGTTGTCGAGGGCTGGGGATTCGGGGGAGAGGCGCGTCAGGGCGAGATCGGCATTGCCGAGAATGGCCATCAGGATGTTGTTGAAATCGTGGGCGATCCCACCGGCCAGGACGCCGAGGCTCTCGCGGCGCTGCGCCTGCTGCAGCTGGTTTTCGAGCCGGCTGCGCTCCGTCTCGGCATGCTTCATCGCCGTGATGTCGCGGCCGGTGCCGGCAAACCCGGTGATCTTCCCCCGCCGGCCGCGCTCGGCCCGGATAGACCAGGTCATGTGGTGTTCGCGGCCGTCCCGGCCGACCTGCCGGTTCTCACAGATGAAGAGATCTTCGCCGCTGCCGAGCCAGGCCGCAAAGGCCGCTTCGGTTGCCGCCCGGTCGGCGGGATGAATGAATTCGAAGGAGCTCCGGCCGAGGCACTCGGCCGGGGCGGGCCCGAAAATGCTTTCGGCGGCATGGTTGACGAAGATGAAGCGCCCCGCGGTGTCGACCCGGGTAATGAGATCGGGCGTCCCTTCGACCAGGTCGCGATACTGCTGCCGGCTCAGCCGGAGCTCCTCTTCCGCCTGCTTGCGCGCGGTGATGTCACGGAGAAAGGCGACGCACTGGCCGCCGGCGAAGGCCAGGGACTGGACGCTGACTTCGACATCGAAGAGGGTGCCGTCCTTGCGGCGGTGGCGGGACTCGAAGCGTATTTTCTCCTCCGTCATCGCCTGATCGATATGGGCGGCGACCTCGGTGGCGTTCTGGTTCGCATCGAGGTCGGGAACCGTCAGGGTCAGCAACTCCTCCTTGCGGTAGCCGCTCATCCGGCAATAGGCGTCATTGACCTCGATCAGCCGCCCCTGGCGGTCGACCCGCCAGATCCCGTCCATGGCGGTCTGCAGGATGGAGCGATGCAGCCCCTCGCTCCGGTGCAGTTCGGCTTCGATGCGCTGGCGGCGCTGCCGGCTGGCGAGGAGGTGGCCGAGCAGGGCGGTGGCGACCGGGTAGAGGATAAGGATGGGGAGCGTTAGGGTGCGGAAGGTCGTTCCGCGCAGGTTCGGCGGCAGCAGCGGCATGCAGGCGATCATGCCGAGGTGGACGACCATGCCGAACAGGTAGAGGTCCCCGACCGTGGGCTCCTGCTTCTGCCGCCAGCGCCAATGGCGCCAGGCGAGGCCGAGTCCGCCGGCGACCAGGATGGTGGCAACCCCCATGAGCATGCCGCTGCCGCCGAGACTGATGCGGTAGGCGGCGGCAATGGCCATGGCGGCGAGGGTCGGCAGCGGTCCGAAGAAGAGGCCGGTCAGGCTGAGGAGGATGGTGCGGGTGTCGAAGATGATGTCGCCGACCCAGCGGGCCGGCGTCGCCATGAGGACCAGGGCGACCAGTCCGATGAGAATTCCGAAGCCAAGCTGCTTGAAAGAGGTCGCCGCACGGCGCTGATCCTGCTGGAACAGGTCGTAGATCAGGCCGAGGGAGAGGAGGAGCGCGGCATTGCAGGTCAGGCTGTAAAAGAGTTCGGAGTTCATTCGCAGGACCCGCAAAAAAAGTTGGCGGCCAAAACCGTCCGCCCGGCTCGGCGCTGGCGTCGGTCGATAGATCACTCCCCCGGCGGCGCTGCCGGGATCAGGACTTGGTGATCAGTTTCTGCAGGGCCGGGCTCTCCGGCTTGACCAGCTCCTTCACCTTTTCGGCAGCGACCTGGGCGACGATGATCTGCCCGATCTCGGTCTGGATGCTGCTGTAAAGGCCGAGATCGCGCATCCCTTCGGCCTGGTGAAGATTGTCCTCGGTCGGCGTGACATAGTGCACGGTGACCGCCTTGTAGCGGTGGATCAGAAAGAGGGTCACCAGGGTCATCAGGCGCTTCTGGCGGAAATCCTCGCTGAAGGTGTTCTGGTCCCGGATCGACAGCATGTTGCGGTCGCGCCGGTCCTGCAGCACCGCGAAGATGATATTGGCCAGCCTGGTCTCCTGGCGGTCGACCACCGTCAGTTCGAGCAGTTCGGAGCCGGCGATGTGCGGCCGCAGGGTGACGCGAAGTTTCGCGGTCAGCTGGTAGTGCTTGCCCCAGAGCTTGAGCCAGTCCTCGAGCCGCTTCGGCGGCACCTCGGTCTCGACCAGGTGCTGGAACTGGGTCGAGCCCTTCCCCATCGCCTTGGTGGTGGCGGTGCCGCCGCTGGCGGCGAGCAGGCCGGCATCGGAACGGGGGCCGCCGACGTGGGTCTGCGGGGTTCGGTAGGGGGAGTCGAGGAGGCGCAGCTTACGCTGCAGGCGGGCGAGGGCGAGCATGCCGTCGTCCTTGAGGGCGGTGGCGAACTCCTCCGCCGCCAGGCCGTCGACCTGGTGGCCGCCGTAGGTGATGAAGTTGAAGACGAAGCCGAGCTTGCCGAGTTCCTCGGGGAACCGGCGCATCTCCTCCTCGCTCATGCCGGTGGTATCCCAGTTAAAGGAGGGGGAGAGGTTGTAGGCGAGCATCTTGTCGGGATAGACGGCGTGGATCGCTTCGGCGAAGATGCGTGCGTCGTGGAGGTCGGCGGTCTTGGTCTCCATCCAGAGGATATCGGCGAAGGGGGCCACTGCCAGCGACTTGGCGATGGCGTAGTCAATCCCCCCCTGGATCTGGTAGTACCCTTCCGGGGTGCGGGCGATGTCGCAGTTCCAGACGATATTGAATCCCATGGCGCGGGCCTTTTCCCGTGCCTCGACGAAGGAAGCGGTTTCGACGAAGGCGTGCCACTGCTCGACGCTCATCGGCAGTTCGGCCCCCTCGTCGAGGTGGAAGGTCATGACATCGGCGACGGCCTGACCGTAGGTCTTCAGGCTCGCCTCCATCTGCCAGAGGTCGAGCAGGCGGGTCGCCGCCCGGTCGAGCGCCTTGTTGACCTGAGCGGTGCTGCGCTTGGCCGGCAGCTCCTTGATCGCCGCGGCGATCTCCCGGACCAGGCCGACCCGCTCAAGCCACTCCTCGGCTTCGGCATAGGCCTGCTCGGAGATGCGATACATCAAATGGCCGTTGATCTCCGTGACCCCCTGGCTGAAGAAGCGGCGCATGATTGCCAGAAAGGCGGTCTTGTAGTTGGGAATACCGGTCGCCGTGGCGCCGAGGATGAAACGCTGGTCCCGCTCATCGCCGCGGCCGTCGAGATAGGTCGCCGCCTCGGCGTCGGTGCGCGCGACGATGATCCCCGCCACCTGCATGATGTCGAGCTGCAGGCGGGCGGCGTTGAGCCGCTTGATCTGCTCGTCGACCGGGACCAGCACCTTGCCGGCCTGGTGGCCGCACTTCTTCACCCCCGGCTTCTGGTCCTCGATGTGATAGCCGGGAACGCCGACCTCGACAAAGCGCCGGATCAGGTTGCGCACGTGGGCGTCGCCGCCGTGGCCGGTGTCGGCATCGGCGATGATGAAGGGGCGGTAGTCGATCTCCGGGGTTTCGGCCCGCTGCTCCTCGGTCATCTGCAGGCGCAGGAAATACTGGTTGCGGTCGGCGGCGAGAAGCGCCCGCACCAGCGGCGCCGCCTCGTCGGGGACCTGGCTCAAGGGGTAGCTGGCGAGATCGGGGCCGGGGTCTTCACTGGCCGAACCCTTGGCCGAGGTCGCCCAGCCGCCGAGATAGATCCCCTCGATGCCGACCCGCTTGATGGTGACCGCCTGGCCGGGAGAGTAGGGGCCGAAGGTGGTGATCGAGCGTCCGGCGGCGAAGAGCTCGCGCAGGCGCGCATGAAAGGCGGCGGCGGCATCGCGGGCGATCGGGTATTCGGTGCGGATGGTGCCGCGCTGTTCGACCACCTGGGCCGGCGAGTAGAGGCGGATGATGTCGGCAAAACGCGGCTGGCTGAACCACTCCTGCATCGCCTGCAGGTCTTCCTGGAATCTGCTCATGGTCGTCTCCACCCCCTAGCGGCCACAGGCCGGTTGAAAGTCGAGGTTTTCGGTGATGCGCCGGCCGTCCTGCTTGAAGGCCTCCAGGTATTGGCCGATGCGCTCCCGGGCGATGGCCAGATCATGGTTGTTGAGGTTGAGGTTGAGCAGGTCGATGTACCAGGGGACCTTGACCGGATCGAGCACGTAGGCCTCGACAATCGCCCGGGCGATTGGGAGCGTCGTCCCCTTCGAGTTGTCGTGGACGTCGCGGTTGCTCGCCGCCAGCAGCTTGGCGTATTCCTCTTCGAGGAGGCGGTTGAAGATCGCCACGCTGAATACATCCCCCGCTTGCAGACCGGTCTCCGGGTCGTCCTCGGTCAGCGCCGCCCCCTTGTGGATCCACTCCCAGAGGATGCTGAGCCGGATCTCCCCGGTCGCCATGTCCTCCATCAGGTAGAGGATGTCGTCGTTGCCGAAGTAGTCGGCCGGCTTCAGCGCCGCCGCCTGCATCCCCTGGCCGAAGGCGTTGCCGTACTGCAATGCCACGCTCAGCAGGTTGCGCGCGCCACGCACGGTGCGCGGCGCTGGTTCGAGCAGGGTCAGGCCGGCGGCATCTGCGGCGGTGTAGGTCAGCGGCGGAAACTTGCGGCCGAGCTGGTTCGCTTCGCCGACCTCCTCCCAGACCGGGCGGATGATGTGGGCCATCTTCCAGTGGGCGATCCACTTGCCGCTCGCTCCTTCCTGCTGCTCGCGCACCGCGCCGGCCCTGGCCTTCTTCATGCTGCTCGCGACCCCCGCGCTGGAGCCGACCGGGATGTTCGGCTCCATCCCCCCCTGCCAGAGGGCGAAGTTGCCGTTGGCGTCGGGGGTGTTGACGGCGCGCCGGACCCGGTCCTCGTAGTTGCGCATGTAGCCGTAGGTCATGACGATCGACTCGATGTTCGGGTTGATGAACTCCGGGTCCCAGCAGTTCGCCTCGGAGACGCTGTTGATGTAATCCCAGCGGCCGGTGTTGAAGCCGACGAAGTGCTTGCCGAGGGCGGCGCGGATTTCCATCAGCTGGAAGGTCGCCTCCAGCTGCTCGACCAGGACGTAGACCTTGATCGTCCCGGCACTGAGGCCGAGATGTCCTTCCAGGTTGGTCAGCAGCCGGTTCCAGAAGCCGGCCTCTTCGGCGGTCTGGATTTTGGGGAGATAGAGGACGAGGCTCGAATTGTCGGCGAGCAGGGCCCGGTAGTTGTTGACGATGTAGAGGGTCATGTCGGTGATCGAGGCCGAGAAGGATGCCCCGGCGAGGCGAATGTGGCGGTCATCGAGGTGGAGGCCGCGGGCGCGGAAGATCTTGGTGGTGAAATCGAGCTGGCGGCGCCAGTCGCTGATGATATCGTGGCCGAAAAAGTCCCGCGCCCAGGTGTTCATCTCCACCGCTACCTGTTCGGCGATCTCAAGAAAGAGGGGGTCGCGGGCGATGGCGAGCTTGAGGCTGCGCTGGTTGTCGAGGGACATGGTGGTGATCTGGCCGAGGGCGTCTTCGCCGTCGAACATCCAGCCGTCGGCCCCGGAGAGGAGCGCATAGGCGACGTTACGCAGGCTCGAAGCGGTCGATGCCCCGGGCTTGGCCGCCGGGCCGGTCCCCTGCAGCCACTGGCGCTGCAGGTCATGGGGAATCACCGCGCCGACGAACTTGCCGTCGCGGGCGTCCTGGACAGCGATGCCAGTTCCCGGGATCACCCCTTCCGGGTCGAGAAAGCCGATCTTCAGCCGGTTGCGGATCCGGCCGTTGCGGCGCGCGGTCCGTTCCGCCATCAGCCGTTTCTGCTCGGCGTTGAAGGGGGCCATGAAGGCGAGGGCGGCCAGGACTTCGGGCGTGTAGATATCGGCGTACTGCTGGGCAAGATTGTCCCGGATCTGCAGGCCGCCGGGCAGATCTGAAGGCGGGCTTTGTGGACGGTCGTTCATGATCGCTCTTCCTCCCCGGTGTGAATGATGAATCACTGCGTGCGTCGATGCTTTGCAAAAGATGACAAATTTTGTCCATTGAACCATGGAAGGCGGTTGAGTCAAGGGCCTGGCAGAAATTGTAGCGGCTCTGCGGCGATCCGCACCTGATTCCGGCGAATCGAGTGCAAAAAGCTCGGCGACGGGGTCATTTTCCGATGCCGTCAGCGCTCGCCCGCCGTCGCGATGCCCAAAAATCCCGGAGATAAGTGGTAAATAGTGGGTTGTCTGCTATTTGCCGTTGCGCACAGAGCGTAAGTCACTATAATGGTGAGAACTTTTTACTTTTTCCCGCCAGGCGGGGAGTTTTTGGGAGGGTTATGGAAATCGAACGGGGTGCGGGAAAGATTGCCAAGTGTCTGCGCCTGATGCTCTGCGACAAGCCGGGGCACCTGGCGAGCGTCGCCGCTGCCATCGCCCGGCACAACGCCAGTATCGGGGATATCCACCTGGTGCGGGTCGGGCGCACGCACAACACGCGGGAGATCGTCATCTATGTCGACTCCGACCAGCAGTTCGAAGAGGTGGTCGACGCCATCGGCAATCTGCAGGGGATCATCGTCGAGGATGTGATCGACCTCGTCCACCAGGTCCACGAAGGGGGCAAGATCGCTACCAAAAGCCGGGTGCGAATCGAGACCATCACCGATGTCCGCCAGATCTACACGCCGGGGGTGGCCGCCATCTGCAGGGATATCTTCCGCGCGCCGGAGCTCGCTTACCGCTATACCTCGATCCCGAACCAGGTCGCCATCGTCACCAACGGCACCGCGATCCTCGGCCTCGGCGACATCGGGGCCGTCGCCGGGATGCCGGTGATGGAGGGGAAGGCGGTCCTCTTCGATCACCTGGTCGGCGTCAGCGGGGTGCCGATCCTGATCCAGAACCGCGATCCGAAGGTGATCATCGAGACGGTGCGCAACATCGCGCCGACCTTCGGCGCCATCAAGCTCGAGGATATCAAGGCGCCGGAGTGTTTCGAGATCGAGGATACCCTCGACGCCGAGCTCGACATCCCGGTGATGCACGACGACCAGCACGGGACAGCCGTGGTGGTCCTCGCCGCCCTTTTCAACGCCACCCGCTTCTCCGGGCTGATGCTGAAAAAATCGACGGTCGGCATCATCGGCCTCGGGGCGGCGGGGATGGGGATCAGCAAGCTGCTCCTCGCCTACGGCGTCAAGGAGGTGGTCGGCACCGACCTGGAAGCGGCCGCCTGCGACCGACTTGCTGCCGCCGGGGGGCGGGCCGGCAGCCTCGACGACGTGATGAAGACGGCCCACGTCGTTATCGCCACCACCGGCTGCCCGGGGCTGATCAAACCGGAGATGGTGCGCCCGGGGTCGGTGATCCTCGCCCTTTCCAACCCGAATCCGGAGATTACCCCCGATCTCGCCCTCCAGGCGGGGGCTTCCTTCGCCGCCGATGGCAAGAGCGTCAACAACGCCCTCGCCTTTCCCGGCCTCTTCCGCGGCGCTCTCAACGTGCGCGCGACCCGCATCAACAACAAGATGAAGATCGCCGCCGCCCAGAGCATCGCCAAGCATGCCGAGGAGAACGAGCTCGTTCCTTCCCTGCTCAACCCCGAGGTCCACAAGGCGGTCACCGCCGCCGTCGAACGCGCCGCCCTCGAATCGGGCGCGATCAAGCACTGGGACTAAAGGCGGCACGGCAGCAAAACGCCGGGCCGATCGATAGAGATCGGCCCGGCAAAATAATCAGGTTCACCCATCCGTTTTCCGGCACTGGCTGCCACCCCGACTCACCCCTTCCGGAACAGTTTGTAAATCGCCGAAAAATCCTCCTGGTCGATCCCTGCTTCGAAGGTGCGGGCATAGAGCTCCTTGACCACCGCCCCGGTAAAGAGGGTCTTCTTCTGCGCGTAGGCGAGGTCCTGCAGGCAATGGAGGTCCTTGTAGATCAGGGCATTGGAGAAGTGGGTCGAAAAGTCCTGCGCCAGCAGCTTGGCGCGCTTGGCATTGAGGACCAGCGAATTGCCGCCGCCGACGGCGAGAATCTCCAGGATCTCTTCCCGGGCGATGCCGATATCCTCACCGAGGGCGAGGGCTTCGGCAATCGTCGCCATGAAGGAACCGAGGGTCAGGTTGTTGATCAGTTTCATCTTGGTCGCCAGGGCCGGCTCCGCGAAGTGGAAGAGGTGCTTGCCGATATTCTCCAGCAGCGGCCGCACCTTTTCGTAGGCGCCTTGGTCGCCGCTGGTCACCACCGTCAGCGCCCCCTGGGCGGCGGGAACGACACTGCCGAGGACCGGTGACTCGAGGTAGCTGGCCCCCGCCTCGTCACAGGCGGCGTAAAAAGGGAGCACCTCGCGAAAATGGTTGGTGGAGAGGTCGACAACGATCTTCCCGGCGAGTTTGGCCGCGAGGAGCCCCTGTTCCTGGCGGAGGACGGCGTTGACCGCCGCGCTGTCGAACATGCAGAGGAGGATGACGTCGGCGTTGGCGGCGACGGCCGCCGGTGAAGACGCCACCTCGACGGAGAGGCCGGCCTCCTTGCCCGGGGTGCGGTTCCAGACGGTCAGGGAATGGCCGCAATCGAGGAGGCGGCCGGCGATCGCTTTGCCGAGGTGGCCTAGTCCAATGAAGCCGAGATGCATGGTGTTCTCCTTGTCTGCAGGTTTGGGGGGGGCTGGCGACGGCCTCCGGTTAGAGGCGGTTGCAGCCATTCAGCGCTGCGACCCGGTAGGCCTCGGCCATGGTCGGGTAGTTGAAGGTAGTGTTGATGAAGTACTTGACCGAGTTGTAGGGGGCCGGCTGGGCCATGATCGCCTGGCCGATATGGAGGATTTCGGCGGCATTGTGGCCAAAACAGTGGATACCGAGGATCTCCAGGGTCTCGCGATGGAAGAGGAGCTTGAGCATGCCGGCCTTGTGCGAGGTGATCTGGCCGCGGGCGAGGTGCTTGAAGAAGGAGTGACCCACCTCGTAGGGGATCTTCTCCGCCGTCAGATCCTGCTCGGTGCGGCCGAGGGAACTGATCTCCGGGGTGGAATAGATGCCGGTCGGGATATCCCGGACCAGGCGGGCGTCGCAGTGACCGGTGGCGATATGGGTGCCGGCGAAGCGCCCCTGGTCGTAGGCGGCGCTCGCCAGGTTGGGAAAGCCGACGATGTCGCCGACCGCGTAGATATGGGGGTGGCTGGTCTGGTAGACCTCGTTGACGGCGAGGTGGCCGCGGTGGTCGGCGCGCAGGCCGATCGCCGCAAGGCCGAGGCCGGAGGAGTTGCCGGTGCGGCCGTTGGCCCAGAGGAGCATGTCCGACTTGATGACCTTGCCGGTCTTCAGGTGCAGCACCACGCCGCTTGCGGTCACCTCGACCCGTTCATATTCCTCGCTCTGCCGGATCAGGATCCCCTGCTCGTCGCGCATGTGATAGCTGAGGGCATTGCTGATCTCTTCGTCGAGGAATTCGAGCAGGCGCTGCCGGGTGTTGACCAGGTTGACCTTGACGCCGAGGTCGCGAAAGGCCGAGGCGTACTCGCAGCCGATCACTCCGGCGCCGTAGACGGTCAGGGTGGCTGGCAGCTCGCGCAATTGCAGGATCGTGTCGCTGTCGACCAGGCGCGGGGTGGAAAAGTCGACATCGTCCGGCCGGTAGGGGTGGGAGCCGGTAGCGATGACGAAATGGTCCGCGCTGAGCTGACGGGCGTTGCCGGCCTCATCCAGGACCAGAACGGTATGAGGGTCGACGAAGCGGGCCTCCCCTTCGATCACCTCGACGGCATTGCGCTCGTAGAATCCCTCGCGGTCCCGGACCTGCTGATCGACGACGCGCTGCACCGCGGCGAGGAGATCGCCGGCGGAGACCCGGGCCGGGTGATGGGCGCGGTCAAAAAAGGGACTGTTCTTCTCCTCGGCATACTTGCGGATCACATGGATGAGCGTTTTACTCGGGATCGTCCCCCAGTGGGTACAGCCGCCGCCGACCAGGGGGTACTTCTCGACCACGGCCACCGACTTGCCAGCCTTGGCCAGGGCAATCGAGGCCCCCTCGCCGCCGGGGCCGCTGCCGATGACGATAGCTTCAAAATGGTTTTTCAGTCCGTCCATGTAAAACACCTTTGTTCTGTTCTGAAACGTTGCGTGGGTGAACTCCGGTGCCGGTTCAGACCGCCTGGCGTCGCGCCCGCATCCGAACCGGCGCTTCCGGAACGGGCGGCGCCAGGGAAAGCGTACCAAAGAATTCGGTGATCTGGGGACGGAGCAGCGTTTCCGGAGCCGGAAATTGAAAAATCCGGGTTGGTCGCCGGGTCCGGACCGCTTCAGGCCGGCAGCGCCACGACGCGGACATCGACCACCAGGGTTGGCGGCGGACCGTTCGGACCGATGAAGCTCCCGGAGACCGGAGGAACGCTTTCCGGGTGCCGCGCCACTGCGACCGGGATATGGCGGCGCCCTGTCACCTCGCCGCTGGTCGGGTCGAACCCCTTCCAGCCCGGGCCGGGGAGGTAGACCTCGGCCCAGGCGTGGGTGGTGGTGGACCACTGCTCGCTGGCGGGGAGGTGGGCATAGCCGCTGACAAAACGACTGGCCAGTCCCAGAGAACGACAGGTCTCGACGAAAAGCGCGGCAAAATCCCGGCAGGAGCCCCGGCCGAGGGCGAGGGTTTGCGCCGGCGACTGGACGCCGGGCTCGTTGCGGACCGTGTAGCTGAAGCGGCCGGCGATGCTCCGGTTGAGGCGGTCAAGGAGGGCGTAGCTCTCCATGGCTGGCGCGAAGTCGAGCTGCATGACCCAGTTGCGCAAGGCCTGCTCGTCCCCTGGATAGGCCGGTTGCAGGAAGGGCAGAAGGTCGGCGCGGTCCTGGGGGACGTAATGGAAGGGGTAGTTGACGGCGTAGTCAGCGACCAGGAAATCGAGGGGGGTTTCGCCGTAATGCTGGATGATCACCTCGCTGGTGATGGTCAGCGCTTGCGCCGGCTCGAGAAACCGGACGACCGCCGCCGCATTGTCGAGCGCATCCCGGTGCCACTTGACGGTGTGAGCGGGAGCAATGGTGAGCAGGGAGGTTTCGATGTGGACTTCCGGGCCCTCGCGTGGCCGCAGCAGCAGGGTGTGGGGCTGCAGGGTGGCCGGGCTGGCGTAGCGGTATTCGGTAAGGTGGGTAATTTTAAGGCGATGCATGGGAGCTCCTGCCCGGAATCAGCTGGCGCTGGTCGATGCTTTCGCTTTGTCCGCCGGGCGGAGCGGGGCTGGGAGGGCGTCCGGGCGCCAGCTGCGCAGGAATCGGGCGAATTCCTCCGCCGGCATCGGTTTGCCGATCAGGAACCCCTGCGCGCAGTCACATCCTTCCTGGCGCAGGATGGCAAGCTGCTCCTGGTGTTCGACCCCTTCGGCAACCACTCGGAAACCGAGGCTGTGCCCCATGTTTATGATCGCTTTCACGATCAAGCCAGATTCTTTGAGCAGGTGCAGGTCGCGGATGAAGGACCGGTCGATCTTCAGGTCGTTGAGGGGGAACTGCTTGAGATGACTCAGCGAAAAAAGGCCGGTGCCGAAGTCGTCAAGGGCGATGCCGACGCCGAGCTCCTGCAGAAAGTTGAGGGTGGCGAGGGTGCCGACCCGGTTCTGCATCAGGATGTTCTCGGTCAGCTCCAGGTGCAGCCAACGTGGATCGAGCCCGGTTTCGGCGAGGACCCGGGCGACACTGGTCGCCAAGTGCTCTTTCCAGAACTGGCGGCTCGAAAGGTTGACCGCTATCTGCAGTTGCGGCAATCCCTCGTCCTGCCAGCACTGCGCTTGGTTACATGCGGCGTGCAGGGCCCATTCGCCGAGTTGGACGATGAGGCCGCTCTCTTCGGCGAGGGGGATGAACTCGCCGGGCATGATCAGGTCCTTCCCCTGCTGGTGCCAGCGCATCAAGGTCTCGGCACCACAAATGGTCCCGCTTGCCAGGTCGAGTTGCGGTTGGTAATAGAGGAGCAGTTCATTGCGTTCGAGGGCGCGATGCAGGCTGTTTTCCATCGTCAACAGGCGCCGGGCCGCCGAATTCATCGCTCCGGAGTAGAAACGGTAGGTGTCGCGTCCTTCCTGCTTGGCGTGGCGCATGGCAGTGTCGGCATTTTTCAACAGGCTCTCCACATCGTTGCCGTCGTTGGGATAGAGGGCGATACCAATGCTGGAAGAGATGAAGACTTCCTGTCCTTCGAGGGAAAAGGGACGGGCAAGGACCTGATGCACCCGGCGCAGGACCTTCATCACATCCTGAACATGGTGGATGTCGGGGAGCCAGATACTGAATTCGTCGCCGCCGAGGCGGGCGATGGCCTGGGGGAATTCGTCCCGGGCCTGGCGGGCGACGAAGTCGGTTTTGCGGGTTGCTTCCTTGAGCCGTTCGGCGACCTGGCGCAGCAGTTCATCGCCCGCGCGATGACCGAGGGACTCGTTGATGGTCTTGAAGCGGTCGAGGTCGAGGAAGAGGAGCGCCAGCTGATGCCGTTTCCGCCGGGCATAGGAGAGGATGTAGACGAGCTGCTCGTTGAAAAGGAGGCGGTTGGGGAGTCCGGTGAGGGGGTCGTAGTGGGCGAGGTAGTGGATTTTTTCTTCGGCCCGCCGCCGTTCGCTGATGTCCTGGATGGTGCCGCTGAGGGCAAACTGACCGCCGTTCCCGACCTCGCCGACTACTCCCTGGGTGTGGAGGTAGCGCAGTGTACCGTTGGCAAGCTGCACCCGGTAATCAAGGGCAAAAGGTTTTCCTTCCTGCCGGGCCTGGTCAAAAGCTTTTTCAACCCGGGGACGATCCGCCGGATCCACCTGAGCCAGCAGCGCCTCCACCGGGATCTGCTGTTTGCCAAGGTCAAGGAGCCGCGCTCCTTCGAGGCTGAGCTCGAGTCCCTCGGCGGTTGCACTCCATTCCCAACTGCCGAGGCGGGCAAGGCGCTGGGCATGGTTGAGCTGTGACTCGCTCTCGCGCAAGCGGGCGAGATTGCCGCTGGTCCGCAACAGGTTGCGCAGGCGGGGGGCGAGCAGGGCGGTGTCGAGGGGAGTGGTGACAAAATCGCTGGCGCCGGCGCCGAGTGCACCCTCGATCGCCCGGGGATCGGCACCGCTGGTCATGACAAGGATCGGGATCTGGCTGCTGGTGAGCCCCTCGCGTAACTTCCGGCAGAGATCGGTACCGTCGCTTTCGGGGAACTCGGCGGCGAGCAGGACCAGGTCGGGGTGCAGTTCCGCTGCCCTTGCCACCCCCTCTTCCCCGCTCGCTGCTTCGCACACGGCAAATCCTGTGGCGTCAAGGGCGTTGTGAATCGCCTGGCGCTGGTCGCCGGCGGCTGCCACCACCAGAACCAGCGGGTGGGCGGGTGAGCTTTTCACTGCTGGCGTAGTCGTCTCGGACATGGTCACGGGCTCCGTTGAGGGAGGGCAGGCGGTCGGCCGGCTATTGGTAACAGCCAGTTTAACACTGCGCTGAAAATTTTCCCGGGCCAATTGCCGCCAAGCGGCATCCCTTATGCAAAATGAAGACGATATCGGTGCCTTTGCGGGCGCCATTGCCTAGGGAACAGGAGTGCCGCATGAAGAGAGCGCTGGTCGTTGACGATGAACCCCTGATCCGCCGCCAGGTCGCGGAGACCCTTGAAAAATATGGCTTTGAGTCATTTCTGGAAGCGGAGAACGGCAAGCAGGCGGTCGATCTTGCCCGCGCTCACAAACCGTTGCTGATCGTTATGGATGTCACGATGCCCGTTCTCGATGGCATCAGAGCTGCCGAAAAAATAGGCATAGAGGCACCGGCGCCGATCGTCCTTTTGACCGGCATTGCAGATCACGAAACGGTAGAGCGGGCGCGCCTTGCCGGGGTGATGAGTTATGTTGTCAAACCGTTTCGGGAGGAGCAGCTCTTTCCCGCCGTCGATCTGGCCATCCACCAGTTTGTGACCTTTTCCAATCTGCGCGAGGAGGTCGCCAGCCTCAAGGAGACCCTGGAAGCGCGCAAGCTGATTGAAAAGGCCAAGGGCGCCCTGATCTCCCGGGGGATGACCGAGCCCGAGGCCTATCGCAAGATGCAGAAGATCGCCATGGATAAACGCAAGACCCTCAGGGAGGTCGCCGAAGCGATCCTGCTCATGGAATAGCGCGCAGAGAGTTGACACCCGTTGCGCCCCCGGCTATAAACGCGCTATGAGAATCCTGCTTCCCTTTTTTATCCTGCTTCTGCTCGCCCCCGGTCCGGCGCTGGCAACGGAGGAGTTCGCCCGGGAAACGGGCCAGGAATGCGCCGTCTGCCACCTCGATCCTGCCGGCGGTGGCGAACTGACCGGCGCCGGTCAGGGCTATGCCGACTACCGGCAGCAGGCGCGGCAGACCGCAGGCGTGGTCGGCCCCGGCCCCCTGGCGCGACTCCTGCGGCTGGCAGTTGGCTATCTCCACCTGGTGACCGCTGTCTTCTGGTTCGGCACCATCCTCTACGTCCACCTGATTCTCAAGCCGAGCTACGCATCGAGCGGCCTCCCTCCAGGGGAGGTGCGGGTCGGCCTGGTCTCGATGGCGGTGATGGCGGTTAGCGGCCTGGCCCTGACCTGGTACCGGCTCGACTCGCCGGCGGCGTTGCTGGAGACCCGCTTCGGGGTGCTGCTGCTGGTCAAGGTCGGCTGTTTCCTGGTCATGGTGGTGACCGCGCTGATCGCCGTCTTTGTCGTCGGGCCGCGGTTGCGACGGGCGCGGACGGAAGCAACTCCGGGCGCCGGCGGTGAATTCAGCCTGGAGCAGTTGGCTACCTGCGATGGTGCCGACGGCCATCCCAATTACTTTGCCTATGGCGGTCGCGTCTACGATGCCGGCGCAAGCCGGCTTTGGCAGGGCGGCCGGCACATGGGGCGTCATCCTGCCGGCGCTGACCTGACCGCGGCTCTGGAACAGGCCCCCCATGGCGAGGATCGGATCCTGCGCCTCCCCGAGGTCGGGCGCCTGGTCGTGGCGGCCGAGGGCGGGAACCAGCGGCCGCGCCGGTCCTTTTTTGCCATGGCCTATCTCAATCTCGGCCTGGTGCTGGCCATCCTGCTGGTGGTTGCGCTCTGGCGCTGGGGGTAACGTTGATATCCTCTCCTGCCCGGTCTTCGCTGAACCAGCCGCAGATTGAAATCATCCAGGGGGATATCACCCGCCTCGCCGTCGATGCCATCGTCAACGCTGCGAATTCCTCCCTGCTCGGGGGCGGCGGGGTCGATGGTGCCATTCACCGGGCGGCCGGACCGCAGCTTCTCGTCGAGTGCCGGACTCTCGGGGGGTGCCAGACCGGGGAGGCGAAAATGACCGATGGTTACCGGTTGCCGGCGCGCAAGGTGATTCACACGGTCGGGCCGGTCTGGCAGGGGGGGGAGCGGGGAGAGGGTGAGCTCCTCGCCCGCTGCTACCGGCGGAGCCTGGAACTGGCGGCAGCGGAAGGGCTGGCCAGCATCGCCTTTCCCTCCATCAGCACCGGCGTCTACCGCTTCCCCCTGCCGCAGGCCTGCCGGATCGCGCTGGCTACAGATCGCGATTTCCTTGCCGAGGGGAACGTGATAAAAAGAGTTTTCTTTGTCTGTTTCAGCCCCGAGGATCTTCAGGAGTACCGGCGTGCCTGGCAGGAACTGACCGCCGCCGGGAAAGGACCCTAGCGTAATGAAACTGTTGGTGGACCCGAAAAAATGTTGCGCTTCCGGCGAATGCGTCAAGGCCTGCCCGGAAGGCGCCATCGCCATTATCGACGGCCTCGCCGTGATCGACGAGAGTCGCTGCGATTTTGACGGCATCTGCATCGCCGCCTGCCCGATGCAGGCGATCGATTTCAGCGACGATTAATTCGTTCAAGTGTGCCGCGGGCGAGCCCGGGCGGACCACTCTCATTCTCGCCGGCCCGCAAGGAGCCCCCCGGCAAACACTGCACTACTTTCAACTTGGAAGCGGGTGAGGTTCCGGCATATACTGGCTGCGCCGCAGCGGTGCGGCTTCTAGTCGAAACGGACTGGATAAGAACGGGAGGAGAGGGCGATGGGACTGTTCAGGAAGGGGCGCGAAGGGCAATCCCGGGGGGTCAGCACCGACGAAGAAAAGGTGCGCGATCGCCTGGTGGGCGAATGCTATTGTCATAACGGCCACAGTCTGCTGACCGACCTGGCGACCTTTGACGGCCTGGCAGGGCTGACCATCCGCTTGGCGGGCGGTGATCGCCAGGGTTTGCTGTCGCTGAGTCCGATCATCGGGGACAAGAACCGCAGCTTCTTCGACTTCGAGCGGATCGAGGGGGAGGTGGTCGATCTCTGCTGCCCGACCTGCGCGGAGCCTTTCCCGGTCTATAACGCCTGCCCCTGCGGCGCCGATCTGGTCACCCTTTTCACCACCCCAAAGGCCGATTATGCCAATATTATCGGCATCTGCCGGCGGATCGGCTGCCTGCATGCCGAAATCATCAGTGGCCGGGACCTGCGTCTTTACAGCCGCCAGGGTTTCTTCTGAGCGATTGCTGCCGGGAAGGCAAAAACGCCGGGCCCTTGCGGGGCCCGGCGTTTTTGCGTTAGCAGGTGGCAGGATCGCCGGTCAATGGCGAATTCCGCTCAGGTGCAGGGCGCGCAGCAGTTTGCGCCGGTGGCGCCCGGAGAGTTCGATGTGAAAAGATGCCTCATTGTTGTCTGTGGGGCCATTCAGGGCCGGTGGCGTGGTCAGGCTCTGGCCGGCCCAGTTGTTCGCCAGGGTATGATTACGACGCAACAGTTGGCGGCGGAAAAGACAGTAGAGGCTTTGCAGCAGATTGAAACCAGGACTTGCCATGAAGACTCCTCATCCATAAGGCTGACGAAATATTGATCAATGGTATGACCAATCGAAAACCGTGTCAAGCCCGGGGAAAACGAATAATAGTGTTCTAAATTGGATATTTAGCAGAATTCGCGCGGAAATGAAGAGTAGCCGGGTTGCGGCTCTGTCAAAAAATAAATGGGAAATATTACCATTTAGGCTCAGCGAGACGGTGTCTCATTTTCCTGCCGCTGCTTCATCGTCCCGTGCCGCCCTTTCCGGGCATGACAGCCGCGGCATAATCTGCTACCTTGCAGCAATCCGAGAGGAACCTGAGCACGGAGTGGTTGCATTGATTCGATCGATTCTCCAGCAGCACCGATCTTTGGTTGCTCTTTGCCTCTCCGGGCTGCTCCTGGCCTGGGGTGGCGCGGCTCGGGCCGCGGAAGGACCGCCGCCAGGGGCCGAGGTGGTCTGGGAACTCGACGCCTACTATTCCAACGTCGGTCTCTTTTTGCCGCTGACCCAGGCCCCGATTCCCGACCTCGCCGAGCAGTCGGAGGCGGCAATCTACCGCCACCTCCTCCTTACCTCCTGGCCGCCGCGCTTCGCCCTGGTCGAGCTGAGTCTCAACCCGATGCCGATCCTTGGCGTCTACCTGAAAAAGCACCAGCGCTCCTTCTACGATCAGACCGATTTCGATGGTTTCAATCTTGTCGAATCGGTAACGGCCGGCTTTCAGGAGCCCTATGCGGCGACCCTCTTCTTCGGCAATGTCGCGACCTTTGTCCGGCGCGGGGAGAGCCGCCTGGAGACCAACAAGGGGTATATGGGCTACCTCTTCAGTGTCGGCAGCCAGCATATCAAGGACAATGTCATGATTGACGATCGCTGGCTGGAAGCGGAGTGGAAGCTGAAGGGGGATCGCAAATTCGAAGACCTGAGCCACCACTGGAGTTTTCGTCTCGGCGCCAAGCTGCACGAGAACTCCGGGATTGCCGATATAGCCTACATCGGCCTGCGCCGCAGCCTGCTCGATTTTCAGGGGGCAATCTTCTCCTGGCTTGAGAACAGCGAGATCAACCTGAAAACCGATTTTTCCCTGGCCGACGGACGTTTCCTCGGCCAGGAGGTGGTGGTGGGCAAGAAATTCCCCCTGCGTGGCGCCAGGCTTGCCCTGAGCCTCGACATCGGCTGTATCTGGCAGAGTGCCAGTCGCTACGCCGAACGTTACCGGGAGCCGGAAGACCAGTCTTTCACTGTGGTATTGCGACCGAACATCGAATTCTGATGTCTGCGGTAACGATTCCGAAAACCGCCCCCGTGGGGGTAGAGGAGAGCAGCTGTGACAAAAGAAGCAAAGAGCCTGGAAAAGGAGGCGGCACGGCCGGCCGTCGATCTCGCTGGCGAAAAGGACTGGCGCCCCTTCGATGCGCCGGCACTGGTTGGCGCTTCGCTGCGGTTTGTTTCCGGGGAACCGGAAGGGAATCGCTACCGGATTCGCTATTTCCGCGATGACGCCGGTCGGCTGCGGGCCCGCTGCTGGTTCGGCCCGGAAACCGAAGGGCCTCCCGGCCACGCCCACGGCGGCTCGATGGCTGCGGTCCTCGATGAAGTGCTCGGTCTGGCGGCCTGGACCGCAGGCCATCCGGTGGTGGTGGGAAATCTCAACGTCAGTTTCCGCAACCTGCTCCCCCTGGAACAGGTGGTGACGATCGAAAGCGACGTGATCTCCGCAGCGGGCCGCAAGGTGATGGTGCGCGGCCGCATCTGCCATGGCGAGACCGTCTTCGCCGAAGCCGACTGCCTGTGTATCACCATTCCCGGCAAATGATATTCCCGGGGGCCCCATGACTCCGCTTTAATCCCCGACAGCACCACCCTCGGCTGGTCGCTGATCTCATCGGCGATGCGTGAAACCCCGGCGACGGTGGCGAGCCTGGTGTTGCTGTTGCAGCCGGCCCTCTCCTGCAACTGGGATGTGCTCTTCTTTCAGCGGCCGACCGCCGCCCACGAAATTTTCGGCATTACCCTCATCCTTGCCGCCAAATTCCTCGGTTTCATCCGGGCCTGAACTCCACTCAACCCAAAAAAGCCGCCGCGGATGACCTTTCCCGGGTCATCCGCGGCGGCTTTCTTGGGCCAGGTCGCGCTGGTGCTAAAGCGCTTTCGGACGGCAGACGTTCTCTTCATCGTGGACCTTGACGCCACAATTGGTGCAGGAGAACCGAGGATTTTCAAACATTTTCGCTATTTCCGGCTTCATTTCCTTGTACTGCAGCTGACAGGCGTGCAACTCGCAGTGTTCTTCGGGGTTGGTGCAGTCATTCTCGGCCATGGAGAACCTCCCAGTCTGGATTTATTAGATTCTAACCGAATCGACCGGGCAGTCAACTCACCGGAACCACTCACCGGAACCGGTTGGCGGCACCCGGAACGGTTCCCTGCTCATTCGGCCCGATGCCTTGACATCTGCCATCCCGGCGCTTCAATTATAGGCAATTGCGGGTGGTTGCCGGGGGATTGCGATGTTTCGTGACGATAAAATGATTGAGGCGGGCGGGGTCCTCTCGTTGCAGGCCTTGGAGGGTGTCGACATGAGCAATCATGAAGGGCAGCTGAATCTGATCCTCGTCGTTGATGACGATGAACTGGTTCGCCGCATGATGTGTGATGCACTGGTCGCCGCGGGATTTGCCGTGGTCGAGGCCGCCAGCGGCGAAGCAGCCGTGGACCAGTTCCGTGAACGGGAGCCAGCGGGGGTGCTGCTCGACGTTCATCTGCCGGGGATCGATGGTTTTGCTACCTGTCGTGAGTTGCGGAAACTCCCCGGGGGGGATCTGACCCCGATCCTGATGGTGACTGTGACAGCCGACCCGGAGCTGATCCACCTCACCTTTGAATCCGGGGCCACCGATTTCATTGCCAAGCCGGTCGATCCGACCATTCTCGGCTACCGGGTGCGGTACATGCTGCGAGCCGCCCGCGTCGCCCAGGAATTGCGCCGAAATCAGGAACGGCTCCTCCTCTCCCAGCAGATTGCCGGTCTTGGCTACTGGGAGTGGGACCTGCAAAGCGACCAATTGACCCTCTCTCCCGAGGCGCAGATCGTGTTCGGATTCCCTGCGGAAGAGGCCGTCGATTACCGCAGCTATCTCACCCGTGTTCATCCCGAAGAGCGCCAGGTGGTCGATCTCGCCCTGAAGGAGTCGTTAGACGGCCCGCAGGATTTCAATCTCGAACATCGGATTCTCTGGCCCGACGGCCAGGTTCGCCATGTCCACGCCCAGGCCCGGGTGGTGCGCGACAGCGAGGGGAAGGCCATCCGGGTCAACGGGACGTTGCATGATGTCAGTGACCGCCTGCAGACCGAGGCGCGGCTGGTCGAGAACCAGGCGCATCTCAACTATCTTGCCTACCATGACGCCTTGACCGGGCTTCCCAACCGGCTCCTCTTCCAGGATCGTTTCAACCATGCCATCGCCCGTTCCCGGCGCCTTTCGTACCAGGTGGCGATCCTCTTTCTTGACCTCGACCAGTTCAAGAAGGTGAATGACTCCCTCGGCCATGAAGTCGGTGACCAGCTGCTGCGCGAAGTGGCCGGACGGCTGCGCGGCTGCGCCCGCGAAGCCGATACCCTGGCGCGCCTTGGCGGCGATGAATTCGTCCTGTTGCTGGAAGAGGTCGACGGGATGAACGCTGCCAGCGCCGCGGCCAAAAAGATTATCAAACGGCTACTGCCGACCTTCCGGGTCGGCGGCTTTGAACTCTATACCACTGCCAGCATCGGCATCGCCCTTTACCCCAGCAACGGCACCAGCGTCGAGGAACTGATGAAATGCGCCGATGTCGCCATGTACCGGGCCAAGGAGCGCGGCCGCAACAATTTCCAGTTCTACACCCCGGACATGAATGCCCGGGCCCAGGAGATGCTGCTGCTCGAGAGCGGCCTGCACCAGGCTCTCGAACGCGGGGAGTTGGAAATCTACTACCAGCCCCAGTTGGAGATGGAAAGCGGCGAGTTCATCGGCACCGAGGCGCTGCTGCGCTGGAACCACCCGACCCGCGGCCTGCTCCTCCCCGCCGAGTTCCTCCCGCTGGCGGAGGAGACCGGCCTGATCCTGGCGATGAGTGACTGGGTGCTGCACACCGCCTGCCGGCAAAACCGGATCTGGCAGGAGGCTGGCTATCCGCCGATGCCAGTGGCGATCAACATCACGCCGCGGATGTTCCAGCAGGCCCTGCTGCTGCGGATGGTCTCCCGGGCGCTCTCCGCATCGGGACTGGAGGCCCGCTACCTCGAGCTGGAAGTGACCGAGAGCATGATCATGGACAACGTCGAGGCGGCGATCCAGACCATGACGGAACTGAGCCGGATGGGCATTTCCCTGGCGATTGACGATTTCGGCACCGGCTACTCTTCCTTAAGCTGCCTGCGCCGGCTGCCGATCAACAAGCTCAAGATCGACCGGATCTTTGTCGGCGATCTGACCAACAACAAGAATGACGCGGCGATTGCCGCTTCGGTCATCGCCCTGGCCGAAAGCATGAATTTCGGTGTTATCGCAGAAGGGGTCGAAAACGAAGGACAACGGTGCTTTCTCCAGGAGCGGGGCTGTCGTCAGGCCCAGGGATTCTTCTTTGCCCGTCCCCTGCCGGTGGCCCAGGTGGAAAAGTTGTTCCGGCGACCGTCCCCGGTCGACCGGGGCTGAGCGCCAGCCAGCAAAAAGCCCCCGCTGGGATCCCGGCGGGGGCTTTTTGCTGGCTGGCGGCGGGATCACCAGCGGTTGAGCCGGTGGCTGATCAGGTAGTCGGCGCCCTGATAGTAAGCCTGGGTGTCCGCGATGATCGCCCGGGTGGCGGCCTCGCCTTCCCCCTCGAATTGTTCCCCGGGGCCCGGGTGATCGACCACTGTAATCTCGCGCTGGGGCGAGAGGTAGGCGAGGTGGTCGCTTTCAAGCAGGCCAAGACGCTGGTAATTGCCGATCAGCGCCCGTTCCCGGGGGGCCGGAGCCAGCAGGTCCTGGCCGAAGAACTGACTGCGGTAATTGAAATGGAGCAGGCCAAGGAGGGTCGGTGCCACGTCGATCTGGCTGGAGAGGGTATGGTTGACCCCGGGAGCGACGTGCCCGGGCGCATAGATGAAAAGCGGGATCTGGTAGTTGGCGATGGGGAGGGCGTCCCTGCCGGCGCTCCCGGCGCAGTGGTCGGCGAGAATGACAAAGACGGTTTTGCTGAACCAGGGATGGTTGCTGGCTTCCTCGAGGAGGCGGCCGAGGGCGTAGTCGGTGTACTTCACCGCGCCGGCGCGCCCGGAGCCGGAGGGGATGTCGATGACCCCCTCCGGGTAGGTATAGGGACGATGGTTGCTGGTCGTCATCACCTGGAAGAAGAAGGGCTGGCCACTCCGATGGTCCCGGTCCGCTTCGGCGATCACCTTCTTGAACAGATCGCCATCGGCAATCCCCCAGGCATTTTCAAAGTTCACCTCGGTGGAAGCGAAGTCGGCCCGATCGATGGTGCGATAGCCGTTGCCGGCGAAGAAATCGTTCATATTGTCGAAGTAGCCGTAGCCACCGTAGAAGAAGACCGGGTCATAGCCGTGGTCCTTGAAGACCTTGCCGAGGTTGAAGACCCTGGCGTTGTCGGGGCGTTTGACCATCGACCGCCCGGGGGTGGGCGGCAGTGAAAGGGTGACCGCTTCGAGGCCGCGGACGGTACGGGTGCCAGTGGCATAAAAGTGATCGAAGACGAGGCTCTGCGCGGCCAGCCGGTCAAGGTTCGGGGTGAGGTTCTCCTGGTTGCCGAAACTGCCGAGAAACCCGGCGCTGAGGCTCTCCACGGTAATCAGGATGACGTTCAGCTCTTCCTTCGGGGCCGAGGCGCGAATGTCACGGCTGATATCGAAGGTGTCGTCGTTGGTATAGTGGCTGTTTGATCCCGCCAGCAGGCGGCGCAGCCGCTCGGATAGCTCCCGATCGGCGCCGAGGCGATAGAATTGCCGATAGTCCATGGTGTTGTTGCGGAATGCCGCCACGAACTGGTAAGGCCCGTTGGCGGCCAGCTCGTTCTGGTAGCGGTTGGTCGAAAACTCGTGCAGCTGCTGGCCGAGGAGGCCGGCGGCGAGAAGCGGCAGCAGCAGCAGCGCAAGCCCCTGGCGCAACCGCGGCCGGAAGGGCTGGCGAACCGCGAGGGCGCGGACGATGAAACGGCGCAACAGGGCCAGGACGAGCAGGCTGGCCAGCAGCATCGCGCCGACCAGGCGGAAAAAGGGGTAGGATTGCAGGATGTTGTCGGTCACTTCGCGGCGGTAGATCAGGTAGTCGACGGCAATGAAGTTAAAGCGCACCCCGAACTCATCCCAGAAGAGCCACTCGGCCGTCGCGGTGAAAAAGAGGAAGAAGCAGAACGCGAAGGTTGCCGCATAAACGACCCAGAGAAACGGCCGGCTGTGCAGGATGCGCTCAGGCAGAAAGATGAGCAGCAGCAGAAAGGGGGTGGCGAGATAGGAAAAAAAAGCGAGGTCATAAAGCAGGCCGATGCCGAAGATTGCCACCAGGTGGGTAGGGGCCAGAGCGAGGTCGGCGGCCTGGCGCACCAGCAACAGGGTGCGCAGGACCGTGCTGAGGCCGAGAAAGGCGCCAAGGTAGGGAAGAAAAAGGCGAAAACGAGATAACGATAATGACATTTAGGCCTCGTGGTCAGAATGAGCTTGGTATTAAGAATTGCAGCAGGAGAAAATATGAATCGTATACGAGCGGGGAACTATAGCCGGCCAATCTTAAGGGGGCCTTAAAAGGAGAGTTTCTTTTCGGCCTATGCTTTTCGCCGCGGGAGCCCTCGGTTAGACTCCCGAGAGCGGAGCACGGCAATGAACGGGGCCAAGAAAGAGGAGTGAGGATGCGCTTGTTGCTGGTCGAGGATGACCCGATTATCGGGGATGGAATCCGGCGGGGTTTGCGCCAGGATGGTTTTGCCCTTGATTGGGTACGGGATGGAGATGAAGGGGAACTCGCCCTCGGCACCCAGGTTTACGACCTGCTCCTGCTCGACCTCGGTCTGCCGGGGCGGCCCGGACTCGAGCTGCTTCGGGAATTGCGCCAGACCGGCAGCGATCTCCCTGTGGTGATCCTGACCGCCCTCGATGCCGTTGCCGAGCGGATCGCCGGGCTGGATGCCGGCGCTGATGACTATCTGGTCAAGCCTTTCGATCTCGATGAACTGGCCGCCCGCATCCGGGCGGTGTTGCGCCGGCGGCAGGGGCGGGCGGCGCCCCTGCTGGTCCACGGGGCCTTGCAGCTTAACCCGGCCACCCACGAAATATCCTGGCATGGCGAGCCGGTCACCCTCTCCAGTCGCGAATTCCGGCTCCTCGAGGCCCTCCTCGAACGCCCCGGCGCGGTCCTCTCCCGCGCCCGTCTCGAGGAGCGCCTCTACGGCTGGGGCGAAGAGGTGGAGAGTAACGCGGTAGAGGTTTACGTTCACAACCTGAGAAAGAAACTGGGGGCGGAGGTTATCCGTACCGTGCGCGGGGTCGGCTACCTGCTCGGGGGCGAATCATGAAATCGCTCCGTCGACGTTTGCTGACCTGGCTGCTGCTCGGCCAGCTGCTGGCGGTGGGCGCCGCCGGCATTGTCACCTACCTGCAGGTCGAGCGGGAACTGCGGGACCTGGTCGATGACCAGCTGCGCCTGGCGGCCAACGGCCTGGTGGTGGCAACGGGTTTCCGGGAGGGGGGCGGTGTTTCCTCCCGGGACAACAAGGATGAGTTGCGGCTTCAGGTCTGGGAGGGTGACCGCCTGGTCTTCTCCTCCCCATCGGACTTCGCACTCCCCCGCGGCGCGCGGCCCGGTTTCAGGACCAGTACCTGGTATGGCCTGGACTGGCGCAGCTACCTGCTGACCGACGAAGAGCGCACGATCCAGCTCTCTCAGGCCCTCGACGAGCAGTTGGAGACAACGGTGGAGGTGGCGTTTTCCAGTATCGGCCCGGTCCTCGGGCTGATCCCGGTACTGGCGCTCCTGGTCTGGTTTGGGGTCGGTTTCGGCATGCGGCCGCTGGGACAGCTGGCCGCCGCCCTGGAGCGCCGGCGCCCCGACACCCTGCAGCCCTTGCCGGTGGCTTCACAGCCCCGCGAACTCCAGCCCCTGGTGACAGCACTCAACCTCCTGTTGCGCCGCCTCGAAAGTGCCATGGAACTTCAGCGCAAGTTCATTGCCGATGCTGCGCACGAACTCCGCACCCCTTTGGCCGCCGTCCAAATCCAGGCCCAGCTGCTGGAACGGCCGCAAACGGATGCCGAACGGCAGCTCACCATCGGCCAGATCCGCGGCGGCATCTCCCGCGCTGCCCACCTGGTGCAGCAGTTGCTGATCCTGGCGCGACTCGCCCCCGAAGGACGCCGGCGTGATCTGGTCCGGGTCGATCTCGGCCGCCTGGCCAGGGAGGTCGCTGCCGAATTTGCGCCGCTGGCCCTCGCCGCCGGGATCGATCTTGGCGTCGTCTGCCATGATCCGGTCAGCGTGGACGGGGACGCCGACAGCCTGCAAACCCTGCTTGGCAATCTCATCGACAATGCGATTCGCTACTCGCCCCGGGACGGGCAGGTCGACATCGCCCTTTTCGCGGCGGACGGGAGCGTGGTCTGCGAAGTTCGGGATGCGGGGCCGGGCATCCCTCCGGCGGAGCGGGAACGCGTTTTCGACCGCTTTTACCGCTGCCTTGGCAGCGGGGTCGAGGGGAGCGGGCTCGGTCTGGCCATCGTCCGCGAGATCGTCGAACAGCATGGCGCAGCGATCGAACTGGGAGATACCGGCGCGGGGAAGGGGCTCAGGGTCAAAATTACCTTCCCCGCCGGGGGGGCGGCAGGGAAGGTGGTCAGAAGCTGACGTCGTCCTGGTGGGAGTCGAAAATTTCGGCGAAGCTCTCCTTGACCTGGATAAAGGCCTGCAGGACCTGCGGATCGAAATGTTCCGGCCGGGTCCGACCGTCCCCCTCGATGATGATCGAACAGGCCTTCGCGTGTTCGAAGGCCGGCTTGTAGGGGCGCTTGCTGCGCAGGGCATCATACTGGTCGACGAGCATGACCAGGCGGCCTTCGAGGGGAATCTCCTCCCCCTTGAGGCCGTTGGGGTAGCCGGTGCCGTCCCAGCGTTCGTGATGATTGAGGGCGATGGAGGCGGCGAGGCGAATATCCGGGTGGGAAGAACCTTCGAGAATGCCTTGGCCGATCACCGTGTGGGACTGGATGGTTTTGAACTCGTCCGCGGTCAGGCGCCCCGGTTTGAGCAGGATATTGTCGGGGATGCCGATTTTGCCGACGTCGTGCATGATGCTGGCAAAGCCAACATTCTCGACAAAATCGGTCGGCAGTCCCATCTTCTCGGCCAGAACCCGGGTGTAGAGCCCGATCCGCTTGATATGAGTGCCGGTATCGTCATCGCGGTATTCCGAGGCGATGATCAGGCGCTGGATCATCTCCTTGCTCGCCTCGGCAAGCCGCGCCAGGGCCGCGGAGAGTTCTTCGGTGCGGATTTTCACCGTTTCTTCGAGGGTCTTCTTGTAGTTCCGCTCCATCTCCCGCAGGCGCAAAAAGTCGACAGCCTTCTTCAGGGCGTGCTCAAGCTGCAGGGGCCGGTAGGGCTTGATAAGAAAGTCCGTCGCCCCCATCTTGATCGCCTCCACCGCGGTATCGAGCTCGGCATAGGCCGTCATCAGGATCACCGGCAGCTCGGGCGACTCGATGTGGATCTGCTCCAAAAGCTGAAGGCCGTTGATTTCCGGCATCTTGACGTCGGTGATGACAACGTCGATCGGCTCGCTGCGCAATCTCTCCATAGCCGTCTCGGCCCGCTCACAGCTGGTGACCTCATAGTCAAATTCGCGAATCAACATGGCGGTCGATTCGAGGGTATAGGGATCGTCATCGACGACCAGGATATGTGGCTTCGTTTCCATCAGCCCTCCTTTATGGCCGCAGGTTAATCCTGTCGGCCAGTTGCCATCAACGGAAAATGAGTGTGAAGGTGTTCCCTGCGCCGGGGGCGTTGTCACAGGTCAGGATCCCCCGGCTTTGCTGCATGATGCCGAGGGCCACGGAGAGCCCGAGGCCGGTCCCCCGGCCGACCTCTTTGGGGGTGAAGAATGGTTCAAATATACGGGAAATTATTTCTTTGTCCATCCCCGTCCCGGAATTCTTGGAGGTCAGCTGGAGGGAACGGCCGAAGGGCGGGTCGTCATGCTGATCGAAAAAGGTCCGGTCGAGGGGGGCTGGACCGAGAATACCTGCGGTGTCGCGATTCAGAATCAGTCCCCCCCAAGGCTGGTGCCCGCGGCGGTTAGCCAGCCGCGGGATTAGCCCTCTGCCGGAGACTCCAGTGGCAGGAGGACCGCAAAGGAGGTGCCGGCACCGACGGCGCTGCGGCAGATAATATAACCCCGGTGCTGTTTGACGATGCCGTAGCTGATCGCCAGACCGAGGCCGCTCCCCTCCCCGGTTTCCCGGGTGGTGAAAAAGGGCTCGAAAATGTTCTGCACCATTTCGGGGTCCATGCCGACACCGCTGTCTTGCAGGACAATCCGGGCATACTGGCCCGGTTTGCCGAAGCCATGCTGCTGACGAAAATCGTTGGTCAGCAGATAGTGTTCGAGGGTCACGGCGAGACTGCCGCCGGTGGGCATTGCCTGCCGGGCGTTGGTCGCCAGGTTGAACAGGACCTGCTCGAGTTGGGCGGGATCGCCGGTAATCCAGAGGGGTGCGGCGGGTAGGATCTGGCTCAGGCGGATTTTGCCGCCGAGCAGGGAAGGGAGGACGTGGAGGAATCGCGTCAGAAGTTCGAGCAGGTCGAGGCGGCGCATCTGCCCGGGCTGGCTGCGGCTGAAAGAGAGGAGGGCCCGCGTCAGGCCGGCGGCACGGTCGGCGGAGGCGATGATCTGCCGGACCGGCCCGAGCAGGGGTTCCTGGCCGTCAACTTTAATTTCAAGGACGCTGGCATAGCCGATGATCGCCGTCAGGATATTGTTGAAATCGTGGGCAAGGCCGCGGGTCAGGTTGCCGAGGGACTCCATCTTCTTGGCGTATCGCAACTGCCGTTCCAGCCGCTGGCGCTCGGTGATGTCCCGCAGCGAGGCGAGGACCACCTTTTCGCCGTGCCATTCGGTCCACACCCGGCGCAGTTCACAGACCCGTTCCTGATCATTGTCGAGGAGAAGGTGGATTTCATTTGTGGTGCCGGCATCGAGGGGATAACCGAAAGGTTTGCCGATGATCTCTTCCCGGCGGCGTTGCAGCAGCCTTTCCGCGGCCGGGTTGATGAAGCGTACGATCCCCTCGAGGTTGGCAATCAGGATGCCGTCCGAATTCTCCTCGATCAACTGGCGCAGGCGGTTCTCACTCGCTTGCAGATCGCGGGTAAGGGCGTGCAGCTGGCTCTTCAGACGCTGGCGTTCGATGGCGTAGTTGATCGCCCGCAGCAGCGCCGGACCGGTGACCTCTTCCTTGGCAAGATAGTCCTGGGCCCCGGCGCGTACGGCGGCGAATCCGACCTCGCTGCAGTTGAGGCCGGTGAGGACGATTACCGGCAGCTCCGGGCAGCGGCCGGTCAGGATTTCAATTCCCTTCATCCCTTGGGTATCGGGGAGGCCGAGGTCTAGCAGCACAGCATCGGGAGTCTCCCGCTCCAGTTCGGCCAGTCCTTCAGCGAGGGTGGCTGCGTGCCGAAAGTAGTGGGAGCGCCCCCCTTCGCGGAGCATCTCACGCACCAGGCGCGTATCCCCCGGGTTGTCTTCGATCAACAGCAGATTGACGTGGCTGTTCGGCATGCTTCCTTCCGGTCTGGACAGGTTGGGGAATTCAGAATTGTTGCGACCCTTGCTCGATGGTGGCAAAGAGCTCTTCGGCGCTGCGTGGTGCTTCGGGATCGAACCAGGTGGTTGTGCATTGGACCTTCAGTTGGTAGGGGCGCTTTTCGCTGCGGCCAAAGGCTCGCAGGTTTTCCGCCAGGCGGCTGGTGATGACGCTCTGGTAGATTCCCAGCGAGTTGATCGCCAGCACGGCGAATTCGTCCTGGCTGCAACGCGCCAGCAGGTCCGATTTGCGAAAGGTTCGGACCAGGACCTCCGCCAGGTCGAGCAGCGCGGCATCTGCAAGCTTGGCGCCATGGCGCTCGCCGATTTCGGCGAGGCCGAGCAGGCGCAGGCGCACCAGGACCATCTGTTTTTTCATCCGGGTGGCCAGTTCCAGTTGGTGTTCGGCGAAGCGGATAAAGGTGCGGTAGTTGTAGAGGTGGGTCAGCTCGTCCTTGAGGGCGAGGGCGCGCAGCTCCTGTTTCAGCTCCTGGTGCTCGCTCAGGTCGCGCAGGTAGACGATCCGCAGTCCCGCATCGGTGCGTGAGACCTGACTGCGAATCGTTGCCAGCCGCGGCCGGTCGTTGCCGCGGCGGTTGAGCCGTGGCGGGATAAGCTCAATCTCTCGCGGAGGCTGCGCGTCGCTCTCCACCGGCAGCGGATGGTCTAGGAGCTCGTCGGCCGGAAGCCCGAACAGCTCGGCGAGAGCCGGGTTGGCGTAAAGGACCAGGCCGGCAGCATCGGTAATGGCGACTGCCTCGGTGGCGTGATCGATCACATCGAGCAGCAGAGAATTCGAGAGGATGAGAGAGGTCTTTTTGGTGGTCATGCCTGCTCCTGCAACTGGCGGTTGACGAAGATCGGCCGCGGTCGCCAGGCTGCGCGCCGCGGTCCGCATCGCCGGCTATACCTTCGGCAGGCTGACCACCGTCAGCCAGAAGTCTTCGATGGTCTTGATCACCCGGATGAACTGCTCGAGGTCGACCGGCTTGCTGATATAGCAGTTGGCGTGGAGGTTGTAGGACTTGACGATATCCTCCTCAGCCTTGGAGGTGGTCAGCACCACCACCGGGATGCGCTTGAGGTCAGCATCCTCCTTGATCTCGGCGAGGACCTCGCGGCCGTCTTTGCGCGGCATGTTGAGGTCGAGCAGGATCAGGTCGGGTCGGGTGGCCGCGCTGAAGGCGCCGCGGCGGAAGAGGTAGTCGAGGGCCTCGACGCCATCTTTGGCTAAATTCAGCTCGTTGAGGATCTTCCCCTCCTTGAGGGCCTCGATCGTCAGCCGGATGTCGGCCGGGTTGTCTTCGACCAGTAAAATCTTGATCGGAACAGGGTTGGCTACCATGTCTTACTTCGCTCCTCTGAGGGTGAAAAAGAAAGTGGTGCCGGCGCCCGGGCTCGATTCGATCCAGATGCGGCCGCCGTGCTGCTCGATGATCTTCTTCGTCACTGCCAGGCCGATGCCGGTTCCCGGATACTCCTTCTTGCCGTGCAGCCGCTGAAAGATGATGAAAATCTTGCTGAAGTACTGCGGGTCGATGCCGATGCCATGGTCCCGTACCGAGAAAATATATTTGTCCCCTTGGCGGGTCGCCGCAATCTCGATCTGCGGCGGCTTGTCGCCATGAAACTTGAGGGCGTTGGCGATCAGGTTCTGGAAGACCTGGACAAGTTGCGAGCCGGCACCCAGCACTGTCGGCAGGGGGGCGACTTCGAGGGTGGCGCCGCTCTTCTCGATTGCCAGCTTAAGGTTCTGCCGCACTGTGGCCAGCAGCTGGTCGCAGTCGACCGGTACCAGAGCTTCATCCTGCCTGCCGGCGCGGCTGAATGTAAGCAGATCGTTGATCAGCCGCTGCATCCGCGACGCCCCTTCCACAGCAAAGCCGATGAACTCGTCGGCATCGGCGTCGAGACGACCCTGGTAGCGACGGGCGAGGAGCTGGACATAGCTGTTCACCATGCGCAGCGGCTCCTGCAGGTCGTGGGAGGCGACGTAAGCGAACTGCTCCAGCTCCCGGTTGGAGCGCTGCAGGTCGGCGACTGTCTTTTTCAAAGCCTGCTGGGCCGCCTTACGCTCGCTGATGTCCTCAATCACTTCGATGAAGCCGGACCCCCTTCCGGACTCATCCTGAAGCGGGAAGGCACGGATGCAAACCTCGACCCGCTGGCCGTCCTCCAGCTCCCCTTGCGTCTCCACCTCCTCAGGTTTGCCGGAGCGTAGGGCGCGGCTCCCCGGGCAATGGTCGCAGACCCCGTCACGCCTTTCAAATTCCTGGTAGCAGTGTTTACCGACGAAGTCGGCGGCGGGGCGCTTGAGGATCCGCCCCTGGGCGGCGTTGGTCATCCGGACGCGGTAGTCGGCATCAATCAGGGTAATGCCGAGGTCGATATTTTCCACCAGCGAACGGTAGAGCCCTTCCTTTTCGTTGATCCGTCGCACCAGGCGGTGACCGGTGCGGTTGATGGCCAAACCGGCCACCAGGGCCAGAACGAGAGAGACCCCGCTGGCAATAAAGCCGGCCCGCCAGAAGGGGGCGCGGATCTCCGCCAGGTCGACCTTCGCCACCAGCCCCCAGGCGGGGCCTGCCACCGGCTCGTAGGCCGCCAGGACCTGCTCGCCGCGGTAGTCGAGGCCGATCATGCTCCCCGCCTGGCCGGCCAGGGCGCGGCGCATCGGCGCGGCCTTGCTGTCATTCAGGGGAACCGGCTGCGGCCGGGTAAGGTCAAAATGGCGGTGGCTGAGGAGGAAGACGATCTGGCCCTGTTCGATCCGCGCCAGGGTGAATTCACCGGTTTCACCGAAGCCGGCAAACTGGGCATGGGCCTCGCGGAGCTGGTGCAGGGCGGCTTCGGCGGCATCGCCGTAGGAAGCGTTTATCGGGTTGGAAGAGTGGTGCTCATACCGGTATAACGTCTCGATCAGCCGGGCCTCGGAGCTGACCAATTCACGCAGCCGTTCGCGCTGCCCTTCCCGGGCGGCGCGGTAGGAGATGGTCAGGGCGAGGACGGTGGCAAAGAGGACCAGGCTGGTGACGGTGAAGATCAGCAGCAGGATCTGCTTGCGGTCGGTGCTGTTGCCCTGCTGGTCCATGCTGTCCCTCTTCGAGATTAAAGAGCAATGCCCATCGGTTCATTGCGATGGGCATCCAGTTCCCTTGGTTTGAAGCTGGAACCCTTGCCATCTCTTTGGCAGCCCGGTTCTTTCCTTAGAGACCCGTGGTTTTGCGGGGCCCGATTGACCTGATTTTGCTCCTGTTCAGAAGGGCGGGCTGATTGGCGTTGCTGAGCAATTAAATAACCGTACTCGTTGCGGTGGAATTGTCAAGAAATCAGGCTATTTATAACTTCAGTCGTCGTTAATGCAGGTGTTTTCATCGCGCGCCGGTATGCCGTATCGCGAACCCGGTTTGGCGTAGCAGATTCTTGCCGATAGCCGGAACCGACCGCAAATGGGAGAGGGAAAAACAAAAGGGACCTGCTGCTGCGCAGGTCCCTTGAAAGATTTTGGTTGCGGGGGAAGGATTTGAACCTCCGACCTTCGGGTTATGAGCCCGACGAGCTACCAGACTGCTCCACCCCGCGACAACGGACCCGGACTATACGCGATGCAAAATTGGATGTCAACCACCTTGTCGGGAAATAATGGCGTCGGGACGCCGGAGCGGGCAAGCTTGTCCGGGGCGGGGAATTCCTGTATAAGGGGGGCGCAAAGCGAACGATTCCAACGGCGGCGACAGGACCTTATCCCATGGCAGTCTTGACCATCGAACTTGATGCGGCCCTCGCCCTGCGCGACCGCGGTGCCCTCTTTATCGACGTGCGCTCCCCTTCCGAGTTCGCCGAGGCGACCATCCCCGGCGCGGTCAACCTGCCGATCTTCGACGACGCCGAGCGCGCCGCCGTCGGTACCATCTACAAGCAGGAGGGGAAGGCGGCGGCCCGGCGCCTCGGGGTGAAGCTGGTGGCGCCGAAGATCCCGGCTTTCGTCGAAGAGGTCGAGACGCTGCTGGCGGGGGGACGGCCGCCGGGGATCGTCTTCTGCTGGCGCGGCGGCATGCGCAGCTACGCCATGACCAGCTTCCTTGACCTGGCCGGCCTGCCGGTGCGCCAGCTCAGCGGCGGCCACAAGGTCTTCCGCGCCAGGGTGCGGGACTTCCTCGCTGCCGGGGACTGGGGGCGGCTGCTGGTGCTGCGCGGCCTCACCGGGGTCGGCAAGACCCGGCTGCTGCACCTGCTGCGGGAGAAGGGCTACCCGGTCCTCGACCTGGAAGGGCTGGCCAACCACCGCGGCAGCGCCTTCGGCGGCCTCGGTCTCGGCCCCCAGCCGAACCAGAAGAGTTTCGAGGCGGCCCTCTGGGACGAGCTGCGCCGGATCCCGCCGGGCGCCTGGGCCCTCGCCGAGGGGGAGAGCCCGCACATCGGCCGCCTGGTGCTGCCGAAGCCGGTCTACACCGCCCTGCAGCTTGAAACCACCCTCTGGATCAACGCCTCCCTCGCCTTTCGCAGCGCCGTCATCCTCGACGACTACCCGGCGCGCGACGAACTCAAGGCAGCATTTGTCCGGCCCCTCAAGGCGCTGCGCGAGCGGCTCGGTGCCGGGAAGGTCGAGGAACTGCTCGAGATGCTGGAACGGGGGGAGTGGGAGGCCTTGGTCGCCGAGCTGATGGTGCGTTACTACGATCCCCTCTATCGCCACACCCGCCCCGCGAATCGCATCGAGATCGACATCGAACCGCTGGCGGAAGGGATCGCCCGGGTGGAAGCGGCGATCAAAAAGGTGCTGAATGCGTAAGTGCTGAAGTGCTGAAGTGCCGGCTTTACTTTTTCCCGGGGCGGGAGGATAATCCTGGCCAGCGTCGCGGGAGGAGTACCGTGGAAAAGATCATCGGTCTGAAAGAGTGCAATTCCCTTTGCCGCAAGTGCCTGCGCGCCTGTCGGCAGCCGGCGGCGGCGCTGCTCCTCGACTGTCCCCGCTTTTTGCCCCGCCCCTTCAAAATCGACCAGCCCCGTTACGATCAGCTCGACCTGTTCGGCGAATGAACCCAGGAAGGGTTGCCTTCGTCCCCTTGTCCCGACCCTGTGCTCCCCCTGCCGCCTCTTTCCCGGAGGCAACTTCCCGCCAAGCGAAATGGTTTGATGGAATTTCTATTCCGCGAAAAGGGATTAAATTGTTGACAACCGGAGGATTAATGAATTAAGGCTGGCTGGTAGGGTTCGCTCTTCTTTGCACAACGTCGCCGATACTCGACCTCAATCGCCACGGAGGCCGGATGATATCGAGGACCAAACTCCTTCCGCCGTCATCTCCCGTCCATCTCGTCTTAAGGGGCCGCCTCTTCGACCGGCTCCGGCTGGGGGTGCGCCAAAGGCTGACGTGCCTGTTCGCCGGCGGCGGGTGGGGCAAGTCGGTGCTGCTCTCCTCCTTCCTGCAGGAACACGATTTTCCCTTCGTCTGGTACAGCCTCGATCCCACCGACAGGGACCCGATGCGCTTCCTCGCTCATATATCCGAGGGGTTCAGAAGGCGGACCGGCCAAGTCGGGCAAAGGGCCCTGGAGGAAATTGCCGCCGTCGGCGAAGGCGGGGACTGGCATTTCGTCTTCGCCACCCTGCTCAACGAAATCCTCGACGGGATTACCGAAAAACACCTGCTGATTCTGGATGATTACCAGGCTCTCGACGGGGACGAGAGGGTGGCCGAAGTGGTTGCGGCCCTGCTGCGCCTCTCCCTGCCGACCGTTCACGTCATCCTTTCGTCCCGGGAAAGACCCGATTTGCCTCTGAACCGGCATCGTGCCCATGGGGAGATCTCCGAGTTGGGGCCGGACGACCTGCGGTTCACCGGTGTGGAGATTCGGGACCTGTTTCGCACCAGCTACGGGCTCGAACTCGATGCGCAGCAGCTCGATGCCCTGCAAACCTACACGGAAGGGTGGGCCATCGGCTTGCGCTTGACGGGGGAGGCGCTGCTGGGCAAGCCGCCCGAAACGGCCGCCGCCCTTCTTGGCGACAGAGGTTTTGAGAAGCTGATCTTCCAGTATTTTGACGAGGAAGGTTTTCGGAAGATGCCGGAACCCCTGCGCGACTTCCTGAAAACGACCTCCATTCCTCATCGGTTTACCCCCGCCTTGGCCGGACAGCTGACCGACAGGGACGACCCGGACCGGATTATCGAGGACCTCCTAGGGAAGGAGCTGTTCCTGATCCGCCTGGACGAGGAAGGGCACTGGTACCGATACCACCACCTTTTCCGGGATTTTCTGCTGGGCCGACTTCAGGCCGAGGACGCGCCACGTCTGGTGGCCGATCTGCACCGGCGGGCCGCCGGCTATTTTCGGGCCGAAGACGACCTCGACGAGGTGATCTATCACGTCTTGCAAGTCTGCGATTATGCGGCGGCTGCCTCCATCATCGAGCAGCGGATCGATTTTACCTTCTCCTCCAACTTTGCCCAACGTCTCAAATACTGGCTGACCCGAATCCCCGAAAAGGAGATTGCCGCCTACGGGGGCTTGCTGTTCGGCAAAGGATGGGCGCATTACGTCGGCGGCCAGTGGCGGGTGGCCAGGGAATATCTGGTCGCGGCCTTGGAGAAGGCGGCCGGAGAGGGCGACAAGGGCCTGCTCGGCAAGGCCGTCTATTTCCTGTTGGTGATGCACATCAGTTGGGAGGAGTTCGGAGAGGTGAAGCGCCTGGTGGAGAAGACCCTGCCGATTTTGCCTCTCGATTCCCCGGAGATGGCGCAGAGCGCCATCATGTACGCCATCGCCCTCATGTTCCGCAACCGGCCTGCGGCGGCCGGGATGATCTGGAATGGCCTCATTCACCACCCCAGGGCCCGGCAGAATCCGATTGCCTTCTATACCGCCCTGGCCGGCATGGGCTACATGTACCATCTGCCCCAGGGGCGATTTACCGAAGCGGCGCGGCAGATCGAGGACGCCCTGGCCCTGACCGGACCTTGCGACCCCTCCGGAGTGCGTGGCATGTTTCTCCATTTCCTCGCCGGGGTGTGGCAGGAGATGGGGCGTTTCGAAGCGATCCCCGCCATTGCCGGCGAGGCGGCCGAGGAGATGAGGAAGAGGGGACTGATCTTCACCCTGCCTTCGGTCCTCGCCCTGACGGCGGTCAGTGCCCTCAGTTGCGGCGATGTGCCCAGGGCGCGCCAGACTCTGGGGGAGGCCGACGACATCTTGGCCCACACCGACGTCCGTCACGTCTGGCGACAGCACGACAACCTGGTGGCAAAAACCTTGTTCGCCGTCCACGACGGCGACAAGAGTGCCTTTTTCGCCCATGCCGACCTGGCGGTGGCCACGGCGGCGAAAAACGACGATCCTTTTGCCTGTTACCAGGTGGCCTGCCATCTGGCACCGCATTACGCTGCCTTTGGGGCCGCGAGGGAGGCGCGCGGCCTGCTGGAGGATGCCGCCGCCAGGATGTCGGCGTTCGGCAATCCCTATGGCGAGGCGCGCAGCCGGCTGCTATTGGCCGCGGTTGCCTATGACCAGGGCGACCTGCCCCCGGCCCGGGAACAGTTGTCCGCCGCTCTCCGACTCGGCGAGGATAACGCCTACGATTTTCTGTTTCTGAGCAAGGAACGGGCAATTGCGGCCAGGATGCTCCCCTTGGCTCTCGCCTGGGGTCTGCATCTTCCCTACGTCTCCCGTTTATTGGGCCAATTGCCCCAATGCGGCGACCAGGTGCTGTCCTTGCTGGGAAGCGCCGGGCGGGAGGCGCTGCCGATGGTGGCCGAGGTTTTGGCCGATATGGGCAGCCGGGGGGCGGAACGGGCGCTGGTGGATCTGTTCAAAGACCCTTCGCCGGAAGTAAGAAGGACGGCCCGAAAGGTCGTCGCGCGGATCCGGGCCCTCCCACCCGTCCCCTTAAGAGTGCGGATGCTCGGAGAGTTCAAGATATCGGTCGGCGACCGGGAGGTTCCGGGTTCCGCCTGGAAAAGGCGGATGGCCCGCTCGGTTTTCAAATACCTGCTCCTGCACAAGGAGCGGGAAATCGGCAGCGATAGGCTGCTTGGGACCTTTTTCCCGGACGTCGAGGCCTCCGATGCCGCCAAGCGCCTGCACCAGGTCACCAGTGTCCTGCGCACCGTCCTGGAGCCAGGGATTTCCACGAAACGGGAATCCTCCTACCTCAAGGCCGTTGACGGCTCCTATCGTCTGATCCTTCCGGAGGGCTCCTGGATTGATGCCTTCGCCTTCGAGGCGCTATGTGGCGAAGGGAGGCAATTGCAGGACGCCGGCGACCACGGTCGGGCCATCTCCTGCTACGAATCGGCCCTCGGGCTCTTTCGGGGCGATCTTCTGGAGGAGGATCTCTTCGAGGAGTGGATCGACCCGTTCAGGGTGCGACTCACCGCGCTTTTTCTCAAGACTCTGAGAAAATTCTCCCGACTTCTGTTCGACCGGATGGACTACGAGCGCTGCCTGGAGGTCCTGGCTCTTGCCGCTGAACGGGAGCCCTGGGACGAAGTCGGCGCCTTGCTCACCATGAAATGCTATCTGGCCCTGGGCGATCGTGCCAAGGCTGTTCAAACCTACCAAAGGTGCCAATCCGCACTCAAGGAGGAACTGGATCTCGCCCCAGGGAAGGCCTTGACCGCCTTTTACCGGACCCTGACGGCTTGATCCTGCGTCTTCGACCTGTTCCTTCAGCTTGCTCGGCATAAGTTCCCCAGCGTCCCCTTGTCAGTGATTTGTCAGTGAAGGGTGGTATTAAAACCCCGTACTTCGATGGCCGTTGAGGTCGGCGCGGGGATGGTCTCGGGCTCCAAACGTCGGCCTGTGGGCAGGGCGGATATGCCGGCGCGTTGGTTCGGAATTTTTTCAGGGAAGGAGGTCGTTTTATGAAGCAGTTCAGTATCGGCAGGCTGGTTCGACTGATCCTGATGGTGGCAGTGCTTGGGCTGTTCGTCGCCGGTTGCGGCGGCGGGGGAGGCTCCTCGGCGGGGGACGGCGGCTCGGGCGGCCTCTCTCCCGTCATCCCGGCCACCACCAAGCTCCTCGATTCGGCCACCCTGGCCGAGCTCAGTGCGGCGGCGGCCGACGGCAGCACCCTGACCTTCGCCGCCGCCACGCCCCAGTTGCAGGCGCTGCAGAGCGGGGACGTGCTGGTGGTGCCGGCCACCGCTCTCACCCCCGATGGCCTGCTGCGCAAGGTAGTCTCGGTCAGCCAAGCCAGTGGCTCGGTGGTGGTGGCAACCGAACAGGCCCACCTCACCGACGCCATCGAACAGGGCCAGATCGACTTTTCCGAGCCGCTGACCATGGCGGACATCGAAGAGACCTCCTTCATCCACGACGGCATCGCCTTCGAGCCGAGCGTCGCCGCAGCGGCCGGCCCCCGCAAGGCGGCCCTCGGCGAAATGGTACTGACCGTCAACGACCAGTTGATCCAGGGGCTGCGCTTCAAGGGCAGCCTCAAGTTCTCTCTGACCCCGACCCTGGGCATCAAAATCAGCGGTGCCAGGCTCCAGGAACTGACCGCCAAGGCGACCGCCAGCGAGGAGGCGGACGTCCGCCTGATCGGCGATTACCAGCTGGAGGCGCAGAAGGAAAAAGAGATTGGCCAGGTCAAGTTCTCGCCCAAGTTGGTCATGGTCGGAATCGTGCCGGTCTATATCCGTCCGGTCCTCAAGTTCGTGATTGGCGCCAAGGCCGGTATCAATTCCTCCGTCACCACCGGGGTCCACCAGTTCCTTTCCTACACCGCCGGCATCGAGCGGAAAAACGGTGCCTGGAGCGTGATCAACGACCTGACCAAGAGTTTCACCTACACCCCGCCGACCATGGAGGCCAACCTGGAGGCCAAGGGCTACATCACCCCGCGGCTGATCTTCTTCATTTACGGCGTCGGCGGTCCCTTCCTCGGCGCCGAGGGTTATCTCAAGCTCACGGCCGACATCAACGCCGATCCCTGGTGCAACCTGTCGGCGGGGGTCGGCGGCACCGCCGGCGTCACCGGGGAGATCCTCGGCGCCTCCCTCGGCGAGGTGGAGAAGGCGCTGTTTGCCGTCGAAACCCCCCTCTTCCAGTGCAAGCGCCCCTACATGCAGGTTCTGGACACCGCCGACCGGTCCTTCTCGGGGGTGATCGGCGGTCCCTTCGACCCCGCCAGCTCCAACTACGTGATCCGCTCCAAGGACGGCAGCATCGACTGGTCGGCGGCGAGCGACGTCGACTGGCTGACCATCGCCCCGGCCAGCGGCAGCAACGTCGCCGCGCCCGGCTTCGACACCTTTGCCGTCAGCCTCAACGACAATGCCGAGGCCCTGGGCAAGGGATCCTACAAGGGGACCCTGACCTTCACCAACACCTCCAACGGCGAGGGGAACACCAAACGCTTTGTCTACCTGACCACCCGGGAACAGTCGATGACCGTCGAGCCGGGGCCGGACTCCTACCTGGTCGCCGCCCTGCCCGAAGGAGGGGACTTCTCCGGGCACAGCGTCGACTTCACCCTCGGCTCGGACCTCGGCACCATTGACTACGCGGTCGCCTCCGACGCCGACTGGCTGACGGTGACCCCGGCTTCGGGGAGCGTCGCCGCCGGGATCCCGGTGACGGTGACCCTCAGCGTCGACGACAGCAAGGCGCCGCTGCTGCCGGCCCGCACCCAGACCGCCCGGGTGACCTTCACCAACCAGACCAACCATAAGGGCGACAGCAGCCGCAGCCTCTTTCTGCAGCCGCTGATGAACGTCTCCGGCGGCTATCTTGTCTTCGACTATCCCCAGGGCGGCCCTGCCGGCGCCGACCTGTCCTTCGACATCAGCGCGGTCAACGGGCCGATTCCCTGGACTGCCACCAGCTCCGTCAATTGGCTGCTGGTCTCCGCCGCCTCCGGCGTCGCCCCGGCGGGCGGGGCCTCGACGCTGACCGTGAGCATCGACGACAACAAGGCCAAGAGCTTCGCCCCGGGGACCTATACCGGCGTCGTCACCCTGACCAACACCGGCGCCGGCGCCTTCAGCGACGTGCAGCAAAAGGCCGTGACCCTGACGGTCAAGGCGCCCCTCACCGTCACCCCGGAGGGGGCCGTCAATTTCAGCGGTCAACCTCTCGGTCCCTACCACCCGACCAGCGTCACCTACTCTCTCTCCTCGGACTTTCCCATCGATTACGCGGTGAGCGCCGACGACACCTGGCTCGACGTCACCCCGGCATCCGGGCAGATCACCCCCGGCAACCCCGTTCAGGTCCAGGTTGCGGTGGACGAGCTCTACGCCAATCTCCTGGCCCTGGGACCGCACCAGGCGACCCTGACCTTCGCCAAAACAAACGGCGTCCGCCAGGAGCTCACCCGGCAGGCGAACCTGACCCTGTCCGATAACCCGGTCTGCACCGCGGGGCCGACCAACTTCGGGCCCCTCGACCCGACCACCGGCGCCTATCTCGATCTGGTGGACAGCGACACCTCGGCCTGTTTCTTCAGTGCCGGCTATGTCGGCTCCCTGGAGTTCACTATTCAGCCGGGGACCACCCAGAATTCCGTCTTCGTCATTGACGCCTTGGGCACCGGCTGGTACATGACCAGCGTCACGCCCAACCAGAGCTTCACCCCCAATTGGTTCAACGACCGCAGCCTGGCCTATCTCCCCTTCGACACCGACGTCGCCATCGACCTGACCCGCAAGGATGGGGCCGGCAACGTGCTCGGCTACTACTCGGGGATCTTCCGGGTCAACAGCAGCCCCCTGAGCATGGAGGTCCGGGATTTCCAGAAGCTGCCCTGAAAGCCGGCGCCAGTGGCCGGGGACGGCGCTTCGGTTCGCCGGAAGCCGGGGCGCGGTCGAGCTGCCGGCGCACCGCCTCCAGGTCGATAGCTTCGCCCCAGGGAAAGGGCAGCGGCCGACGTTGCGGGCGCCGGTGCTGCCGCGGCCGAAGGTGCGAATATCCTCGCTGCAGCGCAGGCGGACCAGGTAGAAACCGGTCAGGCAGCCGCCCAACACTTATCAGGCCCCCGGCCGTCAAGGGTAAAAAAGTCCGATAACGAAAAAGGTTTTCCCTCCCGTTCTTTGACATGCGACTGATCACTTAAGAGCCAACCGGGTTCCGGCTTGGGATTCTCTTCTGGCTGCAGACGAATTCTGCTCCAAACACTTATCGAGGCTCTTGATGCAGGGGCCGGTCTTTGTCGACCTGGTTCTCCCTGCCGCCTGGAATCACGCTCGTGCCCTCATGCCGTCCCAATCAAAATAGCGAGGTCCATCTTGGTGCCGATGGCCGCAGTTAGGTGCGGGATCGGGGAAGGGGCAGAATCCGGCGCGGGCCCTTTGGACCATCGCGCAAGCTGTTGGAGCGGGGCGGACCTCCAATCAAAACAAACCGGCTGGCGGAAGTTGGCGGATGATGCGGCCCAAGTCGGGCTGTTGGCCCAGAAGTCTGCGCTTGCTTATGGCCGCCGAGCTTATCTCGCCGCTGTGGTTGCCTCCAGTTAGACGGTCTGGCTGATCCGCCCCCTCCGCGTCAGGCGGCCTTGCGCAGGAACCTGTCCTGGTCGAAGGGCACCTGATTTTTGAGCATGTAATAGACGGCACGACCGAGACGATGGGCCAGGATGGCCAGGGCTTTCCCCTTGCCGTGCTTGCTGGCCAGGCGTTGCAGCATGGTTTGAGCCGGCTTGTTCCCTTTGAGCATCAGCACCACGGCCTCGCCAAAAGCCCAGCGCAGATGGGCGTTGCCGATCTTCTTGCCCGAATGGCCATAATGCTTGCCGTTCGATTCCTTGCCCGGCTTGACCAGCCGGCAATAGGAGGCAAAGTCCTGCTCGCGGGGGAAGCGGGCGATGTCCTCGATCTCGTAGAGCATCACCATGCCGAGGATCTTGCCGACCCCGGGAATCGATTTGAGCAGCGCCAGGTTGATCGGATCATGACCGGTGGCGATGCGCTCCAGTTCCCGCTCCAGTCGATCCAGCAGCTGTTCGTAATGTTCGATGGTGAGCAGGTCGACCTCGACCATGCGACGTACCACCGAATCGGGAAACTTTTTGAGCAGATCACCGCGCTCGCTCGGTTTGGCGATACGTCCCAGCGGCTCGGGGAGGTTGTACTGGGTGGCGGTGTTCTGGATGTGGGCGAAGAGTTCGCCCCGTTTGCGGGCGAGATGATTGCGGCGGCGCAGCAAGTCCCTCGTCGCCCGCATCGGCTTGGGGTAGGTATAGGCCAGCGGAAAAGAACCGCCGCGCAGCAGTACGGCGATCTTGTGGGAATCGATGCGATCGTTCTTGGCCTTGCCGCCGTGAATTGCCTTCATGTAGAGGGCATGACCGAGGACGAAGTCAATCTCCTGCTCGGTGCACAGATCGGCCAGCCAGTACCAGGTAAACATGCACTCGCAGCCGACCACGATGCCGGAGCGGTAGGGTTTGATCAGTCGCAGGAAGTTTTTCGGTTTGGTCGGGATGTTCTGATGAACCACCACCTCGCCGGTCGCATCAAGGATGCAGACGTACATGGCGTCTGCATGCAGATCGACGCCGCAATAGAATTGGTGCTGTTTCGTGTAGAATTTCATGGTGCAGGCTCCTTTCTTTGAGAGGGTTTCTTGTTTCTCAAAGGATACCGGATGGTCCGGTATCTATGGAGGGGGCCTGCACTAGTATCAGGTAGGCCCCGCCGACGATGGGCAGGTCCGAAAGCGTGACCATCGCTTCACCGCCAAGGTTAGGGGGAACTTTAAATGGGTTTAGCAGAAAAGCAGGGGGAGGGAAGGGCGCCGGCGACGATTTCCCGCGGGGTCAGACCGCCAGCCCGTCGAGGAACTCCACCACCATCGGCGTGAACTTCTCCGGCTCGACCAGGAAGGAGTCGTGGCCGTAATCCGATTCGATCAGGTGGTAGGCGACCTCCTTGCCGAGCCCTTCGAGGACCTTGACCACTTCCTCGGTCTGCCCCGGGGGGTAGAGCCAGTCGGAGGTGAAGGCGAACCAGAGCGACGGGCAGTCAAGATGCGCCAGGGCGTCCTCGAGGCCGTCGAAGTTCCAGGCGACGTCATAGAGGTCGAGGGCCTTGGCGAGGTAGAGGAAGCTGTTGGTGTCGAAGCGATCGACGAAGTTCTGACCGTTGTACTTGAGGTAGCGCTCCACCTCGAACTGGCCGAAGAAGTCGAACTGGCCGTCGCGCACCGAATAGCGGCGGCCGAACTTGAGATGCATCGAGGCATCGGAGAGGAAGGAGATGTGCCCCACCGCCCGTGCCAGGGCGAGGCCGTCAGCAGGGGGGTGCTCGGGCTTGTAATTCCCCTTCTTCCACTGGGGGTCGTTGAAGATCGCCTGGCGGGCGAGGGCGTTGAGGGCGATCGCCATCGGCGAGGTGCGGCCGGTGCCGGCGATGGGGATGATCGAACGCACCACCTGCGGGTAGAGGATCCCCCACTCGAGGGCCTGCATTGCCCCCATGCTGCCGCCGATGACGGTGACGAGGGAGGGAATCCCGAGGCGGTCGAGGAGGAGTTTCTGGGCACGCACCATGTCGCGCACCATCAGCACCGGGAAGGTGAGGTTGTAGGGCTTGCCGGTGCGCGGGTTGAGACTGGCCGGCCCGGTGGAGCCCTTGCAGGAGCCGATGACGTTGGAGGAGAGGATGAAGTAGCGGTCGGTGTCGAGGACCTTGCCCGGGCCGATCATGTCGTCCCACCAGCCCGGTTTGCGGTCTTCATTGCTATTGCGGCCGGCGGCGTGGGCATCGCCGGTCCAGGCGTGGCAGACCAGGATCGCGTTGGACCGGTTGGCGTTGAGGGTGCCGTAGGTCTCGTAGGCGAGGGTCAGCGGCCCGAGCAGGCGGCCGCTTTCGAGGCGCAGTTCGGTGTCGAAATGAGCGTATTCAGTTGTGACGATACCGACGGAACCGGTCAAAACGCTACTCCGGAAAATGCAACGGCCCCTTCCCTGGTTCGATGGGAAGGGGCCGTTGGATGCCGGATGCCGGTGGCGAATCGTTCGGGCTCCGTCCTCATCTCGCCCGGTTGCCCGGGCAGGAATTAGCACCTGGCGCCCGCTGGCGCGGACCGGTTGCTGTGGTTTCACAGGGCCTGTCCCTCCACCACTCTTGATAAAGACGCTGCTATGCGGTTGTAAGGCCGAACTCTAGCGGAATGCCGGAACCTTGTCAATCGCCTTGACTCAGGCGAGAGCCTGCTGCAGGTCCTCCCAGAGATCCTCGACATCCTCGATGCCGGCGGAGATCCGTACCAGCGATTCGCGGATGCCGAGCCGGCGCTTGTCGGCGGCGGGGATGGCGGCGTGGGACATGCTCCAGCAGTGGGTGAGGATCGTCTCCACGCCGCCGAGGCTGGGAGCGATGATCGGCAGCCGGAGCTTCTCCAGCAGGGGGCGGACCGCGCTGCTTTCGCGGAGCTCGAAAGCGAGGATGGCGCCGGCGCCGCTCGCCTGGGCGAAATGGGTGGCGCGCCCGGGGAAGTCGCTGCGGCCGGGATAGAGGACCCGGTCTACCGCCGGATGGGCGGCAAGGCGCTCGGCGAGGATCGCGGCGTTCTGCTGTGACGCTTCAAGGCGCAGCTTGAGGGTCTTGATCCCCCGCGCGAGGAGAAAGCAGTCGAAGGGGGAGAGGACGGCGCCGAAGGCGTTCTGGAAGAACTTGAGGCGTTTGCCCAGCTCCAGGTCGGCGACGGCGACCAGTCCGGCCATCAGGTCCGAATGCCCGCCGAGGAACTTGGTGGCGCTGTGAATCACGACATCGATGCCGAGGTCGAGGGGGCGCTGCAGCAGCGGCGTCATGAAGGTGTTGTCGAGCAGGGTCAGCAGGTTCCGCTCCTTTGCCAGCGCCACCACCCCCCGCAGGTCGGTGATCTTGAAGAGCGGGTTGGAGGGGGTCTCTAGAAAGATGCCGCGGGTCGTCGGCTGGATGGCGGCAGCGATCCTGGCGACCTCGCAGGTATCGACGAAGCTGACCTCGATCCCCTGCTGGGGGAGGACCTGGTTAAGATAGCGCCAGCTGCCGCCGTAGAGATCTTCGGGCGCGATCAGGTGGTCGCCGCTCTTGAAGAGGGCCAGGGCGCTGCCGACCGCCGCCATGCCGGTGGCATAGGCGAAGCCGCGGCAGCCTCCCTCGAGGAGGGCGATCGCCTCCTCGACCTGCTGGCGGCTCGGATTGCCGCTGCGCGAGTAGTCGAACTCGCCCGATTTGCCGCCGGGGTGGTGGTAGGTGGAGGCCGGGTAGATCGGCACCACCGCCGCCCCGGTCGCCGGGTCGCGATCATGCCCCTGGTGAACCAGCAGGGTGGCGGTGCGGTAGTTTTTGGCAACAGTCATGGGGGGCGTTCCTTTATTGGTCTTATCGGTCTAATAGGTCCCATAGGACTTATAAGCCCTACGCCAGAGCCTGTTCGAGATCCCCGATAATATCACAGGCGCTCTCGATTCCCACCGAAAGGCGCAGCAGTGAATCGCAGATGCCGAGGCGCTGACGCTCTCCTTCCGGGATGTCGCCATGGGTCTGCACCGCCGGCAGGGTCAGCAGCGACTCGACACCGCCGAGGCTCTCGGCAAAGGAGATCACCCGGATGCGCTCCAGGACCTGCCGCGCGGTCGCTGCCGTGTCGACGCGGAAGGAGAGCATGCCGCCAAAACCGGATGCCTGCCGGCGTGACAGCTGGTGGCCGGGGTGGTTCGCCAGCCCCGGGTAGTAGACCGTTCGGACCCTGGGATGCTCCTGCAGCCAATGGGCAATCTCCAGGGCGCTGGCACAGTGCCGTTCGAGGCGCAGGGGGAGGGTCTTGAGGGAGCGCAGCAGCAGCCAGCAGTCCTGAGGCGGCAGGGTGCCGCCGGTGGAGTTCTGCAGGAAGTAGAGGCGCTCTCCCAGCTCCGGGGTGCGGGCGACCAGGGCGCCGGCGAGCAGGTCGCTGTGGCCGCCGAGGTACTTGGTCGCCGAGTAGACGGTGACGTCGGCGCCGAAGTCGAAGGGGCGCTGCAGCACCGGGGTCAGGAAGGTGTTGTCGACGATGAAGAGGAGGTCGTGGCGCCGGCAGAGGGCGCCGAGCGCCGCCAGGTCGGCCACGCCGAGGAGCGGATTGCCGGGGGTTTCGACCAGCAGTGCTTTTGATTCGGGGCGGATGGCGGCGGCAACGGCTGCAGGATCGGTGGTATCGACGTAGCTCGCCGCAAGGCCGAACTTGCCAAAGACCTGGTCGAGGACCCGGTAGGTGCCGCCGTAGAGGTCCTGGGAGACGAGCAGGTGGTCGCCGGCAGAGAAGTGCAGGAAGAGGGTGGTCAGCGCCGCCATTCCCGAGGCGAAGGCAAGTCCGCGAGCGCCCCCCTCGAGGTCGGCCAGGGTTTCCTCGAGCAGCTGCCGGGTCGGGTTGCCGGAGCGGGTGTAGTCGTAGCCGGTGCTCGCACCGACGGCGGGATGGCGGTAGGTGGCACTCGGGTAGATCGGGAAGCTGATGCCGCCGGTGCGCTCGTCGCGGCCGACGCCGGTCTGGACCAGCCGGCTCTCCAGGGTGAGTTGTTTGGTTGTCGTCGTCATCGGTCATCCCCTTGCAGGTTGCGGGGCATGCAAAAAGCCCCTTCTCGTGGGGATGAGAAGGGGCTTCGCGGCACGAATCGGAAGGGAGATCGCCCGGCGAAGCTCCGTCCTCATCTTTCCCTCCGTCGCCCCTTTCGGCTCCGGTGGGCAGGAATTAGCACCTGGCATCCGCACCCTGCGGACCGGTTGCTGTGGCATCAACGGGCCTGTCCCTCCGCCACTCTCGATAAGAACGCTGCTGCGTTATGTTGACGGATATCGTAAAGAATGAACTCTCCGGTGTCAACCACCTTGATAAAGAATTCATTTTCAGTTTTCAGGCAATTCCCTCGAAAAGCACGCTGGAAAGGTAGCGCTCGCCCGAGTCGGGGAGAATGACCACGATCGTCTTCCCCTTGAATTCCGGCAGTTTCGCCAGGCGGATCGCCACCGCTGTTGCCGCGCCGCAGGAAATGCCGGAGAGAATTCCTTCCTGCAGGGCGAGGTCGCGGGCGGTTTCGATCGCTTCGTCGTTGCTGACCTGCTCGACCCGGTCGACGATGGACAGGTCAAGGGTGTCGGGGATGAAGCCGGCGCCGATTCCCTGGATCTTGTGCGGGCCGGGGCGCAATTCGGCGCCGGCAAGCTTCTGGCTGATCACCGGGCTGTCGCTTGGCTCGACCGCCACCGAGAGGATCTGCCTGCCGCGGGTCTGCTTGATGTAGCGTGAGATGCCGGTGATGGTACCGCCGGTGCCGACCCCGGAGACCACCACGTCGACCTTGCCATCGGTATCGTCCCAGATCTCGGGGCCGGTGGTCTGTTCGTGGATGGCGGGATTCGCCGGGTTCTTGAACTGGTGGAGAAGAACATAGCGGTTCGGATCACTCGCCGCCAGTTCTTCGGCGGCGGCGATCGCCCCGGCCATCCCCTTGGCCCCGGGGGTGAGGACGAGGTTGGCGCCGAAGGCCTTGAGGACCTTGCGGCGTTCCAGGCTCATCGTCTCGGGCATGGTCAGGGTGATCGGGATGCCGCGGGCGGCAGCGACGAAAGCGAGCGCAATGCCGGTGTTGCCGCTGGTCGGCTCGACCATCTCCTTGCCGGGACCGAGCAGCCCCTTCTTCTCGGCGTCCCAGACCATGGAGGCGCCGATGCGGCACTTGACCGAGTAGGCGGGGTTGCGCCCCTCGATCTTGGCGAGGATGGTGGTACCGGCCGGCGCCAGGCGTTGCAGGCGCACCAGCGGGGTGCGGCCGATGGCGAGGGAGTTGTCATTGTAAATCTGGCTCATGGTCAGGCTCCTTAGGTTACCGGGGAATGGAAAGACGGGAAATCTCCGCGGTCAAGTCAACCGCTGATAACCCGGGCGCAATGCGTTTGCCAAATCCTGCAGCAGTACGCTGATAGAGGTCGAAGCGCGGCTGGCCCTGGCCATTCTGGTCCTTGCCGGCGCGGCTGGTAACAATGCCGATGTCTGCCAGTTGTGGCTGGGAACAGGAGTTGGGGCAGCCGGAAATCGCCCAGCTCAGGCTCTTGAGTTCGAGGGGGGCGCCGGCGATCAATTGGCGGGCGAGGTCGCGGGTCGGTGCCAGGCCCATGCGGCATTCGTGGCTGCCGGGGCAGACCCGGAAGCAGACCTGCTGCTCGGGAGAGCGGCCGTCAAAGCCGGCTGCGGCCAGCGCCGCGGCCAGGTTGGTGCGGGCTTCGGCCGAATCGGGCAGAAAGGCGAGGTCCTGATCGGCGCTGAGCAGAAGGGTGCCGCCCGCCCACTGCTGCGCCGCCACGGCGAGCAGACGCAGGCTCCCGGCGGCGAGTTCGCCGGCGAAGACCCGGGCGGTGAGCGGTTCGATCCGGTCGTCCCTTTCCGCGGTGAGGAGTTTGCCAAGGCCGCGGTCGAACTGCGGCCTTGGCGGCGCACCGGTCTCGGCGCGGAGCAGATCGCGGAAGTTTTCTTCACCGATCTCGGCGAGAACGAACTTGAGGCGGCGTCCGGCCGGCGCCTGGGCAGCGTAGACCCGCAGCACCGCCTCGACCAGGGGAATCACCCGTTCTTCGGGGACGCGGTTGGCGAGCAGGAAGGCGGGCCGCGGCTCGCGCCCGAGCCCCCCGGCGCACCAGACGTCCCAGAGCGGCGTCCCCTCCTTGAGGCCGGCGAAAACCAGCCCGAGATCCTGGATCAGGTGGCGCCCCCGCTCCTCATCGCCATCAACGCCGATCTTGAACTTTTTCGGCAGGCCTTCAAACCAGGGGTTGCCGACGAAGTGGCGATGAAGCCGCCGCGCCAGCGCCTGGCAGCGATCGTAGTGGATGCCGGCCGTGGTGCTGCAGGCAATCCCCCGCACCGCGCCGCCGCAGGCGCCGCGGCCGGTCAGGCCGACGGCGGCCATGCCGCGGTTGACCTCGGCAAGATCGGCGCCGGCGACGTCGTGCAGTTCGATGCTGCCGCGGGTGGTGAGATGGAGGCGACCGCCGGCATAGCGGCCGGCCAGCTCCGCGACCTTGAGGGCCTGCTCGCTGGAGAGGGCGCCAGCGGGGACCTTGATGCGCTGCATGAAGCGGTCGGGGGCGGGCTGCTGGTAGATGCCGTCGAGGCGCAGCTGCTGGGGGGGCAGTGTCATCTTTCGTTTCCTTGCCTGGGGCAGAGTGGAGCGATCATCGGAAAAGACTACCAGAAATATACCCGTGTTGATTCATTTAAGCCAACTCAGGGAAAGAGCTGCCGTACCACCTGCTCGGCCAGTTCGGCGGTAATCTCCTCCGCGACCGGAAACTGCCCCCAGGGGCCTTCCGTGGCCTCGGGCAGAGCGCCGATGCAGACTTCACGGCAGTCTGCCGGCGCAAGGGAGGAAAGGATCGCTTGGCGCCCTCCGGCCGGCGCTGCGGGGAGCGGGGCGAGGACGATCAGCCCGGCCTCGACCAGCAACCTCGCGTCGGCGCCGAGCCGGTCCGGGGAGGTCCGGTCGCCCTGTTTCTGCGACCGGCCGACGGCGTGAGAGCCGAGCAGAAAGACATGGCGGCCGCGGGCGTAAAGCCGTTTTGCGACCAGGCTCGCCAACTGCTCGGCCTTGGCCGCTTCGGCAGCGCTGAACCAGAGGACCCCGGGGACCTGGTCCTTCTGGCGGGCGAGGGCGGCGCGGTCGAGCGCCAGCGCCGACCAGTGCTCGCCAACCCCGGCGAGGAGCGGCTGATGGATCATGCCGGCGCCGACCGTGGCGTTGGTCTGCCGATCGATGAGGATGAAGTTGCCGGTGCCGCGATTTTCCCGGTAGGAGTCGAAGGCGATCGGCCGGTCGAGGGTGATGTTGCAGATGCCGACCTCGTTGAGAGCGAGGGCCTCCCCCGCTTCCTGCTGCAGGCTGTTGACATTGACCTTGAAGCGCAGCTGTCGGACCCTTGCCGGCGTGGTGGCGGCGCCGGCTTTGAGCAGGTAGCTGCGTCCGGGCACCAGGGGCTCCTCGTGCAGCCAGACCAGCTTGGCCTCGAAGCCATCCTCCTGGTAGGGGCGATCGGAGGCCGCGGCCAGGGTATCACCGCGGCTGATGTCGAGTTCGTCGGCCAGGGTCAGGGTGACCGCCTGGCCGGCCACCGCCTCGTCGAGGTCGCCGTCCAGGGTGACGATGCGCGCTATTTTGCTGGTCTGCCCGGAGGCGGCAACCACCAGTTCGTCGCCGGGGCGCACCACCCCGGAGGCGACGGTGCCGCAGTAGCCGCGGAAGTCGAGGTGGGGACGGTTGACCCATTGCACCCGCATCCGGAAGGGTTTGCGCAGCGCGGTATCCGCCACCTCAACCTGCTCTAGGAACTCGAGCAGGGGCGGCCCCTGATACCAGGGGGTGCGATCGCTGCGGGTCAGGACGTTGTCCCCCTTGAGGGCCGAAATCGGAATGGCGGCAACCTGGTCGAAGCCGAGACCGGCGGCAAAGACCTCGTAATCGCGTACGATCCCGGCAAAGCGTTCGCCGTCGTAACCGACCAGATCCATCTTGTTGATCGCCAGGACCACGTGGCGGATGCCGACCAGCGAAACCAGGTAGCTGTGGCGCCGGGTCTGGGTCAGGATTCCCTTGCGGGCATCGATGAGGATCACCGCTACCTGGGCGGTGGAGGCGCCGGTCACCATGTTGCGGGTGTACTGCTCGTGACCGGGGGTGTCGGCGACGATGAACTTGCGCCGGTCGGTGGAGAAGTAACGGTAGGCGACATCGATAGTGATCCCCTGCTCGCGCTCGGCCTGCAGGCCGTCGAGGAGCAGGGCGTAGTCGATCGCCTCCCCCTGGGTGCCGACCCGCTTGCTGTCGGCCTCCAGCGCCGCCAGCTGGTCCTCGAAGATCAGTTTCGAATCCCACAGCATCCGGCCGATCAGGGTGCTCTTGCCGTCGTCGACGCTGCCGCAGGTGATAAAGCGCAGCAGCCCCTTCTCCTCCTGGGACTTGAGATAGGCCTGGATGTCGCTGGCGATCAGTTCGGACTGGTGACTCATTTTTTGTAATCTCCGATTACGGAAATTATGAATTTTGAATTTTGAATTTCGAATGAACTACCCCGCAGCAAGCTACGGGGTATCAACAGCCTACACCCTTAGTAAAAATCGCGCAGCAAGCTGCGGGGAATTGAACCCAACTTTTGATTCAAAATCCAGAATTCAACATTCAAAATTCCCCTTAGAAATATCCTTCCTGCTTCTTCTTCTCCATGCTTCCGGCCTGGTCATGGTCGATCAGGCGCCCCTGGCGCTCGGAGGTGCGGGTCAGCAGCATCTCCTGGATGATCTCCGGCAGGGTCGCAGCGCTCGATTCCACCGCGCCGGTCAGCGGGTAACAACCGAGGGTGCGAAAGCGCACCGATTTCATCTCGACCTTTTCGCCGGGGCGCAGTTGCAGGCGCTCGTCGTCGACCATAATCAGTATGCCGTCCCGCTTCACCACCGGCCGCATGGCCGCGTAGTAGAGGGGGACGATGGGGATTTGCTCCAGGTAGATGTATTGCCAGACGTCGAGCTCGGTCCAGTTGGAGAGGGGAAAGGCGCGGATGCTCTCCCCCTTTTTTACCCGGGCGTTGTAGATGTTCCAGAGTTCGGGGCGCTGGTTCTTCGGGTCCCAGCGGTGGTTCTCGCTGCGGAAGGAGAAAATCCGCTCTTTGGCCCGCGACTTCTCCTCGTCACGCCGGGCGCCGCCGAAGGCGGCGTCGAAGCGGTACTTGTCGAGGGCCTGCTTGAGTCCTTCGGTCTTCATGATGTCGGTGTAGAGGGTGCTGCCGTGGGAAAAGGGGGAGACCCCCTCGTTGACCCCTTCCTCGTTGATGTGGACCAGCAGATCGAAGCCCGCCTCCCGCGCCATCCGATCGCGAAACTCGATCATCTCCCGGAACTTCCAGGTGGTGTCGACGTGCAGCAGCGGGAAGGGGGGGCGCGCCGGGAAGAAGGCCTTTCGCGCCAGATGCAGCATCACCGCCGAGTCCTTCCCCACCGAGTAGAGCATCACCGGGTTCTCGAACTCGGCGACGACCTCGCGCAGGATGTGGATGCTTTCCGCCTCGAGCTGGCGCAAATGGGTCATCTTGATCTTCATCGACGGTCCTCTCTTTTCCGGTTCCTGCCCTTATTCTTCGTTGTTGGCTGCTATTTCCGGTGCAGTCCGCATTCCTTGTGCTCCGGATCCTCCCACCACCAGCGCCCGGCGCGCGGGCTTTCCCCTGGCTCTATCGCCCGGGTGCAGGGGGCGCAGCCGATGGAGGGATACCCCTGGCGGTGGAGCCGATTGACCGGGAGGTGCCGTGCCTCCGCATATTCCCAGACCTCGGCGCTGCTCCAGTCGAGGAGCGGGCTGATCTTGAGCAGGCCGCCATTGGCGGCATCGACTTCGATGGCTTCCAGATCTGCGCGGGTGACGCTCTGCTCCCGGCGCAGGCCGGTGATCCAGCCGCCGAGGCCGGCCAGGGCCCGCCGCAAAGGTTCAACCTTGCGGATCTGGCAGCACTCATGGCGGTTGTCGAGGCTTTCGCGAAAGGAGAAGAGACCTTTTTCCCGTTCCAGTTGCTCCACGGCGGTCCGCTCCGGGAAGTACCAGTCGATGCTGATGCCGTAGCGCTCGACGATCGCTTCCGCCACCTCGTAGGTCTCCTCGTTAAGTCGCCCGGTGTCGAGGGCGAAGAAGCCGGTTTCGAGACCGGCGTGGCGGATCAGGTCGATCACCACCACGTCCTCGATGCTGAAGGAGCAGGCCAGGTTGACCGGTGCTGCCGCCTTGAGGCCGGCGGCCAGGATGGCTCCGGCCCGCTGCTCGGGTGCGTTTTCTGATGGTCGGCTGTGAAGAGACATTTCGGGCTCCGGACAGGAGGGGGACGATAAGGGGGCCAAGTTCTATGGATAAGCCAAAACAATTAAAATGGTCAAGAATAAAAAAATTAAAAACAATAAAAATGGTGTTATTTTTTGTTGTTGTAAAACAACGGTAACTTACGATGGTTTTGGGGGTGCTGAAATTGTGGGCAGAGGTGCCCGGACTTTTGGCAGCGGGGGTGGCCCGGCAGACCGATACCCGCGTTTTTCCGCCGTTTGCAATCGGGCACGGAGATTGAAGAAAGGACCCTGCTTGCCCGCGGCAACGGCGCTGCGGGAAACCCGGAAAAGGAGGTCTGTAGACAATGGAGTCTGCAATCGTATCGTTGCGCCATGGCGGCGATGTGTTGTTCCTGCTCCTCGGTGCGGTCATGGTCTTTGCCATGCACGCCGGCTTTGCCTTTCTCGAAGTCGGGACCGTGCGCAAGAAGAGCCAGGTCAACGCCTTTGTCAAGATCCTCTGCGACTGGTCGGTCTCGACAGTCGTCTACTTCCTGATCGGCTACCCGATCGCCTACGGCATCCACTTCTATCATCCCGCCGCCGGCCTGCTCGGCGACAACCAGGGGTTGGAACTGGTCCGGTTCTTCTTTCTCCTCTGTTTCGCCGCCTGCATCCCGGCGATCATCTCCGGCGGGATTGCCGAGCGGGCCCGCTTCTGGCCCCAGGTCGTCGCCGGGGCGATTTTCGTCGGCATCACCTATCCGCTCTTCGAATCCTTTATCTGGGGGCAGAACAGCGCCGGGCTGCAGGGGCTCTTCCAGCGCTGGTGCGGGGCGCCGTTTCACGATTTTGCCGGTAGCGTCGTGGTCCACTCGATGGGCGGTTGGCTCGCCCTCCCCGCGGTCCTGATCCTCGGTCCCCGCCTCGGGCGGTTCGTGGGACGCCGCAGTCAGCCGATCCCGATCAGCAATATCCCCTTCCTCGCCCTCGGCAGCTGGATCCTGGCGGTCGGCTGGTTCGGTTTCAATGTCATGAGCGCCCAGAGCCTGGAAGGGATCTCCGGACTGGTCGCCGTCAACTCCCTCCTCGCCATGGTTGGTGGCGTCCTCTTCGCCCTCGTCGCCAGCAAGAATGACCCGGGCTTTGTCCACAACGGCGCCCTGGCCGGGCTGATTGCCATCTGCGCCGGTTCGGACCTGGTCCATCCTCTGGCGGCCTTCTTGATGGGCGGGATCGGTTCGCTGATCTTTGTCTACGGTTTCCAGTGGGAGCAGGAGAAACTGAAGATCGACGATGTCCTCGGGGTCTGGCCGCTCCACGGCATGATCGGCACCTGGGGAGGGATCAGCGCCGGCATCTTCGGCCAGAGCCTCTTCGGCGGACTTGGTGGGGTGAGTTTCCTGGCCCAATTCGCCGGAAGTCTTCTGGCCGTGGTCTACGCTCTGGGGACCGGTGGCCTGGTCTATTTCCTGATTTCGCGCTTCTTCGGCTATCGGCTCTCGGACGAAGCCCAATACGCCGGCCCCGACCTGGCGATTCACCAGATTCACGCCTATCCGGAAGATTACGTGCGCTAGCGCCTTGACGACCGCCTGGGTCGCGCTATAGTGAAAATCAAGAATTATGATTCAACGGGAGCGGGACGCCGCTTCCCCTTCGCCCTGGATGGCCGGCCCTCCTGGTATCCAGGGTATTTTTCGGCAAGAACGACAACGGCCATGCCTCCTCGGGGGGGCATGGCCGTTGCTGGTTGCAGCTGGAACGTCCTGCTACCGGCCGCGCCGGGCCAGCTGGTCGAGGTTCTTGATCTCCTGCTCGATCAGGTAGGAAAAGCTGTAGCGGCCGAGAATATTCAAAAATTCGGTGCGGACTTCACGCCAGGCGCCATGCACCGGGCAGAAAACGTCCCGTTCGCAGGAGCCCTCACGGCTCAGGCACTGGTTCAGATAGAGGGGCCCCTCTTCGGCCTTGACAATATCGAGGAGGGTGACTTCGGCGGGATCCTTGAGCAGGTAGAAGCCCCCACCGACACCCCGCTGCGAGCCGACGATCCCGAGCTTGATCAGCGGCTGGAGAATCTTGGTGAGAAAGGCCGGGGTGATGTCCTGGGTCTGGCAGATGTCTTTTTTGAAGACAATCTCCCCGCGCGGCTGCTTGGCGAGGTAGAGGATGGCGCGGATGGCGTATTCGGTGGCACGGGTAATCAGCAAGGCAGACCTCCCTAAAGATGACTTCAGGAGTAATGTAGATAGCCGGCCGCAGCAGATTTGTCAACGGAAAAGGACGATTCGGGTCTTTTTAGCCGGGCATCAGGAGGGCAGCAGCTGCCGTACCTGCCGAACCAGCGACTTGCCGTCGAACGGTTTCTGGATGAAGGCGTCCGCCCCGGACTCACGGGCCAGATCGGCCAGTTCGTCGCGGGATTTGGTTGACATCAGGACGATGGGGATCTTGCTGCTGGCTTCCCGCTGCTTGAGCAGACGCACCTTGCGATCGCCGTTGAGCAGTGGCATCATGACGTCGATGAGAATCAGGTCCGGTCGCGGGGTGCCATAGATGAACCGGTTGGCGTCAATCCCCGAATCGGTGGTGATCACTTCATAGCCTGCGGCCTCCAGGGCGTCGGATGCGACCGCGAGGACCAGTTTGCTGTCGTCAATGACGATGATACGCTGACTTGTCACTTCTGCCTCATGCTTTCTGCAGGATGGGACCGGTCGTAAATCTAAAGATTACGTGGACCCTCTCCAAAATGTATAACGCCGTTTTTGCTTTTTGATTCTAGCGACCGGGGAGAGGAAGTCAAAGGAAAAATTTTTAACCAAAAATGAATCACAATCCTGACCCTCGCCGCGGTTTTGACCGGTTCCTCCCGGGAAATGGCGCCCGGCAAGTTTTTTTGCAGGGTGAAGAGGCGTTTTGTTGGTGAAGAGAAATTGATGGTGAAAATTCCCCCCGGCATTGTCGGTCGTTTCGCGCCGAGCCCCACCGGGCCCCTCCATTTCGGCTCGCTGGTTGCTGCTGTCGGCAGCTACTGTCTGGCGCGGCAGGCTGCGGGGCGCTGGCTGTTGCGGATCGAGGACCTCGATGCGCCGCGGGTCGTGGCCGGGGCGGCCGATGGCATCATGCGGGATCTGGAGGCCCTCGGCCTGACCTGGGACGGCGCGGTGGTGTGGCAGAGCCGTCGCACCGAGGCTTATGCCGAGGCGCTGGCCCGCCTGCAGCAGCAGGGACTGGTCTATGCCTGCGGCTGTTCGCGCCGCGAAATTCTCGCCAGCGCCCCCCATCCCGGCGAAGATGGGCCGGTCTACCCCGGCACCTGCCGCGAGGGGCTCCCGCCCGGGCGGCAACCACGGGCCGAGCGGTTGCGGGTTCCGGCCACCCTGGTCACCTTCCAGGATGGGCTCTGCGGCCACCAGGAGCAGCGCCTCGCCGACGCTGTCGGCGACTTCATCCTGCGCCGCGCTGACGGGATCTTTGCCTACCAGCTGGCCGCGGTGGTGGACGATGCCGCCGCCGGGGTCAACCAGGTGGTGCGGGGTGCCGACCTCCTCGCTTCCACGCCGCGCCAGATCTATCTGCACAGCTGCCTGGGGAACTCGTTGCCCCGCTACATCCACCTGCCGCTGGCCCTGGGGAGTGACGGCGAAAAACTGAGCAAGCGCCACGGCGCCAGTCTCGCCCCCGGTTCCGTTTCCGGGGGGGAGCTGCTGGCGCTGGTCCTCGAATTCCTCGGCCAGACGCCCCCGCCCGAACTGGCCCAGGCTCCGCCGCGGGAACTTCTCGCCTGGGGGGTGGCCAACTTCAGTCTCGACCGGGTGCCGGTTGCCGCAGGCAGTGCCAGGGGGATTCCGGGATGGTGCTGAGCAGGGCCCTTGCTGTTCGGTGCTGGCGTTACCGGAGATTTTCTGGTATGGGAGAGAGGACTGACTTGCTGAGCGGCGGAGCCGTGGCCGCCAAACCGGCAATTCCTGAACTCGTCGCAAGAATGGAGATTTGACCATGGGTCGAAAGCTGTTGTGGTTATTGGTGGTACTCCTCCCGCTCGCCGGCTGTGCCAAGGGAAGTTACAAACTGGCTCCCGAGGCTTACCGCCAGCAGGTCAAGACGCTCGGGGTGGTCCCGCTGCTGCTCGACGATCAATCGACGATCCTGCACCCGGAGCGGGAGGCGGTCCTTGACCTTCTGGCGCGCCAGAACGCGGGGAAGAGCCCGTGGCTGGTCGAAGCACTGCGGGAAGGGAAGGGCTATTTTGATGTGCGGGAAGTCCCCGGCGACCCGCGCGCGCTCTTCTCCAGCCTGGTGGTTGAGAGTACCATCGATGGCAAGGGGTCCCAGTTCCATCGCAGTTACCTCTTTGCCCCTGGTGCCGTTGGTGAGCTTTGCCGGCGTAACGCCGTTGATGGCATCCTCGTCGTAATTCTCAACGGGGTGGTGCGTAACGAGAAACGCTGGGACCGGGACCGGTCGAGTCTCAACTTCCTGCAGGCGGACTACAATATGATCCTGGCCAGCGCCGCGGTCGTACTCCCCTCCGGCGCCATCGCCTGGACCAATGGCGGGACAGACAGCGCTTTCCTCGATCTGCAATACCCCGACTTCGACGAGGCCTTTTACAACGCCAGCGAGCAGGTGCGACTGCGTTTCGTCTCGGTCGCCGGTCTCGAGCGGATCCTGGCGCGGCGCGATTCGGGCCTGCTCTTCAAAAGCACCCTGTCGCAGCGCTACAAGGAGCTCTTCGATCGCCTGACCAGCGCCCTGACCCCCGGTCTGCTCGACCAGTTCGCCCCTGCCCGGGGGACTGCGCCAGCGGCGAAGTGATGCACCTATCTATGGCCCGGACCGGAAGTTTTCTTGCCGGCCCGGGCCATAAAGGGGTTGACAATGTTTAATAAAGGGCGTAGATAGAGGACCATTGCCCGGACTTCACTCCTGATTTGATCGTTTTGTCAGACCAGCCTTTCGACGATCCCTGCGTTCTTGCCCAATAAAAAGGTTAATACCCGCAGCACCTTCCAGGACTGCGCCCTTCGGCGCGGGCGGCAATTCTCCTGAGGCAGCTGCGGTTAGTCCCTGACGGGGAAACCCCATTCGACCATTCCAGACAGCCATCTGAAAATCAACCAAGGATTTCGCAACACCGGACCCGATCCTGCCCGGTTGCCGGCCCCCGGGCTGCCAACCCCACGGGCATGCCCGGGCTGCTACCGGCTCTGAGACGAGCCGAGGAGAGAACATGAACCTCAAGGACCTGAAGGAAAAGAAAGCCACCGACCTGGCCGTTTTGGCCAAGGACCTGAAGATCGAAGGGGCTGCCGGCATGCGCAAGCAGGACCTGATCTTCGCCATTCTCGCCGCCACCGCCGAGAAGAATGGCGCGATCTTCGGCGAAGGTGTGCTGGAGATCCTCCCCGATGGCTTCGGTTTCCTGCGGGCACCCGATGCCAACTACCTGCCGGGTCCCGACGATATCTACGTTTCACCTTCCCAGATCCGCCGCTTCAACCTGAAGACCGGTGATACCGTCTCCGGCCAGATCCGGCCGCCCAAGGAAGGGGAGCGTTATTTTGCCCTGCTCAAGGTTTCCGAGGTCAACTTCGAGGATCCGGCTGTCGCCCGCGAAAAGACCCTCTTCGACAACCTCACCCCGCTCTACCCGGAAGAGCGTCTGCATCTGGAGACGACCCACGACAACCTTTCGGCCCGGGTCATCGACCTGGTCGCCCCGGTCGGCAAGGGGCAGCGGGCGCTGATCGTCGCCCCGCCGCGCACCGGCAAGACCATGCTGATCCAGAATATCGCCAACTCGATCACCGCCAACCATCCGGAGGTCTACCTGATCGTGCTGCTGATCGACGAGCGGCCGGAAGAGGTGACCGACATGCAGCGCAGCGTCAACGGCGAGGTGATCTCCTCGACCTTCGACGAGCCAGCTACCCGCCACGTCCAGGTCGCCGAGATGGTGATCGAGAAGGCGAAGCGGCTGGTCGAGCACAAGCGGGACGTCGTCATCCTCCTCGATTCGATCACCCGCTTGGCGCGCGCCTACAATACCGTGGTGCCACCGTCCGGCAAGATTCTCTCCGGCGGCGTCGATTCCAACGCCCTGCACAAGCCGAAGCGCTTTTTCGGTGCGGCCCGCAACATCGAGGAAGGGGGGAGCCTGACGATTATCGCCACCGCCCTGATCGATACCGGCAGCAAGATGGACGAAGTCATCTTCGAAGAGTTCAAGGGGACCGGCAACTCCGAGCTGCACCTCGACCGGCGCCTGGTCGAGAAGCGCACCTTCCCCGCTATCGACATCAACAAGTCGGGGACCCGCCGCGAAGAGCTGCTGATCGACAAGGTCTCCCTGCAGCGCATCTGGCTGCTGCGCAAGGTCCTCTCGTCGATGAACGTGGTCGACAGCATGGAGTTCCTCCTCGACAAGCTTGGCGAAACCAAGACCAACCAGGAGTTCCTCGACTCGATGAACCGCTGAGCAGGGTCTGGAAAAGCTGTTGCATCCCCGCGCCGTTCGTGCTAAAAAGCTTCTTTCCCGCGACACCCAATAAGGTTGCCTGTACAGAACCAGGCATAAGGAGACGACCATGAAAGAAGGAATCCACCCCAAGTACCAGGACGTGACCATCAAGTGTCACTGCGGCAACGTCATCGAAACCCGTTCGACCAAGAGCGGTGAAGTCAACACCGAGATCTGCAGTGCCTGCCATCCGTTCTTCACCGGCAAGCAGAAGCTGATGGACACCGCCGGCCGGATCGAGCGTTTCCGCAAGCGCTACGAGCAGAAATAACCAATCTGTCACTGGAGACGGCCCTCCGGGGCCGTCTTTTTTCTCTGTCATCACGACGCCATCGCCGGGACGATCCGTCGTCGTCGCGGAATCAGGAGCAGCCGGCGGGCGCCTAGGCGTCGACCGGCTCTTGCCGTTTTATCGGTCCGGTCCGCTCTTTTGCCCTTCGACAGCAGAAGGTTCCAGAAATGAACGTCCAGCTGTTGACCCATACCCCCGACCCGGAACGGGTCGTCGCCGCCGCTGCCCGGCTCTGCTATTCGGCGGCGGGGATCGACCAGTTGCTGGCCAAGGACCGCTCCGAGCAGGAAGCGCTGCTGCGGAAGATTCTCGGCCTGGGGCATCTTTCGGTCCTCGAGCACGCGGCCTTCACCTTCGGCGTCGAAGGGATCAGCCGCGCCTGCTCCCATCAACTGGTGCGCCACCGTCTCGCCTCCTACTCCCAGCAGAGCCAGCGCTACGTCTCCCACAAGGAACGCTTCGATGCGGTGACTCCGCCCTCGATCGCTGCCCACCCCGAATTGACGGCGCGTTACACCGCTCTGCTGGACGAGGTGCATGCCCTCTACCGGGAGCTGCTCGCAGCGGGTATCCCGGCGGAGGACGCCCGCTTCGTCCTTCCCAACGCGGCCACCACCAAGATCGTGGTGACCATGAATGCCCGTGAGCTGGTGCACTTTTTCGAGCTGCGCTGCTGCCGCCGCGCCCAGTGGGAAATCCGTGACCTAGCGATCCAGATGTTGCGCCTGGCCCGGCAGGCGGCACCGCTCCTCTTTGCCACGGCCGGCCCCGGCTGCCTCAACGGCCCCTGTCCGGAGGGGGCTATGACCTGTGGCGCCATCAGCGCGGTGCGCAGTGAGTTTGGCGCACTCTGAGTCTCTTTTCGCGGAGTCCCCGGGCTCCGCTGGCGGAACATGTTTCAAAAACTCGAAGAAGTCGTCGACCGTTTCCGGGAAGTGGAGGGACTCCTCTCCAGCCCCGGAGTGGTCGCCAACCAGGAAAAATTCCGGGCCCTGACCCGCGAGCACGCCGAGCTGAGCGAGGTGGTGGAAACCTACCGCGCTTACTGCAAGGTGGTCGAGGATGTGGCCGGCAACCGCGAGCTGCTGCGGGATAGTGATCCCGAAATGCGGGAGCTGGCCCGGGCCGAGCTGCCGGGTCTGGAAGCGCGCCAGGAGGAACTGGAGCGGGAGCTGACCCTGCTGCTGCTGCCGAAGGATCCCAACGACGCCAAGAATATCATTCTCGAAATCCGTGCCGGTACCGGCGGCGAGGAGGCCTCCCTCTTTGCCGCCGACCTCTTCCGCATGTATTCCCGCTATGCCGATCGCCAGGGGTGGCGCGTTGAACTGATGAGCGCCTCCGAATCGGACAGTGGCGGCTTCAAGGAGGTCATCGCGCTGATCAGCGGTGACCGGGTCTATTCACGGCTCAAGTTCGAGAGTGGCACCCATCGCGTGCAGCGGGTGCCGGCGACCGAAGCCCAGGGGCGGATTCACACCTCGGCCTGTACCGTCGCCGTCCTCCCCGAAGCCGAGGATGTCGAGCTGGAGATCGACCCGAGCGAGCTGCGCATCGACGTCTATCGCGCCTCCGGCGCCGGCGGGCAGCATGTCAACAAGACCGAGTCGGCAGTGCGCATCACCCACCTGCCGACCGGGACGGTGGTCTCCTGCCAGGACGAGAAATCCCAGCACAAGAACAAGGCGAAGGCGATGAAGGTCCTCAAGTCGCGCATCCTCGACACCATGCAGGCGGCGGCCACCGCCAAACAGGCCGCTGACCGCAAGAGTCAGGTCGGCAGCGGTGACCGCAGCGAGCGGATCCGGACCTACAATTTCCCCCAGGGACGCTGTACCGATCACCGCATCGGGCTCACCCTCTACCGTCTCGAAGCGATCATGGCGGGGGAGATCGACGAGCTGATCGAAGCCCTGGCAACCAGCGCCCAGGCGGCGGCCCTCTCCAGCCAGGAGGCTTGAGCTTGGCGGAGTCCTGGACGGTTCTCAAGATCCTCAAGTGGACCAGCGGCTACCTGGCCGAGCGCGGTATCGACAACGGCCGCCTCGACGCCGAACTGCTCCTCGCCGACCTGCTGCAGCTCGATCGGGTCGGGCTTTATCTCAACTTTGACCGGCCGCTGAATGCGGCCGAACTGACCGATTTCCGGCAGCGGGTCGGTCGCCGGGCGCGGCGCGAACCGCTGCAGTATATCCTTGGCCGCGCCGAGTTCTGGTCGCTGCCGTTTCGTGTTGGGCCGGCGGTTCTGGTTCCCCGTCCCGACACCGAAGTGCTGGTCGAAGAGGCGCTGGCCCGGGCCACGCCGGCGGCCCGTATCCTCGATGTCGGTACCGGCAGCGGGGCGATTGCCGTGGCCCTGGCCCATGAGCTCCCCGCCGCCCGGGTGGCGGCGGTCGATATCTCGAAGGAAGCGCTCCTCCTCGCGGCGGAGAACGCGCGGGTCAACGGCGTCGCCGAACGGGTGACTTTCACCCCGGGCAACCTGCACGCGCTGGCGGATGGCGAGTTCGACCTGGTGGTCGCCAACCCGCCCTATATTGCCGCGACCGACCTCGCCGGCCTGATGCCCGAGGTCAGGGACTTTGAACCGCAGCTCGCCCTGGATGGCGGCAGCGACGGCCTCGACGCCTATCGGGCCCTCGCCCGGCAGGCATCAAAGCTGCTGGTGCCGGGCGGGTGGCTGCTGGTGGAGGTCGGCGCCGGGCAGGCGCCTGCGGTGCAGGAACTGCTGGCGGCAGCCGGTTTCGGCGAGCTCTTTTGCCGAGCTGACTATGCCGGCATCCCGCGGGTGGTGGGCGGCAGGCACATTTAGAGCAGGCCTGGTTTCAGCAAACGGAGTTATCTAATTGGACAAGATCGTCATTCACGGCGGGCAGCGGCTCAAGGGTGAAGTCCTGATCAGCGGGGCCAAGAATGCCGCCCTGCCGCTATTGTTTGCTACCCTGCTGGCGCCGGGGCGGCACCGGCTCGCCAATGTGCCGCAATTGCGGGATATCGATACCGTCGCCGAGCTCTTGACCACCCTCGGAGCGACGGTGGAGCGCGCTGACGGGCTTTTCACGGTCGGCGCCGACGCCATCATGAGTATCGAGGCGCCCTATGAGCTGGTGCGGACCATGCGCGCCTCGGTCCTCGTTCTCGGCCCGCTGCTCGCCCGCCATGGCGAGGCCCGCGTCAGTCTCCCCGGCGGCTGTGCCATCGGCGCCCGGCCGATCAACCTGCACCTCAAGGGGTTCGAGGCGATGGGGGCGAAGATCGTCCTCGATCACGGCTACGTCGAGGCGCGCGCCAAACGCCTCCACGGCGCCCGGATCTATTTCGATCTCCCGACCGTCGGCGGCACCGAAAACCTGATGATGGCGGCCACCCTCGCCAAGGGGACGACCATCCTTGAAAACGCCGCCTGCGAGCCGGAGATCGTCGATCTTGCCAATGCGCTCAATGCCATGGGGGCGCGGATTAGCTGCGCCGGCAGCGACACCGTGACCATCGAGGGGGTCGAGGATTTGCGTCCCCTCGATTACGCGGTGATGCCCGACCGGATCGAGGCCGGCACCTTCATGGTCGCCGCCGCCATCACCCGCGGCGACGTCAAGGTGACCGGAGCCGTGGCCAGTGACCTTGAGGCGCTGATCGCCAAGCTGCGCGACGCCGGCGCCGAGATTGTCGAAGAGAGCGGCGGCTTGCGGGTCAAGGGACCGCGCCGGATCGAGTCGGTCAATATCAAGACCCATCCCCATCCCGGCTTCCCGACCGACATGCAGGCCCAGTTCATGGCGCTGATGACCCTCGGCCAGGGGACGAGCGTGATCAGCGAGAATGTCTTCGAAAACCGCTTCATGCACGTCTGCGAGCTGCAGCGGATGGGGGCCGATATCAGCATCGAGGGGCACAGCGCCACCGTCAAGGGGGTCAAGGGGCTGACCGGCGCCCCGGTGATGGCGACCGACCTGCGCGCCAGCGCCTCGCTGATTCTCGCCGGCCTCGCCGCGGACAACACCACCGAGGTGGCGCGCATCTACCATCTCGATCGCGGCTACGAACGGATCGAAACCAAACTCAAACAACTGGGCGCCGATATCGAGCGGGTCCGGGCCTGAACCGCCCCCCGGCGACGAGGATCAGGAGATGAGCGACTACATTACCTTCGCCCTGCCCAAAGGGCGCATCATGCAGGATTCGATGGCGCTCTTTGCCAAGATCGGCATCACCTGCCCGGAGATGGAAGGGGGGAGCCGCAAACTCGTCTTCGAGAACCGGGCGGACAAGTACCGCTTCATGGCGGTGCGCGCCACCGACGTTCCGACCTACGTCGAATACGGCTGTGCCGACATCGGCGTGGTCGGCAAGGACACCCTCCTCGAACAGGGGAAGGATCTCTACGAACCCCTCGACCTCAAGTTCGGCTACTGCCGGATGGTGGTCGCCGAGCCGAAGGCGCTCCACGACCGGCCCGACCCGGCCAACTGGTCGAACATCCGGGTGGCGACCAAGTACCCCAACGTCACCGAGCGCTTCTTCGCCGCCAAGGGGATCCAGGTGGAGCTGATCAAGCTCTACGGCTCCATCGAACTGGCGCCCCTGGTCGGGCTGGCCGAGCGGATCGTCGACCTCGTCTCCACCGGTGCGACCCTGAAGGAGAATGGCATGGTCGAGGTCGAGACCATCGCCGAGATCACCACCCGGCTGATCGTCAACCGCGCCAGTCTGAAGACCAAGCACCAGCGCATCACCCGCATCATCGAGGGGCTGGAGCAGGTGATCGACAGCGAAGTGCGGATTTCGCAATAGGGAGTTGCCATGATCCAGTTGCTGCGTTTCAGCGATGCCGGGTTCGAAGCGGCGCTGAAAAAGATCGTCGAGCGCGGGGCCGCGCCGCCGGCCGGGGTCGAACAGACCGTCCGCGACATTCTCGCCGCGGTGCGCGAGCGGGGGGACGCGGCCCTGTTCGAATACACGGCCCGCTTTGACCGCCTCGAACTCGACGCGGCCAGCATCGAGGTGACCGCCGCCGAGATCGAAGCCGCCATCGCCGCGGTCGCTGCCGACGACCTGGCGGCGCTGCGCCTCGCCGCCGAGCGCATCGCCTCCTTTCACGCCAAACAGAAGCAGGAGACCTGGCTCTCGACCGACGAAGACGACGTCCTGCTCGGCCAGATGGTGCGACCCCTCGACCGGGTCGGCATCTACGTTCCTGGCGGCAAGGCCGCCTACCCGAGCTCGGTGCTGATGAACGCGGTGCCGGCCAGGGTCGCTGGTGTTGGCGAAGTGATCATGGTGGTGCCGATGCCCGGAGGCGAGGTCAATCCCCACGTACTGGCGGCGGCCCACCTTGCCGGGGTCGACCGGATCTTCAAACTCGGTGGCGCCCAGGCGGTCGCCGCCCTCGCCTATGGCACCGAGAGTGTCCCCAAGGTCGACAAGATCACCGGTCCCGGCAATATCTACGTCGCCACCGCCAAGCAGCTCGTATTCGGTGCCGTCGACATCGACATGATCGCCGGGCCGAGCGAGATCCTGATTATCAATGACGGCAGCGGCAGTCCGGCCCACCTCGCCGCCGATCTTCTCGGCCAGGCCGAGCATGACGAGCTCGCCTCCTCGGTGCTGATTACCACCGACGCGGCGTTTGCCGAGCAGGTGCGGGCCGAGGTTGAACGGCAGCTGGCGCAGCTGCCGCGGCAGGGGATCGCCCGGCAGTCGATCGATGCCTTCGGCGCGTTGATTATCGCCCGCGACCTCGACGAGGCGATCGCCTTCTCCAACCGCATCGCCCCCGAGCACCTCGAATTGGCGGTGGCCAATCCCTTCGAGATCCTGGCGCAGATCCGTCATGCCGGGGCGATCTTCATGGGGCATCATACCCCGGAGGCCGCCGGCGACTACCTCGCCGGGCCCAACCACACTCTGCCGACGGGGGGCACCGCGCGCTTCTTCTCGCCGCTGTCGGTCGACGACTTTGTCAAGAAATCGAGCATCGTCAGCTTCTCAAGGGCGGGGCTCAAGCGGCTGGGGAACGAGATCGTGCGCATCGCCGAGCTGGAAGGGCTGTCGGCCCATGCCCGGTCGGTCTCCTTGCGGCTGAAAAGTTAAGGATAATTTTGAATCTCAGGTGGGTCGAATTCCCCGAAGCTTGCTTCGATGAAAGCGATCAATCTAAACTTTTGATACCCCGTAGCTTGCTGCGGGGAGATTCATTTTTGAATTATAGATTTTGAATTTAATTCAGAATTCAAAATTCGAAATTCAAAATTGCCTTTTGGAGGAATTATGTCCCGCAGCGCGACCATCGAACGCAAGACCAAGGAGACCAGGATCCGCATCGAGTTGCGTCTCGACGGCAAGGGAGAGAGCGCCATCGAGACCGGCGTTCCCTTCTTCGATCACATGCTGACGCAGATCGCCCGCCACGGTTTCTTCGACCTGACCATCGCCGCCCGGGGCGACCTGGAGATCGACGCCCACCACACCGTGGAGGATGTCGGGATTTGTCTTGGCGAAGCCTTCAAGCAGGCGCTTGGTGACAAGGCGGGGATTCGCCGTTACGGTCGCGGCACGATGCCGATGCACGAGGCCCTCGCCTCGGTGGTTCTCGACTTCTCCGGCCGGCCGTTTCTGGTTTACAACGTCCCCCTGCCCAAGGCCCAGGTCGGCAACTTCGAGGTCGAACTGGTCGAGGAGTTTTTCACCGCCTTCTGCAACCACGGCGGCGTGAACATCCACGCCAACCTCGCCTATGGCGACAATCTCCACCACATCATCGAGGCGCTCTTCAAAGCCTTCGCCCGGGCCCTCGATGACGCCTGCGGGCTCGACCCGCGCATCGAGGGGGTCCTCTCCAGCAAGGGGAAACTCGAGTAGCATGGACAACATCGTCATCATCGATTACGGCATGGGCAACCTGCGCTCGGCGCAGAAATCCTTCGAGCGGGTCGGTTATGCTGCCCAGCTGAGCAGCGACCCGGCCGATATCGCCCGGGCCGACAAGCTGGTCCTCCCCGGCGTCGGCGCCTTTCGCGACTGCATCGGCAACCTGCGCGCCGGCGGTTTCGTCGCGCCGCTCAAGGCCCATGTCGCCGCCGGTAAGCCGCTGCTCGGCATCTGTGTCGGCCTGCAGCTCCTCTTCACCGAGAGCGAGGAGTTCGGCCGCCACCAGGGGCTCGGGATCATCCCCGGCAGGGTGGTGCGTTTTCCCGCCGGCATGCAGCGGGACGGCGAGGAGCTCAAGGTGCCGCACATGGGGTGGAACGATCTGCAGATCCGCCGTCCCGCGCCGATTTTTCAGGGAATCGAAGACGGAAGCTTCGTCTACTTCGTGCACTCCTACTACGCGATTCCCGACGATCCGGCCCTGGTGGCGGCGGAAGCGACCTACGGCGAGATCACTTTCTGCGCCGCGGTCTGGCAGGGGAATGTCATGGCCACCCAGTTTCATCCCGAGAAGAGCCAGGGGGTGGGGCTGGAGATCGTGCGCAACTTCGCCGCGATGTAATTTCTAGCTGAAGGATAAGCAATGCTCGTCATACCCGCCATCGACCTGAAGGAAGGCCGCTGTGTTCGACTCGAACAGGGGCTGATGGAAAAGGACACCGTCTACAGCGACGACCCCGGCGCCCAGGCCCGGAGCTGGCAGGACCAGGGGGGAGAGCTCCTCCACATCGTCGATCTCGACGGCGCTTTCGCCGGCGTGCCGAAGAACAAGGCGGCGATCGCGGCGATCGTCAAGGCGATTAGCATCCCGACCGAGCTCGGCGGCGGCATCCGCGACCTGGCAACGATCGAGGCTTATCTTGACCTCGGGATCGATCGGGTCATCCTCGGCACCGTCGCCAAGGAGAACCCGGCCCTGGTGGCGGAAGCCTGCCGGAAGTTTCCCGGTCATATCGTCGTCGGCATCGATGCCAAGGACGGCCTGGTGGCGGTGCGCGGCTGGGCCGAAGTGACGGCAAAAAAGGCCACCGACCTCGCCCGCGAGATGGAGGGGCTGGGGGTGTCGGCGATCATCTATACCGACATCGCCCGCGACGGCATGCTGCAGGGGCCGAACCTCGAGGCGACCGGGGCTCTTGCCGAGGCGATCTCCATCCCGGTCATCGCCAGCGGCGGCGTCTCCAGCCTGCAGGATATCCGCAACCTGCTGGCAATCGAAGCCAAGGGGGTCGCCGGGGTGATCACCGGCAAGGCGATCTACACCGGCAGCCTCGATCTGCGCGAGGCGGTGAGAATCGCCAAGGGGCAATAGAACCATGCTGACTAAACGCATCATCCCCTGTCTCGACGTCAAGGACGGCCGCGTTGTCAAGGGGGTCCAGTTTCTGGAGCTGCGCGACGCCGGCGACCCGGTGGAAGCGGCCGCGGCCTACGACGCCCAGGGGGCCGATGAACTGACCTTTCTTGACATTACCGCCTCGAGTGACAATCGTGGCATCATCCTCGACGTGGTGCGGCGCACCGCGGAGCGGGTCTTCATGCCGTTGACGGTCGGCGGCGGGGTGCGCAGCGTCGACGATATCCGCAACCTGCTCAACGCCGGCGCCGACAAGGTCTCGATCAATACTGCGGCGGTCCATCGCCCCGAGTTCGTGCAGGAGGCGGCGCAGCGTTTCGGCTCCCAGTGTACCGTGGTGGCGATCGACGCCCGCCGCGTTCCGGGGAGCGACCCGCAGCGCTGGGAGGTCTATACCCACGGTGGCCGCAACCCGACCGGGATTGACGCGGTGGAGTGGGCAGTACGCATGGAAGCCTATGGCAGCGGCGAGATTCTCCTCACCTCGATGGATTGCGACGGCACCAAGGACGGCTACGATCTCGGCCTGACCCGGGCGGTGAGCGATGCGGTGTCGATCCCGGTGATCGCTTCCGGCGGCGTCGGCAACCTCGAGCATATCCGCGCCGGCCTCGTCGAAGGGGGGGCTTCCGCCGCCCTGGCGGCGAGCATATTTCACTTCCGCGAATACACCATTGGCGAGTGCAAGGAGTACCTGCGTGAGCATGGTGTGCCGGTGCGGCTGTAATACTAACTAATTCACTTAAGCCACAGAGACACTGAGACACAGAGAAGTTCTAAGGCGTCTGGATTTTTCATCACGGCCATAGACTTTCTTCAATTCCTGGGTTTCCTCCGTCTCCTCTGTGCCTCTGTGGCAAGGCTTGAAGGTTATAAATCATGACGGATCAACAAGACATTCTCGCCGCCGTCTACCAGGTGATCCAGGAGCGCAAGGCGGCCTCCGCCGAAAGTTCCTACGTCGCCTCCCTCTTCGCCAAGGGGCTCGACAAGATCCTCGGCAAGATCGGCGAGGAGGCGGTGGAGACCGCCGTCGCCGCCAAGGGGGGGGATCCCGACCAGGTGATCTACGAGATGGCCGATCTCTGGTTCCACTGCCTGGTCCTGCTCGGCCACTACGATCTGCCGCCGGAGCAGGTGCTCGACGAGCTGCGGCGTCGTTTCGGTCTCTCCGGGATCGAGGAAAAAGCGAGCCGCAACAAGTAACCGCCAACCGCGAGGATAGAAGCCATGACGATCCAGGAACGCCTCACCGAGGCGATGAAAGTAGCGATGAGGGCCAAGGATTCCCTGCGCCTGAACACCATTCGCATGATGCGCACCGCGATCAAGAACCGCGAGATCGATACCCGCAGCGAGCTGAGCGAGACCGAGGCGATCAGCATCCTCTCGACGCTGGTCAAGCAGCGGCGGGAGTCGGCCGCAGCCTACCGCAACGGAGGACGCGACGACCTCGCCGCCAAGGAAGAGCAGGAACTGGCGATCGTCCAGGAATTTCTCCCTTCCCAGCTCGACGAGGCCGGGATCCGGGAATTGATCGAAAAAGCGGTGCTGGAGACGGGCGCCGTCTCGCCCAAGGACATGGGGAAGGTGATGAAGGTGGTCAGCGCCCAGACTACGGGGCGGGCGGACGGCCGGCTGGTGAGTGAACTGGTCAAGGCGCGTCTCGCCGGCTGATTGAGCGCGCTCCCCCCGGGCGCGGAGCGGAAATGAACTTCTTCGATATCGCCATTCTGGTCGTCCTCGCCGCCTTCCTTCTCAAGGGGGTGCTGCGCGGACTGCTCAAGGAGATCTGCTCCCTGCTCGGGCTGGTGGTTGGCAGCCTGGTGGCGCTCCGTTTTCATGGCGAACTGGCGGAGACCATGGCCAGCTCCTTCCGCCTGCCGCCGGCGTTCTGCGCCGCTGTCACCTTCGGCCTCCTCTTCCTCGCCGCGGTGCTGGTCTTCTGGGGAATCGGCTTCCTGCTGACGCGCTTCGTCAAGCTCCTCTTTCTTGGCGGCATGAACCGGGTGGCCGGGGGGTTCTTCGGCCTCGCCGAGGGGGTGCTGCTGCTGGCGGTGATTCTCTACTCCCTCGGCAGTGGCGGGTCGCCGACCTTTTTGCAACCCTCACTGAAGTCGTCGCAGCTGGCGCCCCCCTTCCGCACCCTGGGGGCCGATGTCTTTCGCGGCGGGCATCGCCTGCTGGAGGACTGGAAATGACCGGGCGGTCGGGGCGGGAGGCGGCATGAGCGCCACATCGCTGCGGCTGCTCGAATTCGACAAGGTGGTGACCCTCCTCGCCGGCTTCAGCGTGACCGGGCCCGGACGGGAGCGGCTGCTGGCGCTGCGCCCCTTGTCCGAGCGTTCCATGGTCGCTGCTGAATTACAGGCGGCCGGGGAGATGCAGCGCCACCTCGAACAGTCCGGCGCCCCGCCCCTCGGCGGCGCCTGCGACCTGCAGGGGCATCTCCGCCAGGTGCGGGCCGAGGGGAGCTGGCTGCCGCCGCCGGCGCTTCTCGAAGTGCGCACCAGCCTCGAGGCGGCGGCTGCCTGCCGCCGCAGCTTCCTGGCGGCGCCGGACGCCCCCCTGCTGCAGGAGCTGAGCCGCGGTCTGACCGAGTGCCGCGGCGTGGCCCGGGATTTGGGCCAGAGCATCGGTCCGCGCGGCGAGATCCTCGACGGCGCCTCTTTTGAACTCGGCGAGCTGCGCCGGGAGATCCAGCAGCTACGGGGGCGCATCCGGCGCAGCCTGGAGAACCTTCTCGCCCGGGAGTCGCTGGCCGGGGCGTTCCAGGACCGCCTCGTCACCGAGCGTGGCGGTCGCTACGTGGTGCCGGTGCGGGCCGATCACCGCGGCCAGGTCAAGGGGTTCATCCACGACGAGTCGGCGAGCGGGCAGACCCTCTACATCGAGCCGACGCTCGTCCTCGAGGCGAACAACGACCTGCAGACCGCCCTGCGCGAGGAGAAGCGCGAGGAAGAGCGGGTGCTGCGGCGACTGGCCGCGGCGGTGCGCGGTGTTGGGGCTGAGCTGGCGACCAACCAGGAACTGCTGGCCCGCCTCGACAACTACGCCGCCATCGGCCGTTTTGCCCGCCAGGCCGGGGCCTGTGCGCCGCAGCTGAGTGACGAACCGTGCCTCGAGCTGCGCGGCGCCCGTCACCCGCTGCTCCTCTTCGCCGCCGATGGCGCGCCCCGTCCCGATCAGGCGGTGCCGATCGATCTCCTGCTCGGGCGCGGCTGCGAAGTGCTGGTGATCAGCGGGCCCAACACCGGCGGCAAGACGGTGGCCCTGAAGACCGCCGGCCTGCTGCAGCTGATGGTGGCCGCCGGGGTGCCGATCCCGTGCCGGCCCGAGAGCCGGGTCCATCTCTTCGGCCGGGTCTTTGCCGATATCGGCGACGAACAGAGCATCGAGGCGGCGCTCTCGACCTTTTCCGGTCACCTGACGCGGATGCGCGCGATTCTCGCCGCCGCCGACGGCGACTCGCTGGTCCTGATCGACGAGGCGGGGACCGGGACCGATCCGGCGGAAGGGGCGGCGCTGGCGCTGGCGCTGCTCGACGAGCTGCGGCAACGGGGGGCGCGGGTGATCCTGACCACCCACCTCAACCTGATCAAGGGCTATGCCCAGCTGCAGGAGGAGGTGGAGAACGCAGCGGTCGAATTCGATCCGCAGACCCTGGCGCCGACCTACCGGCTCCACTACGGCATCCCCGGGGCGAGCAACGCCTTCACCATCGCCCGCCTCCTCGGACTGCCGGCGGCGGTCCTGGCCCGGGCCGAAGCCTACCTCGGCAGCGATGAGCGGGAAGGGCTCGACCTGATCGAGCGGCTCAACCGCCTGACCCGGGAAGTGGCGGAGGAGCGGGAAACCGCCCGCCAGCTGCGGGCCCAGGCCGATCAGGAGCGGGAAAAACGCCGCCGCCTGCTGGGCGAGCTGGAACAGGAGCGGCGCCGCATTCTCGAAAAAGCGACCCGTCGCGGCGAAGCGCTGGTGCGCCAGGCCGAAGAGCGGTTGCGCGCCCTGCTCGACGCGGCGGCGCAGGCCGGCCACGCCGCACCGCCGCTGCGGGCCGAGCTCCTCGGCCAGTTGCGGGAGGTTCGCAGCGAGGTCGCAGCGCAGCAGCCGGAAGCCGCACGCCAGGCCGAAGCACCGCGGGAGGTTGCGGTTGGCGAGCGGGTCCGGATCGTCCCCCTCGACACCGAAGCCGAGGTGCTGCGCTGCAGTGGGGAGACGGTCGAACTCTCCGCCGGTGGCAAGAAGTTGCGCCTGCCGCTGACCGCCCTGGAGGCTTACCGTCCGCGACGCTTTGCCCGGGAAGCCGGTCCGGCGCAGGTGCGCAGCAAAATCGAGCGGGACGGCTTTGAGTCGAAGCTGGTGCTGGTCGGCCAGCGCGTCGAGGCGGCGCTGGAGCGGCTCGACAGGTTTCTCGACGACGCCCTGCTGCAGGGCCTGCGCGAGGTCGAGGTGGTCCATGGCAGCGGTGAGGGGATCCTGCGGCGGGCGGTGCGCGAACACCTCGCCGCGCACCGCGAGGTCACTGCCTTCCGTGCCGCGCTCCCCGAACAGGGGGGCGAAAACGTGACGGTTGCCGAATTGAGGGGTGGATGACGGGCCGCATACCGGAAGAGAAGATCCAGGAGATCCGCGAGCGCACCGACATCGTCGAGGTCGTCTCCGGCTACCTGCCGCTCAAGCGCTCCGGGGCGAACCACCAGGGACTCTGCCCGTTCCATGGCGAGAAGACCCCCTCCTTCAATGTCAACAGCACGCGGCAGATCTTTCACTGCTTCGGCTGCGGTGTCGGCGGCAACGTCTTCGCCTTTCTGATGCAGATCGAAGGGCTCTCCTTTCCCGAAGCGGTGCGCCGCCTCGGGGAACGGGTCGGCGTCGAAATCCCCGAGGAGGCCCCCTCGCCCGCGGAGCTGCGCCGTCGCGAGGAGGAGGAGCGGCTGATCCGGATCAACGAGGTCGCCTGCGAGTTCTACCACCACATCCTCCTCGAGGCTCCGGAAGGGGCGGCGGCCCGCAGTTACCTGCGCCAGCGCGGCTACGACGGCGAGACCGCCCGGCGTTTTCGCCTCGGCTACGCCCCGGAGAGCTGGGATGCGCTGGCGCGGCACCTGGCGACAAAGGGGTTCGACGCGGAGCTGGTCCGCGACCGCCTCGGGCTGCTGCGGGCGGGCAGGGAGGGGCGCAGCGATATCGACCTGTTCCGGCGTCGGCTCCTCTTTCCGATCTTCGACCTGCGCGGCCAGGTGGTCGCCTTCGGGGGCCGGGTCCTCGATGACGCGCTGCCCAAATACATCAATTCGCCCGAGTCCCCCATATACCACAAGGGGCGGACCCTCTTCGGCCTCTACCAGGCTAGGGAGGCGATGCGGCGGGAAGGGGCCGGGATTGTCGTCGAGGGCTACTTCGACCAGCTGGCGCTGGTCCGGGCCGGGTTCGAGAATGTGGTCGCCAGCTGCGGGACGGCGCTGACCGAGGACCACGCCCGGCTCCTCAAGCGTTACTGCGACAAGCTGCTGCTCCTCTTCGACCAGGACAGCGCCGGCCAGAAGGCGACCTTTCGCGCCATGGACGTGCTGCTGGCGACGGGCCTGTCCACCGAGGTGGTCCCCCTCGCCGCCGGTGAGGACCCCGACTCCTTCCTCGCCCGCCACGGCGTCGAGAAGTTCCGGGACCGTCTCGCCGCGGCGCGGCCGGTCCTTGAGGTCTTTATCGACCACACCCTCGCCGGTGAGGCCTCCGATATCGCCGGCCAGGCGCGGGCGGTGGAGCTGATCCTCGGCAAGCTGCGGCTGCTGCCGAGCGAGATCGAGCGCAGCCTCTACCTGCAGAACCTGGCGCGCCGTACCGGCCTCGATGCCGGGCTTCTGGCGCGCAAGCTCGGCGCCGAGCCGCCCCGGCGCGCGCAGCCGGTGAGCCCGCGCCCGGTTGCGGCACCGGTCGGGACTGCGCCGCCCCGGCGCCGTCAGCTTGCGGCCGACCCCGGGGAGAAGAGCCAGGACTGGCTGCTGAACCTGATGATTGCCGAGCCGACCATCCGCAGCCAGGTCGCCAGTGAAGGGGTGGAGAGCTTCTTTGCCGACGATGACCGGCGCGCGATCGCCGAGCGGATTCTCGCCCTCGGCAGCGAGACCGATGCGATCGAGGCCTCCCGGCTCGGCGATTCCTTGACCGCCGCGCAAAATGCGTTATTGTCGGGTATTCTTGTAAAGGATGAAAAAGCCTTCGACGAGGATCCGGAAGCGATCTTCGCCGGTTGCCGCAAGGCGACCGGCCGCGAACGATTGAAGCAGCGCAGCCGGGCCGTCATGGCCGAGATCCAGGAAGCCCAGCTGCAGGGTGATTTGCAACGGCAGAACGAACTGAATCGGGAACTGATCGCTATCAACAAGCAGCTCAAGACGCTGCCCAGGGTTTGACCCATAGACATCTTCGACCACCGGATGTGTCGCGAGAGGAGAATTCGCGCAAATGGCCAAAAAGACCAGCATGGAAGAAGTCCAGCAACTGATCGATCTCGGCAAGGAGAAGGGGTACTTGACCTACGATGAAGTCAACGACCTGTTGCCGCCCGATATGGTCTCCTCCGATCAGCTCGATGATGTCATGAGCATGTTCGGGGAGATGGATATCGAGGTCGTCGACTCGGAGCAGAAGATTGCTCTGCGCAAGGACCAGGGGCTCGACGAAGAGGCGGCGGAGGACGAGGAGGACGAGGACTCCGAATTCGAAGCCGGCGTCCTCGGACGGACCTCCGACCCGGTGCGCATGTACCTGCGCGAGATGGGGCAGGTCTCGCTCCTGACCCGGGAAGGCGAGGTCGAGATCGCCAAGCGCATCGAGGAGGGGGAGGCCCTGGTGACGCGGGTGATCATGAAGACCCCGATCGCCTTCAAGGAGATCATCTCCCTGGGCGAGCGCCTCGAGAAGGAGCAGATCAGCGTCGCCGAGATCACCAAGGAGTACGAGGAGGAAGAGGGGAGCGAGGAGGAGGAGAAGCAGCGCCAGCGCATCCTCGGCCTGGTCGGGCAGATCCGCGAACTCGACGATAACTTCACCCTGCTGCGGGAAAAGCTCGCCGGCGAGATCACCAAGGAAGAGAAGAAGGCTCTCGACAAGGAGGCCAAGGACGCCAAGGCGCAGATGTCCGACCTGATGCGCCAGATCCGCCTCAAGGATTTTCAGGTGGCGAAGATCGTCGATCGCCTCAAGGAGCTGGCCCAGCAGGTCAAGAAAGGGAACGCCGAGGTGCATGCGTGCGAGGCGGAGCTCAATCTCCCCCACAAGGAGATCAAACGCCAGCTGCGGCGGATGCGCAAGAGCGACGAGGAGGCCCTCAAGGTCTCGGCCGAACTCAAGGTCCCGGTCGATGCCCTGCTGGTGGTCGAAAAGCGCCTCAAGGGGGCGCAGCGCAAGTTCAAGCGCGTCGAGGAGGAGTCGGGCTTCGCCCCCGAGGAGCTCCTCGATTCGCTGAAGGAAGTGCAGAAGGGGGAGTGGCGCGCCAAGTCGGCCAAGACCGAGCTGGTCGAGGCCAACCTGCGCCTGGTCGTCTCCATCGCCAAGAAGTACACCAACCGTGGCCTGCAGTTTCTCGACCTGATCCAGGAAGGGAACATCGGACTGATGAAGGCGGTCGACAAGTTCGAATACCAGCGCGGCTACAAGTTCTCCACCTACGCTACCTGGTGGATCCGCCAGGCGATCACCCGCGCCATCGCCGACCAGGCCCGCACCATCCGCATCCCAGTGCACATGATCGAGACGATCAACAAGCTGATCCGCACCAGTCGCCAGCTGGTCCAGGAGATCGGCCGCGAACCGATCCCCGAGGAGATCGCCGAGCGTATGGAGCTGCCGCTGGAGAAGGTGCGCCGGGTCCTCAAGATCGCCAAGGAGCCGATCTCCCTGGAGACACCGATCGGCGAGGAGGAAGACTCCTCCCTTGGCGATTTCATCGAGGACAAGGGGGTGGTTTCGCCACTCGAAGCGGTGATCAAGGGGAACCTCTCGGACCAGACGGCGCGGGTCCTCTCCACCCTGACGCCGCGGGAAGAGAAGGTGCTGCGGATGCGGTTCGGGATTGGTGAGAAGTCGGATCACACCCTGGAGGAGGTCGGCCAGGACTTCGCGGTCACCCGCGAGCGGATCCGGCAGATCGAGGCCAAGGCGCTGCGCAAGCTGCGCCATCCGAGCCGCGCCAAGCGTCTCAAGTCGTTCGTGGAAAGCTGACCGGTCGGTAAAAGGCCTTGACAGGCCCGGCCGGGAGGCCTAAACTCAACCCTTCATTCGGGCCTATAGCTCAGCTGGTAGAGCCACCGGCTCATAACCGGTCGGTCCCAGGTTCGAATCCTGGTGGGCCCACCATACAGAGCGAGATGAGTCGGAAACTCACATTGACATATACCCGGTCCTGAACCCGAAAGGAGTGCAACGACACAACAGTTGCACTCTTTTTTTTCCACCCGTCGCCATGCCCAGAGAACGCACGACCCGCATCCAGGACCTCGTCGGTCTGGTCCATTCGCTCTTCCCGCCCAGCCTCGCCGAGGAATGGGACAATTCCGGCCTGCAGATCGGAGATCCTGCCGCTCCTGTCACCCGGGTCCTGGTCGCCCTCGATCCGACCCCGGCGGCGGTCGATAGGGCTATCGAACTCGGCGCCGGACTGCTTCTGACCCACCATCCGCTGCTGCTCCGTCCCCTGCGCAGTGTTACCCCGGGGGACGAGGCCGGCCGGGTGGTGCTGGCCGCTGCCCGCCACCAGGTGGCGATTCTCAGTGCTCACACCAACCTCGACCGGGCGGCCGGCGGTCTCAACGACTGGCTGGCGTCCCGTTTGGACCTGGTCCAATGCCAGCCCCTGGCCGCGGGCGATGCCGATCTGCTCAAGCTGGTGGTCTTCGTGCCGGCGGGGCACGAGGAAGCGGTGGCCGAAGCGCTCTTTGCTGCCGGCGCCGGCCAGGTCGGCGGCTATGACCGCTGCTCCTTCCGCACTGCCGGCACCGGGACCTTTCGTCCCGGTACCGGGACCAGCCCCTTCCTCGGCCGGGTCGGTGCGACCGAGCAGACCGAGGAGTTGCGGCTGGAGACGATCCTGCCGCGGGCCCTGGTCAACAAGGCCCTGGAGCGTTTGCAGCGCGCCCATCCCTACGAAGAGGTCGCTTTCGATTTGATCCCCCTGGCCAATCGGCGTGCCGATGTCGGTCTCGGCCGCATCGGCCGGCTGGCCGAACCGGTCACCCTCGATCGTTTCGCCGCCCGCGTCAAAGAGGCCCTTGGTTGCGCCAGCCTGCGCCTGGCCGGCGCCGTCCCGGCGCAGATCGCCAAGGTCGCGGTCTGTGGTGGCAGTGGCGCCTCGCTCCTTAACGAGGCAGCAAGGCAGGGCGCGGATGTGCTGGTAACCGGGGATGTCAAATATCACGAGGCCCGTTACGCGGAAAGTCTCAACCTGACCCTGGTCGATGCCGGGCACTTTGCCACCGAACGGATTGCTGTCACCGAATTGGCCACCCTGCTTGACCGCAGGGCGCGGGAGCGGGGCCTGGCCGTTGAATTCATGGAAATGGGGGGTGAGACCGATCCGTTCCGGGTCGTCTGATCCCCCGTTCCGTTTCAGACCATACGCAGAGAATGGAGGTACACACGTGCAAGAAGAGCTGGAACTGCTCAAGGAGCTGCAGGAGCTGGACAGGACGCTGCACCAGGCCCGGGAGAAGCGGGAGGTGCTGGAGCGCGAACAGGCTACCTTGACGGCCGACCTCGACCGCATCCAGGCGATGGTCGACACCCTTGACGCCAATCTCGAGGAGTTGCGCGATCAGCGGGGCGACCTCAACCAGGCCTTGAGTGTCGAGCAGGAGAACATCAAAAAGGCGGAAGGACGTCTGCCGGCGATCAAGACCCAGAAGGAATATGTCGCGGTCCTCAAGGAGATCGACACCGCCAAGAAGCTGACCAAGGATCTCGAGGACCGGGTCCAGGCTACGGCGACGGAGGTCGCTGCCGTCGAAAAGGACCGGGAGGAGAAGGCGACGGAATGTGCCGGCCTCAGTGCCAGCGTCGAAGCCCGCCGCCAAGAGATCGCGGCGGCCCTCGCCGAGTTTGACAAGACCCTCGGCGCCGGCGATGGCCGGCGCAATGAACTGCTCGGCGGCTTGCCGACGCCGCTGCGCAAGCGCTACCAGATGCTGCTTGACCGTCGCCACGGGGTCGCTGTCGTCGAGGCGCGCAACGGCACCTGTCTCGGCTGCAACATGCACCTGCCGCCGCAGCTCTTCAACAGCCTCTTTACCTCGGCCGAGGTGCTGAGCTGTCCCCATTGCAACCGGCTGCTCTTCCTCGGAGCGACCGATTAGCAACAGATTTTGGTCGGAGAGGTCCAGATGATCGCCGGCTCCTTCGGGGGCGGGAGGAAAGTCCGGGCTCCGCAGGGCAGGATGGTCCCTAACGGGGACCGGGGGCAACCCCAGGGAAAGTGCCACAGAGAGGAGACCGCCTGCCGGCGCCTTGGGCAATGGCAGGTAAGGGTGAAAGGGTGAGGTAAGAGCTCACCAGTGCCGGCGGTGACGTCGGCAGCTCGGTAAACCCCATCCGGAGCAAGACCAAATAGGGGAGCGTTCGAGGGCGGCCCGTCCGAGGCTCCCGGGTTCGGTCGCTGGAGGCCGTCGGCAACGGCGGTCCTAGAGGAATGGTCATCGCCCCGCCGGTGGGTAACCGCCGCGGGGAACAGAACCCGGCTTACGGCCCTCTCCGGCCAAGTTCATTGCCGCCGGTATCTCTCCCGAGGTGCCGGCGGCTCCTTTTCACCTGATTGCCAGGAGACCATGACCCGTCGGAACCAAAGGGACGAGGAAGAGATCTGGTGCCGGACCCTCGCCGCCGTGCGCAGCGAACTGGCGGCCTTGCCGTTGGCCGAGCGGTCGTGGCTGGAGCGGCAGCTCGCCCGGATCGCTACCCTTCAGGAAAGGCTCCACGCCTTCTTCCTGGCGGCGGACGGACCGGAGCTGTGCCGTGCCTGCGACGGCGCCTGCTGCGGCTGCGGGCGCAATCATCTGACCCTGGGCAACCTGCTGGCGATCCTTCTTGCCGGCAGGGAACCGCCCGTCCCGGACTGGTCGGCCCCCTGTCCCTGGCTGGCGGCCGACGGCTGCCGGTTGCCGGTCGCCTGGCGGCCGTTCAACTGCGTAAGTTTCGTCTGTGAAGCGGTTGAAGAGCGCCTCGCCGATGTCGACCGGGAGAGCTTCTACCGCCTTGAGCGGGAACTGCGCGCGGGCTACGATGCCCTCGCCCGGCGTTATCCGGGGGGCGGCCGCCAGGGCCTGCTGCTGCGCGCCGAGCGCCTCGGCCTGCGGGGATTTTTATCCGACCCGGGCGCGCCCGTGGTATAGTGACAGCGGCCAACCGAATGCTCGGCTGGCCGGTGGCAAGGAGCTTTCATGGAATTGCATTTCTCCCGTTCCAACGGCGAGGTCGACGAGCGGATCGACGAATTGTTGCGGCTGGTCGGTGTCCACCACCCGGCCCTGGTGCGCGAGATGGTGATCAGCGCCCTCAAGTCCGGGCACGAGATCGACTATCTCGCCGATCTCAAGCTGCTGCGCACCACCATGAAAGAGATGCGCTACACCAGCAAGATTTTCGGCCCCTACCGGGGGCGCAAAAAGGTGACGATCTTCGGTTCGGCGCGCACCGCTCCCGAAGAGCCGATCTATCAGAAGTGCGTCGAGTTTGCCCGGCTGCTGACCAGTCACGGCTACATGACCATCACCGGCGGCGGTGGCGGCATCATGCAGGCGGGGAACGAGGGGGCCGGCGCCGAGAACTCCTTTGCCGTCAACATCCGCCTCCCCTTTGAACAGGAGACCAATCCGTTCATGGAGGCGAGCAAGAATGTCATCACCTACAAGTATTTCTTCAACCGCAAGGTCGCCTTTCTCAAGGAGGCGGCGGCCGTGGCCCTCTTCCCCGGCGGCTTCGGCACCCTCGATGAGGCGATGGAGATCATGACCCTGGTGCAGACCGGCAAGAACCCGCCGATCCCGCTGGTGATGATCGATGACGACGAAGGGGATTACTGGGAAAACTGGTTCCAGTTCGTGCGCAAGACGCTGCTCAAGAAAGGGCTGATCTCCGGCGAGGACTTCAGCCTCTTCACCATCACCCGGGATCCGGTCGAGGCGGTAAAAATCATCGATGATTTTTACCGGATCTACCACTCGATGCGGTTTGTCGGCACCACCCTGGTCATGCGCCTGAACCAGCCCCTCGATTCGGAACAGCTCGGTACCCTCGAAAGTGAGTTCAGCGAAATCCTGCAGCCCGGCAGTCATCTGCGGATTACCGGCGCCCTGCCGGAGGAGGCCGACCAGCCCGACCTGCTCCATCTGCCGCGCCTGGTCTTTGATTTCAACCGGCGCAGCTTTGGCCTGCTCAAGGCCTTTATCCGGCGTCTTAACGCCTTCTGAGTGCCGATGAACTTTACCGAACAGCAGCGCCTGCACCTCGAAAAGCTCAAGGAGATCACCCGCTGCGACAAGAAATATGTCTGCCTGGAGCTCCCCCGCGAAGAGCTCTGTGCGGCCCGTGATCTTGGCATGGAGCACTTCCTCGAATGTCTGGTCACTGCCCGCAAGAAGTGCCGCCATGCCTTCCCTTTCGGCAAGGGGCGTTTCTGCCGCTGCCCGATCCGGGTTTACCTGGAAAACAGCCATGGGGAGAGGCGCCCCGCGTGAGAAGCACCGGGAATTGACGTCGGCCGCCGGCAGGATAAACTGGGAGCAAGGGAGGTTCTCATGTCGCGACATTTCCTACTCACGCTCCTGCTGGTTGCGCTGGCTGTGCAGCTCGGCGGCTGCGCCCAGGTTCTCTCGCCGGCCGCCCTGGCCAAGGTCGACCGCGGTCTCGATTTTGCCGAGGTCAAGAACGACCCGCAGGTGCACCTCGGCCAGACCCTGCTCCTGGGCGGCCTGATCGTCGACAATCGCAGCGATGCCGACGGCACGACGCTCGAACTGCTGCGTTACTTCACCGACCGTTGGGGGCGCCCGACCGGCCCGGACGAGACGGGGGGGCGTTATCTGGTGCGTAGCGCCCGCTTCCTCGATCCCGAGCTCTACCGCAAGGGCCTGCTTGCGACCCTGACCGGTAGCGTTGCCGGGGCCCAGTCCGCCACCTTGAATGGCCGGGATTTCACCTACCCCCTCTTTACCCTGGAAGAAATCTACCTCTGGCGGACGCCTGACCCCTGGTATGACCGGCCAGGAGATCGCTTTGCCAATCCCTACGCCCCCTGGCCCTACGGTTATGATTACGGCTGGGGTTATCCCTGGCCCTACTGGTACGGTCCTGGTCCTTACTGGTATGGAGGCGGCATCTGGCTTCACTACGACGATTGAGCCGGGAGATTCCGATCCGTGGGCGGGTTTTGCGATGGTCCTTCTGGATGCCGTAACCCCATGATTTTCGGCCAGCCTGGCGATCGGGCGCAGGCGGTCCACCAGGTCGTCGTCAAGCTCCGCCGGGAGTTGCTCCTCCCCTGCCCCTTCCCCATGGCGGAGATTTTTTTGTGTCCCGACTTTTCCTCCTTGCGTTGGTCGTCGCCGGCCTTGTCAACTACCTCTGTTCCCTTCATATCCTGCGGGTGATGGCCAAGAGTGGGGCGAGGATCGGCCGCTTCGAGATTCGCTGGCAGGTCCATAAACACCTGGCCAGCTACCGGCAGCTGACCCTGGAGCGGGACGGACGGGTCGGTCTCGCCTGGTACGGTTACCGGGTCAGCCTCGGCCTGCTGGTGCTCTTTCTGGTCCTGCTGCTGCTCTCCCTTTGACGGACGGCACCAGGACGAAGGCCCCCGGCATTCACTGCCGGGGGCCTTCGTCAAAGCAGGTCGGTCGCAGCGGTTAGAGCTCGAGCAGCATCTCCTCCGGTTCCTCGACCAGTTCCTTGATCCGTTTCAGGAAGGTGACGGCCTGACGGCCATCGATGATGCGATGGTCGTAGGAGAGGGCGAGGTACATCATCGGCCGGGCCACGATTTCGTCATCGATGACCACCGGGCGCTGCTGGATGGCGTGCATGCCGAGGACCGCGCTCTGCGGCGGATTCAGGATCGGCGTCGACAGCAGGGATCCGTAGGTGCCGCCGTTGCTGATGGTGAAGGTCCCCCCCTCAAGGTCGGCCAGGGCGAGCTTGTTCTCCTTGACCTTGGTGGCGAAGGCGCTGATCTGTTGTTCGATGTCGTTGAAGTGGAGGCGATCGGTGTTGCGCAGCACCGGGACGACCAGGCCTTTTTCGCCGCCGATGGCGACGCCGATGTCATAAAAGTGCTGGTAAACGATGTCGTCGCCATCGAGACGGGCGTTGACGTCGGGGAACTGGCGCAGCGCTTCGGTCGCCGCCTTGACGAAAAAGGACATGAAGCCGAGCTTGACGCCGTGTTTCTTTTCGAAATCGGCCCCATGTTTCTTGCGCAGGGCGATGACCCGGGTCAGGTCGGCTTCGTTGAAGGTTGTCAGCATGGCGGTCTGCTGGCGGGCGGCGAGGAGCCGTTCGGCAATCCGCCGGCGCAGCGGTGACATCGTCTCGCGGGTGGTGCGTCCTGTGTCCTGCGGCGGTGCTGGGGCCGGGCCGGTCTCGCGGTTGTCGGCGGCCGCTCGCGGAGGGGCCGGCGGCGGCGACGGTTCCGGACTCGGTTTCTCCACCGGGGGCAGTTTGTCGGGCTTCTCGGTTTTCCCTGGTTTTTCCGCCTTTTCCGCCTTCTCAGGCTTCTCAGGCTTCTCCGCTTTGTCAGCTTTGCCGGCTTTGCCGGCTTTTCCCGGCTTCTCCGGTCCTTCCTCGATCTCGCCGATGACCGCGCCGATCTTGACTGTCTCGCCGGTCTGCGCCTTGATGCGCAACACCCCGTCGGCCTCGGCGTTCATTTCGAGGGAAATCTTGTCGGTCTCCAGTTCGCAAAGCAGATCGTCCTTGTGGACGGTCTCCCCATCCTTTTTGTGCCATTGACCGATTTCCGCTTCGAAGATCGATTCACCGACCTCGGGGACCTTCAACTCCATGCCATCCTCCGCGTGCTGGGGGGTTCGGGTGCTGTCCGTGAAACCTGGTGTTAGCCGTCGATCGCCTCGTTGACCAGGCGTTCCTGTTCCTGCTTGTGCAGGCGGTGCGATCCGACTTCCGGCGCGGCAAGGCGGGGGCGGCCGACGTAGCGCGGGCGGGCCCCGGTCACCTTGGCGAGCAGGTCGTGGATGAAGTTCCAGGCGCCCGCATTCTTCGGTTCCTCCTGCACCCAGGTAAAGCGGCATTTCTGCTTGATATACGGGGCCAGAATCTCTTCGAGTTCTACCTGCGGGATCGGGTAGAGCTGTTCGAGGCGGATAATGGCGACCTCCTCCCGTTCCAGCTCGCTGCGTTTGGCCTCCAGGTCGTAAAAAACCTTGCCGCTGCAGAGGAGGACTTCCTTGACCTTCTTCGGCGGTTTTCCCGGCGCGATGACTGGCTGGAAGCTGCCGTCAACCAGTTCCTCCAGGGTCGAGCGGCAGGCAGGCAGGCGAAGCAGGCTCTTCGGGGTGAAAACGATCAGCGGGCGCCGGAAGGGGAGCTTGACCTGGCGCCGCAGCAGGTGAAAGAACTGCGCCGGGGTGCTGGGATAGACGACCTGGAGGTTGTGGTCGGCGCAGAGCTGCAGGTAGCGTTCGATGCGGGCGCTCGAATGTTCCGCCCCCTGCCCCTCGTAGCCGTGGGGGAGGAAGAGGACCAGGCCGCTGGAGCGGTCCCACTTGGTCTCGCTGCTGGTCAAAAACTGGTCGATGATGACCTGGGCGCCATTGGCGAAATCGCCGAATTGCGCCTCCCAGATGGTCAGCCCGTGCGGTGTTTCCAGGGAGTAGCCGTACTCGAAGCCGAGAACTGCGGCTTCGGAAAGCATGCTGTTGTAGACCCGGAAGACCGAATCGTTGTCGGTGACGGTGACCAGGGGGACGTATTGCAGACCGTTCTCGATGTCGATAAGAACGCTATGGCGATGATTGAAGGTGCCGCGGCGCGAATCCTGCCCGGAAAGCCGCACCGAGTGACCTTCGGCGAGGAGATTGGCATAGGCGAGGGTTTCGGCATTTCCCCAGTCGAGGTCATTCCCCTGTTCCACCGCCTCGAGACGTTTTTCGAGCAGTTTGGCAATCTTCGGGTGGGGGTGGAAATTTTCAGGAATGACGGCGAGTTGCCGCGCCAGTTCCCGCAGCCTGGTGGCCTCGACTGCGGTCGCTGGCCGCGCCGGCGACCAGCTGCGCTCGATGCTGCTCCACTTGCCGCGAAAACCGTGGTCAGGGTCCTGGTTGCCCCCCTTGGCCAGGGCTTCCTCGAGCCTCGCCTCGGTCGCCTTCGCGGGCGCTTCGATCTCCTCCGGTTCGAATCCCTGGTCGAGCAACGTCTTTTCATAGAGCTCGTGAACCGGTGGCCTCGCCTTGATCTTGTCGTACATCAGCGGCTGGGTAAAGTAGGGTTCGTCCCCCTCGTTGTGCCCCTGGCGGCGAAAGCAGATGACCTCGATGACGACATCCTTGGCAAAGGTCCGGCGGTAGTCGAGGGCGAGTTCGGCCAGGTAGGTGGCGGCTTCCGGATCTTCGCCGTGGACATGGAAAATCGGCACCATCAGCATCTTGGCGATGTCGGTAGCATAAAAGGTCGAGCGGGCGTCGTGGGGTGCGGTGGTGAAGCCGATCTGGTTGTTGAGGACAACGTGGAGCGTGCCGCCGGTGCCGTACCCTTCAAGCTGCGAGAGGTTGAGGGTCTCGGCGACAACCCCCTGGCCGGCAAACGCGGCATCGCCGTGGATCAGCACCGGCAGGACCAGTTGCGGGCCGTCGGCGCCGTAATGGTCCTGGCGCGCCCGCGCCTTTCCCACCACCACCGGGTCGACCGCCTCGAGGTGGCTGGGGTTGCTGGCCATGGTCAGGTGGATCCGGTTGCCGGCAGCCGATTCGAAGTCGCTGGAGAAGCCCTTGTGGTATTTGACGTCCCCTTCGCCGACGAAGTTGTATTGCAGGTTGTCCTGGAACTCGGCAAAGATGGTGGCGAAGGGCTTGCGGAAGATGTTGGCCAGGACATTGAGGCGGCCGCGATGGGCCATGCCAAGGACCAGGTCGCGACAGCCAAGGGCCGCCGCCTTCTCGACTACCGCGTCAAGCAGCGGGATGATCGTTTCGCCCCCTTCCAGGGAGAAGCGTTTCTGCCCGAGAAAGTTGCGGTGCAGAAAGGTCTCGAAGAGGGTTGCCTCCTGCAGCTTGGCGAGGATCTTCAGCTGGCGCGGACGCTCAAAGCGCGGCCGGTTGCGGATCGGTTCCATCCGGTCCTTGAGCCACTGGCGCTCAGCGGGGTCCTGGATGTGCATGAACTCGACGCCGATGGTGCGGCAGTAGGTGTCGCGCATCACCGCCAGGATTTCACGCAGGGGCGCCCGATCCCTGAGGAAGCGCTTGACGGTGAATTCGGTATCGAGGTCCTCTTCGCTGAGGCCGAAACTCTCCAGGTCGAGCAGCGGGTGACTGGACCGGCAGGGGGAGAGGGGATCGGTGCAGGCAAGCAGGTGGCCGAGGTCGCGGTAGCGATAGAGGAGGGACTGAACCGCCGCTTCCTTGAGGGCTTTGGCACTCCCGGCCGCCGACGTCGGGGTGCCGACCAGTTCAAACCCGCTGAAAAAGGCCTGCCAGTCGGCGCTGACCACGCTGGGGTCCTGGCGCCAGCGCCGATATTGATCATCGAGCCATTGGGAGCTGATATTGTTGAGGATGTTCATCACCACTCCCGGGGTTGGCAACTGGCCATACAGAAGTCCCGGCCGGGGCCGGGACGGCATATACAGGGCTTCATTATAACAGTCCCCTTCGACTGCGCAAATCGTCCCGGGCGCATTTCTGGGGCGCTATTTTTTGTCTCGCGTTGACAGTTGCCGGAAATCTGTTTTCATTTACAGAAACCAACGCTGAAACCCATTCCAAGGAGGATTACCCAATGCCCAAGTTCATGTCGATGATCGCAGCTGGTTGTGCCGGTCTCCTGCTTCTCGCCGGATGTGCGGCCCAACTTTCCACCGAGGAGCGTGCTCTGGTTGATCAGGCGATTGCCGCCGGTCAGAGTGCCGCCGCCTCGTCCGAGAAGGCCGACGCTGCCGCCAACCGCGCCGACGCTGCCGCCAGCCGTGCCGTCAGTGCCGCCAGCAAGGCCGAGGCCGCCGCCCAGGCCGCAACTGCGGCCAAGGATCAGGCCGAGTCTGCCGTCTCGATGGCGGCACAGAGCGCCGAAAAGGCGACCAAGGCTTTTGAGATGGGCCAAAAAAAATAGCAGAAGCAATAGGTTCGCCAGCAGCAGTAAAAAAGCCGCAACCCCTTCACCCGGGGTTGCGGCTTTTTTACTGCTGGTTCCGGATGCCGTCAGCGCCCTGCATCTTGTTCGGTAACGGCCGGAACGAGCGTCACCACCCCCGTTGCTGCCTTCAGTACCTCCCTCTGGGCCGGGGTCGGGTCGGGCAGCGCCGCCGGCCAGGCGCGCTGGTCAGCTCCGCCGGGTTCGCTGAAACGCTTGAGGTAGTCGTCATGGATCTCCAGTAACAGCCCTTGTTCCGTTACGCCAACTTTGTACGGCTGGTAAAGAATGCGCACCGGGGTGCCGATGGCAACCCGCGCGGCGAGATGGGCGATGTCGTCGGCATAGAGTCGGATGCAGCCGTGGCTGACCCGACGCCCGACTCCGTAAGGCCGGTTGGTGCCGTGCAGGCCGACCCTTGGTGCGGAGAGACCGAGCCAGAAGCGGCCGAGGGGATTGTCCGGACCTGGTGGCACCCTCTTTGCCAGCTCCGGCTTCTCCTCCCGCAGGCTGTCCGGTGGGGTCCAGATCGGGTCGAGAACCTTGTTGACGATGGTGTATTCCCCTTCCGGAGTCTCCCAGTCCGGGCGCCCGAGGCCGATGGGATAGATCCGTACCCGCCAATTGTCGCCACTCGCCTCGGCCAGGTACAGACGGAACTCGGCGAGGTTGATGGTGATCCCCGGGGCAATCCCGGCCGGCAGCAGGGCGGCATAGGGGAGGATGATCTCACGGCCGACGCCCGGCAGCCAGGGATCCCGGATGCCGGGGTTGGCTGCAACCAGCGCCTGAAAGCCGAGCCTGGCGCGCAGGCCGATCTCCATCAGGGTCTCGCCGGGGCCGATGACGTAGGGGCGGTCGTGACCGATTTTCACCCCGGGACGGAGTTCGGCGACGGTGCCTTCGGCCGCCAGCCGTGGATACCAGGCGGCGGCAGGTTGGGCCGCGCAGACCAGGAACGCGAAGCACAGAAGCGGGCAGATCGAACGGAACATAGCGGTCAGCAGCGCTCGAAGAGCATCAGGTAAAGATGGTCAGCGACGGCAAGGGGCGGTTGCGGACGAAATCCCCAGGGGGCAATGAGCGTTTCGAGCTGCGCCGGGGCGAGGCGGAGGGCGGCAAAGAGCCGTGCGGGATCGATCAGGTCAAAGCTGCTCTTGCCGGCGGCAATCGGGTTCTGGTGGCGGGAGGACATGGGCGCTACTTCGAAGAGGTCTCGGCGATGACCCGTGCCGGACTGATGAAGGAGATCCCCTGGCCGGAGCGGGCGCCGATCATTACCGCTTCGACCACCGGCGGCTGCACCGGTGTCGCCGCCTGCCAGCGGACGATAAAGCTGGCGCCGAAGCCACCACTGGTATCGGTCTCCTTGATATAGATGCTGTGGCTGGCCAGGGGAGCGAGTTCCAATGGTTTGACCAGGTGCTGCTGAAGGCGCTTTCCCGCCGAGTCGTAGTAGTCGGCCGCGAGGATGCGCAGCGGTTTTTCCGGGTCACAGTTGCGCAGGCTGAGGGTCGCGGCCAGATTGAAGGGAAGACCGCGGTCGCCACTGAAGACGTGGGAATAGACCGGAACGTAAAGGGTCTGCCCCTGGCTGAGAGATTCGGCCTGGCTCGGTCCTCCCGGCAGACCGAGGCCGAGCAGTAGCAGAAGGGTCAGGAGCGCTTGGCGAAGGGGAGGAAGGTTCATGGTCACCTCGTGGCTGGCCGGTTCGGGCCCAGCGGAAACGGAGCAGCGCCACTCCGGCTGGAGTAGCGGTAAAGAGCCGGGGTCAGGACCCGCTGGTCGCGCCAGCGGGGAGGAGCGAGTGGCGTGGCGGCCCCGGGGGGAGCTCGAGCTTGTGTCCTTCGGCATTGACCCGGACAAAGGTGATACGGGTTGAAAAAACCCGGTGCTCGTGACTGGACCCGGGGGCGTCGGCCCAGACCTCGACACTGTAGTTGACCGAGGTTCGCCCCTGGCGGCAGGGAAGGATGACGAAGCGCAGGATCGAACCGTTGTCGACCGGTTCACGAAAGACGATGTCGTCCATCGCCACCGTGACGAAGGTGCAGCCCGGGAAGTCGCGCGAGGCCACCAGCCAGGCGAATTCATCGACCCACTTCAGCAGCGCCCCCCCGAACAGGAAGCCGTGGTGGTTGAGATGCTCGGGGCGAACCAGGGCAAAGGTCTCCATCCGATTACTCCTTGCCGTCAGGCGGGCGGGCGCGGTCCGAATTCGAGGGAGCAGGCCTTGCCTTCCCCCTGGTCGGCGAGACATTCGAGGTAGCGTTCGGCCTGGATTGCCGCCATGGCGCCACTGCCGGCCGCGGTGATCGCCTGGCGGAAGTGGGGGTCCTGGACATCGCCGGCGGCGAAGACCCCCGGGACGCTGGTGGCGGTGAAGTTGCGGGTGATGATGTAGCCCTGGGCATCCAGTTCGAGCTGATCGCGGAAGAGCTCGGTATTCGGCGTGTGGCCGATGGCGATGAAGATCCCGTCGCAGGGGAGGACGTACTCCTCGCCGGTGCCGACATGCCGCAAGCGGGCGCCGGTAACCCCGCTCTGCTGGTCGCCGAGAATGCCGCTGACAACGGTATCCCAGCGCCAGTGAATCTTGTCGTTTTCCATCGCCCGCTGCTGCAGCAGCGGCGTCGCGCGCAGGCTGCCGCGGCGATGAACGACCGTTACCTTGCGGGCAAAGCGGCTCAGAAAGGAGGCCTCTTCCAGGGCGGTGTCGCCGCCGCCGACCACCACAACCTCCTTGTCCCGGTAGAAGAAGGCATCGCAGGTGGCGCAGACCGAAACCCCCCGCCCCATCAGCGACCACTCGTTCTCCAGGCCGAGCATTTTGGGGGAGGCACCGGTCGAGATGATCAGCGTTTTTCCGCGGTAACAGTCCTCCCCCACCCAGACCCGGAACGGCGAAGCATCGAGTTCGACGCGGGTTACCGTCGCTGTCAGCAGGTTGCCGGTGAAGCGGCGCACCTGCTGCTCCATGCGCTGCATCAGCTCGTTGCCGTCGACCCCCTCGGGAAATCCCGGGTAGTTGTCGACCGTCGTCGTCGTGGTTAACTGTCCCCCCGGTTGGGCGCCCTGGATGAGGAGCGGACAGCAGTTGCTGCGCGCCGCGTAGAGGGCGGCGGTGAGCCCCGCCGGGCCGGAACCGAGAATGATATAGCGGTGCACATCGGTCAGGTGATCCATCAAGGAGCCTCGCTGAATTGGCGGTCGGCATGATAGGAGGAGCGGACCAGCGGGCCCGCCTCGATATGGCGGAAGCCGAGGGGGAGCAGCTCCGCGCGCAGCTCGGCGAATTCTTCCGGCGCGACGTAGCGTAGCACCGGGTGATGCTGGCGGGTCGGCGCCAGGTACTGGCCGAGGGTGAGGTAGGCGCAGCCGGCGCTACGCAGGTCCCTGGCCACCGCCAGCAGCTCCGGGCGGGTCTCCCCCAGGCCGAGCATCAGTCCCGACTTGGTCGGGATTTCCGGCGCCAGCCGGCGGGCCGCGGCCAGCAGACCCAGGGAGCGCCGGTAATCGGCCCCCTGACGCGCCGCCGGGTAGAGCCGGGGGACCGTCTCGAGATTGTGGCCGAGCAGGTCGGGTGCGGCAGCGAGAAGGGTTGCCAGGGCGGTCTCGTCGCCGGCCAGATCGGGGATCAGCAGTTCGATGCGGCAGCCTGGGGCTGCCGCGCGAATCGCCGTCGTCACCGCCGCAAAAGCGGCGGCGCCACCATCGGCGAGGTCGTCGCGGGTCACCGAGGTGATCACCGCGTGGCGCAGGCCGAGCTCGGCCACCGCCGTGGCGACTTTGGACGCTTCGGCGGGGTCGGGGGGGAGCGGCGTGCCGGCGCTGACGTTGCAGAAGGCGCAGTCGCGGGTGCAGCGTTCGCCGAGGATCATGAAGGTTGCCGTCCCCTGGCTCCAGCACTCCCCCTGGTTGGGGCAGGCGGCGCTGCGGCAGACGCTGTGCAGCCCCTGCTCGCGATGGTAGCGATCGATGCGTGCATAGTTGGCGCCGCCGGGGAAGCGGACCTTGAGCCAGTCGGGTTTGCGCAGGGGTCGCTTATTCATGGTCTCCAGCGTAATCGATTTGCAGGATGTTGGCAAAGGCGGTGATCAGGGCCTCCTCCACCGCCGCCCATTCTGGCGGCCGACCGAGCTCCCCGGCCAGGGAGGTCATCCGCACTCCATGCAGGCCGCAGGGGACGATGAGGTCGAAACCGGTGAGGTCGGCGCTGAGGTTGAGAGCGAAGCCGTGCCAGGCAATCCAGCGCCGCACCGCGATGCCGATCGAGGCGATCTTGGCGCCGCCGACCCAGACCCCGGTCTTGCCCGGCAGCCGTTCGCCGGGGACGCCGAAGCGCGCGAGGGTGACGATCAGCACTTCTTCCAGTTCACACAGGTAGCGGTGCAGGTCGCGACCGCGGCGATTCAGGTCGACGATCGGGTAGCCGACGAGCTGGCCCGGGCCATGCCAGGTGACGTCTCCACCGCGGTTGCTGGCGGCTACGGTCACGCCGCGACGGACAAGTTCGGCGACCGGTAGCAGGAGATGGTCACCGTCGCTTCCTCGTCCCAAGGTGATCACCGGGTCATGTTCGAGAAGAATCAGCAGGTCTTCCCCGCCCCGGCAACGGGCGGCGACCAGTTCCTCCTGCAACCTGAGCCCATCCTGATAGGACAGGCGTCCCGGGCGCAAGGTGCGAAAGCTGGCAGTGCTCGGGACGGCGGCGGGGCGAGCCATGCGGCCTAACGCCAATGGATGCAGGCGACCGGACAGGCGTCCATGACCTCCTGAATCTCATCCTCGCTGGCGCCGGTCGGATTGTAGACCTCGGCGAGGTCTGCCTCATTCATGCGAAAGACGCCGGGGAGGGTGTCAATGCAGAGGGCGCAGCTGATACAGACTTCCTGGTCGACATAGGAGGTGCGGGCCATGGGGGCTCCTCTTGACAGCGAAAACGCTGGGCCTTCAGACCTTTTCGAAGTTGCTCTTGTCGGCTCCACACAGGGGGCAGACCCAGTCGTCGGGGATATCTTCAAAGGCGGTTCCGGGGGCGACCCCGTTGGCCGGGTCGCCTTCGGCGGGGTCATAGATATAGTCACAGATCAGGCAGCGGTACTTGTCCATCGGGGCCTCCGTGCATGGGGGTTGGTGGTTGATTTCAGAGGCCTCTATTGTAGTCGATCTGCCAGCGCTGGCAAGCGCTGCGGTGGGGGCGACCCGACAATTCATCATTCAAGTTCCGCGGGAGATGCGATATAAAGGTATCCTTCCGGCCCGACTTCCGACCCCTGCGCCCGGGAACCCCTGGTCCGGACGGCAGGGAGTAAAAGCTTCCCTCAACCCCTTCCCCCGGTTGCCTGTTGCATGCGGTGGCCGGCAGTGAGGTCGTCGTTGCACGGTAAGGCAAATTCGATTTTGCACGACGGCCTGGCGGCGGCATGGCCGATCTGCTTCGGCTATTTCCCGATTGGCCTGGCGCTCGGCGTCCTGGGTCAGCAGGCCGGTCTCGGCCCGGCCGCGGTCGCCCTGATGTCGGCCCTGGTCTTTGCCGGCAGTGCCCAGTTCATCGCCGTTGCCATGCTCGGCAGCGGCGCCTCGGTCACAGCGATCATCCTGACGACCTTTATCGTCAACCTCCGCCACCTGCTGATGAGCTCGGCCCTTGCCGTCCCCCTGCGCGGGGTCTCCCGCCCTTTTCTGCTCCTCTTCGCCTACGGCATCACCGATGAAAGCTTCGCGGTCAACATGACCCGCTTTCGGCAGGGCGCCTGGGACCGCTGGCGGGCCCTGGTGGTGCATCATGCCGCCAACTCCAGTTGGATCGCGGCCACCCTTCTCGGTGCCCTGGTGGGGAACCTGATCCCGCAGGGGGCATTCGGCATCGATTATGCCTTGCCGGCGATGTTCATCGCCCTGCTGGTGCTGCAGCTGCGCAGTCGGATTCATCTTTTGACCGGCCTTTTCGCCGCCGCCGGCGCGGTAGGATGGAAGCTGCTGGTACCCGGCGGCACCTACATCGTCGTTGCCGCCGTCGCGGCCGCTACCGCCGGCTATCTGCTGCGCCGTCGCCGCGAGGTTCGGCGATGAGCCCGGTCGGATACCTGCTGCTCCTGCTCGGCATGGGGGCAGTGACCTACCTCCCGCGGCTGCTGCCGCTGCTCTTTCTCTCCCAGCGCACTCTGCCGCGCTGGCTGGTGGAATGGCTGGAGCTGATCCCGGTGGCGATTCTTGCCGCCCTGCTCGCGCCGGCCCTGCTGGTCGATGACGGCGCCGGGCGCATCGACCTGCTACGCCCACAGCTTTGGGTTGCCGTCCCGACCTTTTATGTCGCCTGGCGGAGTCGTTCCCTCGGTGGGACGGTCGTTGCCGGGATGGGGCTCTTCTGGCTCCTCGGCTGGTGCGCCGGTTAGCGGGGCGCCGCTGGCGTTTTCTGATGAAGAAGGGCGGCGGATCCCGGGATCCGCCGCCCTTGTGGCGCCATCGTTCTGAAAGGGGAGGCTTAGATCAGCGCGAGGAGCTCTTTGACCGTCTTTTCGATGCCGTCGGCCGCTTCGCTGATGCGGCCGGCGAGCATATAGGCGGGGGAGGTGACGATCTTGTTCTTGCGGTCGATGACGAACTCGCGAACCGGGCAGTCCTGGTGGGTGGCGCCCATCGTCTCCAGCGCCTCGGCGGTCGCGGCGTCCGTCCCGATCGTTACCGTCGGGGTGAGCTTTTCGCCGCCGAGGACCCGCGCCACCAGCGCCGGGGCGATGCAGACCGCGGCGAGGGGCTTCTTCGCCTGGATCGTCTCGCGCAGCAGCCGGGAGACCTCGGGGTTGACATCACACTCGGCCCCCTTGACGGCAAAATTGCACAGATTCTTGGCGGCGCCGAACCCGCCGGGGAGGATCAGGGCGTCGAAGTCGGTGACCCGCACCGTCTTGATGTCGCGGATCTGGCCGCGTGCGATGCGCGCTGATTCGACCAGGACATTGCGGCTCTCGCCGGCGGCGACCTCGCCGCTGAGGTGGTTGACGACATGCATCTGCGCCACGTCGGGCGCCATGCAGACCGCCTCGGCGCCGGCCCGGTCGAGAGCCAGCAGGGTGATGACCGCTTCCTGAATTTCGCTGCCGTCGTAGACGCCGCAGCCGGAGAGGATGACACCGACTTTTGCCATGACAAAAACCTCCGTGCTCGAGGGATGGGGCAGGGCAGGGGACTGGAAAAGAGTAGAAAATTGGCCGCGGATGTCAAGGGTTCCGGTTCAGTTCAGTCCCGGGAGTAGACCACCGCGACCGCCCGCGGCCGTTTGCTGCCGACGGCGACATAGCCATGGGGTTCGGTGGAGTCGTAGTAGACCGAATCGCCGGGGTGCATGGTCATGACCTGCTCGCCGTAATGGAGTTCGAGATCGCCCTCCAGCAGAAACAGGAACTCTTCGCCCTGGTGGCTGACCAGCAGTTCCTCCTGCCAGTCGCGGGCGTCAAACTCAACCAGGAACGGCTCCATGTTGCGCTGACGCTTGCCGGCAGCGAGGGAGTGGTAACGGTAGGGGGGGGCGGCGGGGTCGCTGTTGCCGCGGCGGGGCTGGGGCTGGCGATCGGCGGCGCGCACCAGGATACACTTTTCGCTGTCCCCTTCCTCCTGGAAGAAGTGGTGAAGGTTGACCCGCAATGCCTTGGCGATGCGCAGCAGGGTGGCGAGGGGCGGGATCACCTGGTCGTTCTCGACCTGCGACAGCAGCGGCTTGGAAAGACCGGTCCCGTCGGCGAGCTGCTGCAGCGTCAGGCGCTGTTCCTGGCGCAGGCGCCGGACCTTGCGGCCGATCTGCAGTTCCTTGACTTCTTCGCGAATGTTATCCATAGCCTGGCCTCGCAGGGGTTTGACAATTTACTACCTGCGGCGGGGGGTGAAGTCAAGGTCTTTGTCGCGCCTTGCGACGCCGGCTGGGTTTTCTCCTCCGGCTGTGCTATTCTCCCCGGACTCCCCGAGGAAGGCGAACAATCATGGAACCGGACCGGCACCTCTCCACCCTGCGCGGTGTACTCTTCGACCTCGACGGCACCCTGCTGCAGGTCGACATGGGCGAATTTATCCCCGCCTATATCGGCCGGCTCGGCAGCCATTTTGCGGACCAGGTGGCGCCGGATCGCTTTGCCCGGACGCTGCGCGCCGCGATCCACGCCCTGCTCGCCGGTGAGGGGGAGGGGAAGAACAATGAAGAGCGTCTGCTGGCCATTCTGGAGCAGCAGACCGGGCTCGCCGCTGCGCACTTTTTCGACCGTTTCCAGGCCTTTGTGAGCGACGGCCTTGCCGAATTGGCCCCGTTGGTAAGGGGACTGCCGCTGGCTCGGACAATCCTGCAACGGGCCTTTGACCGCGGGCTGAAGGTGGCCATTGCCACCAACCCGGTCTTCCCCCGGGCCGTCGTCGCGGCCCGGCTGGCCTGGGGCGGACTTGCCGAATTCCCCTTTGACCTGGTGACGACTATCGAAAACAGCCGCTACTGCAAGCCGCAGCCCGACTATTTTCGGGATGTCGCCGCCGAAATCGGCCTTGCGCCGGAAGAGTGCCTGATGGTCGGCAACGACACCAGTCATGACCTCGCCGCGCGCCAGGTCGGCATGCCGACCTTCCTGGTCGATACCTGGCTGGTCGATCGCAACAACGGCCATTTTGCCTGTGACTTCCGCGGTGGCCACCCGGACCTCTTCCGTTTCCTGGGCCGGCTCGGCGCAAGCCGTCGAATGAATTGACAGAATCGTGATTTTCCGCTAGTCTGCGCACTGGTTGCGACAGTGGCAGGGCCGTGGCTACCGACGGCCGGCGGACTCTTTGTAAACCGCCAACCTTCAATCAGGGGAGGATGCATGGCCAGGCTTGTGGACAATCCCGATCTCGCCTTCCGCTTGGCGCGGGCGATTGTCTCGGATATCGCCCTCTACAACCAGGAGAAGGTCCGCGACGGCATCAAGAACGACAATATTTTCGATCTGCTGGCGGAAGAACTCCAGGAAGGCCGGGAACATTTCAACGGTCGGGTCTCGCCGGAGATGAAGGAACGCGACCACCTCTTCGACCGCGCCGTGGTCGATGTCATGATCCGCCAGGCTGGAAAGATCGAAAGCTCGATCTGGTAGATGCCCGCCCATCGCCTCCTTGAGTTTCCCCCGGGGCGGGCCCCGGAGCGGCTCGACCGCTTCCTGGCCGAGGCGCTCCCCGAGCTGACCCGCTCCCAGCTTAAACGATTGATCGACGATGAGCAGGTCCTGCTCGCCGCCGCCCCGGTCAAGGCCGGATTGAAATTACGCGGCGGTGAACGGCTCAGTGTCAACCTGCCGCAGCCCCAGCCGCTTGCGGCCCAGCCGGAAGCGATTCCGCTTACCGTCCTTTACGAAGACGCCCACCTGATCGTGATTGATAAGCCGGCCGGGTTGGTGGTGCATCCGGCCCCGGGACACCAGGGCGGTACCCTGGTCAATGCCCTGCTGCACCACTGTCACGATCTGGCCGGAATCGGCGGCAGCCTGCGCCCGGGTATTGTCCACCGCCTCGACAAGGAAACCTCCGGGGTGCTGGTCGCCACCAAGGACGATGCCACCCACAACAGCCTTGCCCGCCAGTTCAAGCTGCACACCATCAACCGTCGCTATCTGGCCCTGGTTCATGGCTGCCCGGAGGCGGAGAGCGGTACCATCGATCAGGCCATCGGCCGCCATCCGGTCGAACGCAAGAAGATGAGCAGCGCCACCCGCAGCGGACGCCGCGCCGTGACGCACTGGCGCGTTCGCGAGCGTTTTTTCGGCCCGCGCCTCGCCCTGCTCGAACTGCGGCTCGAAACCGGGCGTACCCACCAGATCCGGGTCCATCTCTCGGAGCAGGGATTCCCGGTGGTCGGCGATCCGGTCTACGGTCGTCCGGGGCGCTTGCGCAACACCGCCGACCCCCAGTTGCGGACAATGCTCACGCAATTGCACCGCCAGTTTCTCCATGCCCGGTTGCTCGGCTTCGTACACCCGGTCACCGGCAGCTACATGGAGTTTGAAAGCCCGCTGCCGGAGGACCTTGCCGGCATTCTGGCCTACCTCGAAAAGATCTCCCGGAGCGCCGCCCAGGGGGCGACGCCCCCCGACTGAACGGAGTCTGCCACCATGAAACTTGCCCGTCAGGGAAAGATCAACTACCTGCAACCATCCTGGGCCGCCGGGGCGCATCCGGTTCAGGCCGGGTTTACCACCCGCAACGGCGGGGTCAGTCGGCCGCCCTTCAATTCGCTGAACCTGGGACTCAACACCGAGGATCTGCGCTCCAGCGTGGAAGGGAATCGCTCGACCCTGGCCCGCGCCTTTGGGTTGCAACCCCACATGCTCCTCACCGTGAAGCAGGTGCATGGCAGCGATATCCTGGTTATCGACCAGCCCAACCCCGATCTCTCCCATTTCCTCGGTGTCGAGTGCGACGCGATCATCACCGACCGTCCGGGGATCATGATCGGGGTTCTTGTCGCCGACTGTTTTCCGGTCCTCCTCTATGATCCGCAGCATCAGGTGGCGGCCGCCGTTCATGTCGGCTGGCGCGGTGCCGCCGCCGGCATTATCGGCCGCACGGTCGCCTCGATGAGTAACCTCTTTGGTTGCCGCCCCGAGGAGCTGCAGGGGGCCATCGGCCCCGGCATCGGCAGCCACCGCTACGAGGTCGACCGCCCGGTCCGGGAAGCGTTTCGCAGTGGCAGTGGCCATTGGGAGGCGATCGCCAAGGAGATCGGGCTTGGCAAATGGCACCTCGATCTGCGCGCCAGCTGTCAGCTGCAGTTGGAGGAAGCCGGCCTCGCCGGGCAGCGGATAACGGCGGTGGAGGAGTGTACCTGCTGCCACCGGGAGCTCTTTTTTTCCTATCGTCGGGACAACGGCCAGACCGGGCGGCAGCTCGGCTTTATCCGTTTGCAACAACGCTGACGCTTTGCACCGGCTCCGTTGCCGGCGCCAGGGCGGGGGGAGACGAGAGATTTTATGGCGGGCGAGCGAATTCTGGTCATCGATGATGCCGAGGGTGTGCGCAAGCTGCTGCGGGCCAGCCTCGCCAAGGAGGGATTTGCCGCCCGCTTTGCCGGGAGCGGCGAGGAGGGCCTGGAAGCCGTTCGGCGGGAGCTTCCCGATCTGATTCTCCTCGACCTGATGCTGCCGGCCATGGATGGGCTGGAGGTCTGCCGCCGCCTCAAAGCGGAGCCGCGCAGTCGCGCGGTGCCGGTCATCATGCTGACCGGCCGTGGCGAAGAGGCGGACATGGTTCGCGGCCTGGAACTGGGGGCGGACGACTACATCGTCAAGCCCTTCAGCCCCCGGGTCTTGATCGCCAGGCTGCGGGCGGTCCTGCGCCGTCGTAGCGAAGAACAGGGGGAGGAAGCGGCCACCCTTCGTCTGCATGATCTGGTCATCGATCCGACCCGCGGCGAGGTCAGGGCCGGGGAAGAGCTGGTCCCCCTGTCGCACCCGGAATTCCGCTTTCTGCAGTTGCTGGCAGCCTCCCTCCAGGACGCCGAATCGGGCGCCACCTTCCCCGCGCCTGCTTCCTCCGGCGCGGATCTGCTCCCCGATCCGGCCTCCCTTCTCGAGCAGGAAGGGATGACCCTCTTCGCGCTGAACCGGCTGGCGGGGATCGCCCCCCTCTTTGACCGCATCCCCGAAAGCCTGCTCCAGCAAAGTCCGTGGCTGGCCTATTATGGCGCGCTGGCGCGCTTTCAATCGAGACGGGGGGATGCGGCTGGTTGTCTCGAAGCCGCCCGCTCCGGTTTTGCCACCGCCGGCAACCGCCCCGGCGAACTTCTTGCGACCGCCCAGATCCTTCTGGTCCAGACCTTGTTCCCCGATGACTCGGGCAGTGCCGCGACCCTCGCGCTGGCTGGCGAGGAACTGGCCGCAGCGCACCTTTCGCAACTTTCCGCCTATGCCCAGATTCACGTTGCCCAGTGCCTCGCCCTGGCCGGCCTCTTCCGCTGTGGAGATGACCCCAGGGTGGCCCACTACCAGGAACTCGCCCTGACCCTTGGCGAGGAACAGGGGCTGACCGGATTCGGCGCCCTGGCCTATTTCTGCAGCGGTTATCAGCTGCTGCGGCGCGGTGACCTGCGTGGCCTGTTGCGTCTTCTGGAAGAGTTCGCGTCGTTGTTGCAGCATCCCCAGACCAGCAGTTGCGAGCGGCTGCTGCTGCGCTTGCTGCAGCTCTATGCGCTGCTGCTGCAGGGAGATGACCTGAACCGGCAACGCCTGCTGCCGCAGCTGGAACATGGGATCGACCCGCGCCTGTTGGAACGCTCCCTGGTTCGCCTCGAACTGGGCCTGCTCGACATTGCCGCTGTTCTGCAGGGGAGCGCCAATCCGCGCGATCTGGACAGCTGCCAGGCCTGGGCGGAGATGGCGCCGCGCCCCTGGGCGCACCGGTTCCTCTCCCTCGGCGCCCTGCTGGCTCTGCGGGAGGGCGACCAGGCCTGGGCTGGTGCCATGCTCGCCGAGGCCCGGTCGCTCCTGGCCTTGTGCAAAAACCCGTTTGATCTGGCCTGGTGCGGACTGTTGCTCGGCGGCGTCGGTTTGCAATTGGACGACGACGACTTCCGTGCCGACCTGATGGCAGCCAGGGCGGCGGCGGCAGGGCTCGGCAATGATTGGCTGGCGGATGCCATCGCGGGGGTTCTGCTCCTCTGCGATCTGCAGGAAGGGGAGGATATAGGGCAGGAACTGGCCGACTGGCTCGCCGCCAGCAGCCGCGCGGGCGGCCTGGCGCTGCGTTTTACCCCGCGGGAGATCCGCCAGCGCCTGCTGGAACCGGCCCTGGCTCGTGATCGACGGGCGGCGCGTCCCCTGGCCGCCAGCCTCGACCTGGTGCTAACCGATGGCAACGGGCCGGTGCCGCTCCTCGACGTCCAGACCCTCGGCGGCATTGCGATCCGTCGCGGTACCCGCACCGTAATCCCCGCCGAAGCCCTGACGCCGGCCCAGCGGGAACTCCTGGCGCTGCTGGTGTCGGTCCCGGAAATGAAGCTCAGTCAGGAGGAGGTGCAGCTCGATTTCTGGCCCGACAGCCCACCGGAAAAGGCCCGTTCCAGTTTCGATTCATTGCTGTTGCGCTTGCGCAAGACCCTCGATACCGCCCTGGCTCCCTTTTCCGCCCGGGATTGCCTGCAACTGCAGAAGGGGATCCTCTGCCTGGAAAATGTCCGTGTCGATGCCCGCATCTTTGCCGGGGAGGTCCGGCTTGGTCTCGACCTGGTCCAGCGCCGGGAATACTGGCAGGCCGGCAATGCCTTTGCCCGGGCTCATGCGCTCTGGAAAGGGCCTTTTATGCCTGGTTCGAGTGCCCGTGACCTGGCAACCGGCTACCGGGAGGAACTCGACCTCCTCTTCGTGGTCGGCATGCAGAACTGGGCGGAGCTGCTGATCGATTCCGGCCAGATCGAGGCCGCCACCGAAATTCTGCTGCAGGCGCTGCGTACCGATCGAACCAACGACAAGCTGGTCAGGACGCTCTGCCGTTGCCATTTGCGGACCAACAACCCCCTCAAGGCGCGCCAGGTGATGCAGGACTATGCGGCGACCCTGCGTCGGGAGGCCTATTCCAGCGAAGAAATCGACCAGATCCTGGCCACCTTTCCGACCCTGCTCCGGCAAAATTCTCCCCCCGCTTAACTCCTGCCAGAAAATAATTTTTAAAAAAATTCAGGTTCACCCGGCTGGCGTGAGAATTTTGTCAGAACCGGCCGCTAGAGTGATTGCCAGGGCAAGGGATCACGGTTCCAGCCAGACCTTTCCGGCCTTCACGGTTATTGCAGCAGGGGAGTCGTTTTGTTTGGTCCGATGTGAGTTTATCGACGACTGCGGGTTTTTCCGCAAATACGGGAGCAAGCGCAGCCCTGCCTGGCAGGGTCTCTTCTCTACCTACTGCTGTGGTGAGCTGGTCCGTTTCTGCGAACGCTGGAAAGCCTACCACCGAGATTTTAACCCTATCGAAGACGATATAATGCCCTGCGGTGAACCGGTGCCGGACCCCTTCACGCTGCTCCTTTGAAGGGGGTTCGCAGGTAGCTTGATCAAGAACAAAAGATGAGGTCAACGGCTGACTTCAGGCCGTTTAAACCGGGCAAAGCTCAACTGTGAGTGGGGGAGGCGGCAGTCAGGAGGGGTTGTCGCCCCGATGTAATTTTTTACTGATCTCAATGCAGTAGGAGGGGGGAGCCCCAACCGGAAACGGTTGGGGCTATTTTTTTGGTGCGCCAGGCATGGCGCGTAGCGCCTTGACTGGCGCTGTCTGATTCACTGTGGTGGTGAATCAGTGACTTGGGGGTGAAAGTCCCCTGCGGGCCCTGATGGCGGGAACCGCTAGCCGGACGGCAAGGGTGTCCATCGCGAGGTGGAATCTGAAGGAAGCCGCAGGCAAACTCCCGGTCCGACGAACAGAAACCGCATGAGGCAGTCTCATCCGGGCGAGAAGGCCAATATCTTCAAAGCCCGATAGCCATCCGGGAGGGTGGGGCTGTAGATGCGGCGGGTAGATGGGAGGAAGGTCACGCGCATTACCCTGGGAGATCTGTCGGTCTGCCTCGTGCTACCGTCACCGTAAGGTGTCGGGACGGGCCGGCAGAAGTCAGCAGAGGCCGTAGTAGCCGGAGTAACCACCCGGCAAAGGGCCGAACACGAGGCGTCGTTTCAGGAGACTCGCGTTTCGATGACGACAAGAGCAGCAGAAGTCCCGGTCGAGATACCGGGAGCCGTCCCGGAGGGCAGCGGCCGGAAGCCGCCAGAGCATGGGAGCGGTGCGTCAAACGTCACGGCAACGAGAGACCCTTCCTGGACGAAAGCGGAACGGGGGCTGATGGAAGACGTCGTCAGCCGCCCGAACATGATGGCGGCCCTTGAACGAGTGGAAGCCAACAAGGGCGCCCCCGGCATCGACGAGATGACGACGGGCGAGCTACGCGGCTTTCTCAAGGAGAAGTGGCCGACCATCAGGGAAGAGTTGCTGAATGGGACGTATCGCCCCCAGCCGGTGCGGAAGGTGGAAATCGAGAAGCCCGACGGGGGCGTGCGCACCCTGGGAATCCCCACGGTGTGCGATCGGCTCATTCAGCAGGCGCTGCATCAGGTGCTGACGCCGCTATTCGATCCGGACTTCTCCGACAGCTCCTACGGGTATCGTCCCGGACGGAGTGCCTGGCAGGCGGTTAGAGCCGCCCGTCGGCATGTGGCCGACGGCAAGCGCTGGGTGGTCGATATCGACCTGGAGAAGTTCTTCGACCGGGTGAACCACGACATCCTCATGTCGCGGGTCGCCCACAAGGTCGAAGACAAGCGGGTATTGCTGCTCATCCGGCGGTACCTGCAAGCCGGAGTGCTCGAAGGCGGGCTTGTGTCGCAGAGGGTGGAAGGGACGCCGCAGGGTGGTCCCCTCTCACCTCTTCTGTCGAACATCCTGCTCGACGCGTTCGACAAGGAACTGGAGAGGCGCGGTCACGCCTTCTGCCGCTACGCCGACGACTGCAACATTTACGTGCAGACCAGGCGCAGCGGCCAAAGGGTCATGGCCAGTCTCACCCGGTTCCTGGAGGAGCGGCTGGCACTCAAGGTCAACGTCGCCAAAAGCGCCGTCGACCGTCCTTGGAAAAGGGTCTTTCTGGGTTACAGCATGACCTTTCACAAGAAACCCCGCCTCAAAGTGGCGGAGTCGAGAGTGAAGCGGTTCAAGGCCGGACTCAGGAAGGTCTGCCGACGGGGGAGGGGACGCAGTCTCGCTCAGGTCATCAAAGAAATCACCCGAAGCTACGGGGGTGGGCCTCTTACTTCCGCCTGGCGGAGGTCAAAGGCATCTTCGAAGAACTGGACAAATGGCTGCGGCGGAAGCTGCGCTGCATTCTATGGCGACAGTGGAAGCGCCCCTATACCCGGGCCAAGAGGTTGATGCAGCGGGGATTGCCGGAAGCCCGGGCGTGGAAATCGGCCACGAACGGGCGAGGCCCCTGGTGGAACTCAGGGGCCTCGCACATGAATGAAGCGTATCCGACATCCTTCTTTCGCTACTTGGGGCTGATCCGCTTGACCGATCAGCACCGCCGCTTTCAGAGCGCCTTGTGAACCGCCGTGTACGGAACCGTACGCACGGTGGTGTGGGAGGACGGCGGGGGCGACCCCGCCTCCTACCCGATGGGAGGATTTCCCGCAGTTCATTTGCGCCAGAAGGAGGGGAAGAAGAGGACGAGGACGGTAAAGAGTTCGAGCCGGCCGAGGAGCATGCAGAGGATCAGGACCGCCTTGCCGAAGGGGGCGATGTGCCCGTAGTGGGCGATCGGGCCGACACTGCCGAGACCCGGGCCGATATTGCCGAGGGTGGCAATCACCGCGGCGCCGGCCGAAACCAGGTCCATGCCGACCGCTGCCATCAGGAACGAGGCAAGGACGAAAATCGCCATGTAGAGAGCGAAAAAACCGAGGATCGACTGCATGACCTCGCGGTCGACCGGAGTATTGCCGAGCTTGACCAGGCGCACCGCGCGCGGGTGGATCAGGCGGTAAAGCTGGACCTGGGCATGCTTGAAGAGGAGCAGGATGCGGGCGACCTTGATGCCGCCGCCGGTCGATCCGGCACAGCCGCCGATGAACATCAGAAAGACCAGCAGGTACTGGGCGAGAACCGGCCAAGTCTCGTAGTTGGCGGTGCCGAAACCGGTGGTGGTGAGAATCGAGGTGGTCTGGAAGGCGCTGAAGCGCAGGTTGTCGGCCAGCGACTGGTAGCTGGTCCCCTGGTTGAGGATCACCAGCAGGCCGGTGACACCCACCGTGAGGGCCAGGTAGAAGAGAAACTCTTCGTTGCGGAAGTACTCGCGCAGGCGGCCGCGCAACGCATAGTAGTGGAGGGAGAAGTTGACCCCGGCGAGAAACATGAAGAAAGTGATGACCCAGTCGATATAGGCGCTGTCGTAGGCCCCCACCGAGGCGTTGCGGGTCGAAAAGCCGCCGGTGGCGAGGGTGGCAAAGGCGTGGCAGAGTGCCTCGTAAAAGCTCATGCCACCTGCCATCAGCAGCGCCGCCTCCGCGGCAGTGAGCAGAACGTAGACTCCCCAGAGGAGCTTGGCAGTGTCCTGGATGCGGGGCTTGAGGCGGTCGGCAGTCGGCCCCGGGACTTCGGCCTTGAAGAGCTGCATGCCGCCGACCCCGAGCATCGGCAGGATCGCCAGCGACATGACGATGATCCCCATGCCGCCGAGCCAGTGCGTCAGCGCTCGCCAAAGAAGCACGCTCTGCGGCAGGGTCTCGATCACCGGCAGGATCGTTGCGCCGGTCGTGGTGAAGCCGCTCATAGTCTCGAAGCAGGCATCGAGGGGGTTGGGGATGGCGCCGCTGAAAAGGAACGGGAGAGCGCCGAAAAAGGCGTAACAGAGCCAGCCGAAGGTGACAACGGCGAACCCTTCACGCACCGACAGCTCGCGGTCGCTGCGGCAGAATTTGAGGAGCAGCGCTCCGACCGCGCCGGCGATTGCCGCGGAGAGCAGGAACGCCCCGGCGGCGCCGTCGGCAAAAAAGAGGCCGAAGGGAATCGGCACCAAAAGGGCGGCGGCGAGAAAGAGGAGCAGAGCGCCGAGAATACGCAGGGTCAGCAGGATGTTCATGGCGCGGCGAAGAACTTCTCGACCTTGGCGACCGACCCGGAAAGGGCGAAGACGACAATGCGGTCACCGCTTCGCAGCAGGGTTTCGCCGGTGGGGATTTCGTAGCTGGCATCGTGGACAATGGCGCCGAGAATCGCTCCGGGGGGGAACTGGAGATCCTTGAGGGGGATGCCGATGACACCGCTGCCGGCCTTCACCTGCAGTTCAAGGGCTTCGGCATTGCTCCCTTCGATGGTGGCAAGGGAAATGATATCGCCGCGCCGGACGTATTTGAGGATGGCCCCCGCTGCGGCAAGGCGCGGCGAGACGCAGGCATCGATGCCGAGCGTGGGGGCGAGACCGAGCATCTCCGGGCTGTTGACCAGGGTCAGAGTGCGGCGGGCGCCGTGCTGGCGGGCGAGGAGGGAGCAAAGAATGTTGCTCTCGTCGCTTTCAGTGACGGCGATAAAGACGTCGGCCCCTTCGATCCCCTCGTCGACGAGGGTACGGATGTCGGTCCCCTCGGAATGGATGATCAGGCTGCGGCGCAGTTTGGCGGAGAGGGTCTCGCAGCGCTTTTCGTCCCGTTCCACCAGGCGCACATCAAAACGCAGCTTTTCGAGCTGGCTGGCGATGCGCAGCCCGATGCGCCCTCCGCCGAGGACGAAGGCGCGTCGTGACCGCTGTTTCGGGGCGTCTTCCAGTTGCAGCATGTATTGGATGGCCGGCAAATCGGTCTGGTGGGCCACGATAAAGATGCTGTCTCCGGCCTGAATGACATCATCGCCGCGCGGGATGATGGTTGCAGTGCCGCGGCTGATGGCGGTGACGACAAAGCGGTACATGCCGCGAATTTCACCCAGCTCCCGCAGTGTCAGGTCGACCAGCGGGCTATCGGGGCCGATACGGTAGCCGAGGAACTGGATTTGTCCCTCGACAAATTCGGCAACATCGAAGGCCCCGGAACGGCATGCGATCTTGACGATTTCGTCGGCGACGGCATCGTCGGGATTGATCAGCAGGTCGATACCGAGCTTCTCCTTGGAGAGGATCGCGCCCTGGCTGGTGTATTCAATGCTTTTAACGCGGGCGATGCGGGTCTTGACCGAGTATTCGCGCGCCAGCAGGCAGGCAAGGATGTTCACCTCGTCGAGGTCGGTGACGGCGATGAAGATTTCGGCGTCCTTGATGGCGGCCTGTTCCAGGGTTTCGGCACTGGCGCCGTTCCCCTGGATGCCGAGAACGTTGAGGCGGTCCCGGGCGCGGGAAAGGTGCTCAATCTCCCGATCGATGAGGGTGACTTCATGCCCTTCGAGGGAAAGGCGTTCGCAGAGAAAGTAGCCGACCTGGCCGGCGCCGACGATGAGAACCTTCATGCGGAGGATCCGTTGTTCAGCCCGCGGCTGGTAGTGGAAAATGGAAATTGGCCCCATTCATCGCATAGATTGCCGGGATGTGCAAGGGGCCTAACTCGGGCTTGCCCTGCTCCCGGCACCCGGTTAGAATCGTGGCGGAGCGTGAAAGGAGTCGGAGATGGAAGGCTGGGGTGATGGAGTGGACGAAGAGGTGTTGCGCCGTGAGCGCGCCAAGGCCCGTGAGCTGCGCAACAGTCAGTGGTGGAAAAACCGGATCGCTACCGGGTGTTGCCACTACTGCGGGCGGCAGGTGGCGCCCCGGGAGCTGACTCTCGATCATGTCGTCCCCCTGGTTCGCGGTGGGCGCAGCACCCGTGGCAACTGTGTGCCGGCCTGCAAGGAATGCAACAGCAAAAAACAGCACCTGCTGCCGGTGGAGTGGCAGGAATACCTGGACAAACTCGCCCGGGATTGAATGCCTTTGCGCTTCGGCCTAGAGTTCTTCCTCCGCGTCGTCGCCAGGCTCTTCCGCGTCCCCCTCCTCATCCTGGAAATCATCCTCCAGGAAGCGATCCAGGAAACGCTGGTTGTCCCTTATCCGCCGTTCGATGTCGCGTTGCAGCTCATCGAGTTCGGGAAATCGGCTGGTCCCGCTCCCCTCATCCCCCGGTTCCCCGTCCTGCTCGTGTGCAGGAACCTCCGCTTTATCCACCACGTCGCTCCTTGGCCTTGTTGTAGAGTTCCAGATAGCGTTGCGCCGCCGGGCGCCAGCTGAGGTCGGCGCGCATCCCCTGGCGGACGAGCCGCAGCCAGTCACGGCGCCCCTGAAAGCGTTGCAGGGCGCGGTCGAGGGCCGCGAGCAGGGCGACCTCGCTCAGCTTGCCGAAGCTGAAGCCGTTACCGTGGCGCGGGTCGCGGTCGATGTCGGTGACCGTATCGGCCAGCCCGCCGGTGCGGCGCACCAGCGGCACGCTGCCATAGCGCAGGGCGATCAGCTGGCCGAGACCGCAGGGCTCGTAGCGGCTCGGCATCAGGAACAGGTCGGAGCCGCCATAGATCCGGCGTGCCAGGGCGTCGTCGAATTGGAGGCGAACCGCGGCCTGGCCGGCACTGGCAGCGTCCCGGGCGGCAAAGCGTTCCATCAGCCCCCGTTCGCCGCTGCCGAGCAGCACCAACTGCAGGTTGCGGGCGAGGAGCTTGTCCCAGGCCGCCTCGACCAGGTCGAGTCCTTTCTGCGGGTCGAGGCGGCTGACAATCGCGACCAGCGGTTGCTTCGCATCGACCTCCAGACCTAATTCCTGCTGCAACAGTCGCTTGCAGCGCGCTTTGCCGCGCAGGTCGTCGGCACTGTACCCGGCCGGCAGCACCGGATCGTTCAGGGGATCCCATTGTTCCGGGTCGAGGCCATTAAGGATGCCGTAGAGGTCCCGGCGCCGCTGCCGCAGGATGCCATCAAAACCGTGCCCCTGTTCCGCCTTCTGGATCTCCCGGCAGTAGGTCGGCGAGACCGTCGTCAGGATGTCGGCGCAGAGCAGCCCCCCCTTGAGAAGAGAGACCTGGCCGTAGAATTCGACCCCGTCGAGACCGAAGAGATGTTCCGGCAGGCCGAGGGTGGCGAGCTCCCGACGCGGGAAGAGGCCCTGGTAGCCAAGATTGTGAATGGTCAGCAGGGTTCCGATCCCGGCATAGAAGGGATCGGTGGCGAGTTCGTGGCGCAGCAGCACCGGAATCAGGCCGGTCTGCCAGTCGTTGAGGTGCAGCACCTCGGGACGAAACGGCCCATGGCGGATGAAATCGAGGACTGCGCGGCAAAAGAAACCGAAACGCTCGGCGTTGTCCGGGTAGTCGCCATCGGTGGTGCCATAGAGCTGGGGGCGGTCGAAATAGTCCTCGTGTTCGATCAGGTAGACGGGGACATCATTGATCAGGGTCTCCCGCACCAGGCCGTGGCGGAGCTGACCGCCGACCACCGCCGTCACCGGCCAGCTCGCTGCTGCCAGGGGGATGCGCTGCTCCCGGGTGACGCGGTAATAGGGGAGAATAATGCGGACGTCATGACCGCGGCGGCGCAGTTCGCGGGGGAAGGAGCCGGCGACGTCGGCGAGACCGCCCGTTTTGGCGAGCGGGGCGACCTCCGGGGTGACCAGCAGGATTCTCATGACTGTCACTCCGGAGGCGTCATCAGGAAACGGTCGAGGCGATAACCGGCGCTCTCCGCCTGCTGCAGCAGAAGGGTGCGGCGATCGGTCAAGGCCGCCAGCTGGCGGCCCAGGGCTGCGGATGAGAGGGTTTCGTCGCGGCAGAGGGCAAGGGCGCCAACCAGGGTCAGCCCGTCGAGCCAGGCAATGGCCCGTTCCCGGTTGAACCAGACCACTCCGTCCGCCTGGTGGACCAGCAGATAGCGGCCAACCTCGGCAGCGGCGAAGAGTTCCGTGAGGTCAGTTGCCGCTGCGGTCCAGCTGTCGTGGTGCCGCAACAGCAGCCGGACCAGGGTTGCCGGCGCCGGTATCGTTCCTTCCGGGAAGGCCTCATCGAGAAGGAGTTCCGCCGCCCGCGATCGGTCGGGCCCGTCAGCGGCGATCCCTTCGAGGCAGAGCAGGACCACCAGCACGGCGGCGGGGAGCTGGTCCGGAAAGCAGAGTGCCCGCAGCTGGGCCAGGGCGGCGCGCACCGCGGCAGAGCGGCCGGGGAGGCCGCAGCCGTGCTGGAGAGCTGCCAGGTCTGCGAGGAGGGCCGCGGTCCGGGCGCTGCTCTCTTCAGCCAGTCCCGTCGCCCGGGCAAAGGCCAGAAAGACTTCGTCCAGCCGCTGCCGGAGACCTTCGTCCGCGGCTTCTTTTTGGGTCTTTTTACGCGTTCCGGCGCCAGCCGCGAGCGGCCACGGGGTCTCCGTGGCGAGCAGCCGGCGTAGCTGGGCGGTGACCTCCCGGGCACGCCAACGGCCCAGCTCGCGGTCGAGGTCGGCCACCCCGCGGCCGGCAAGGTGCCCGGCCAGTTCCCGCCAGTGACCCTCCGGGTCCGGTTGCGGGCGCAGGCCGGTAAAGACCCGATAATCGTAGGCTCCCAATTGCAGGAAGAGGCCGTTATTGCGCAGCTCCTCCGCCCCGAGCAGGAACTCGCTGCCCGTTCGTTCTTCGCGCCAGCGCCAGAGCGGCTCCCCCTCCGGGCCGACCCCGAGGGCCGCGGCGAGGGAGGTTTGGCGCAGGTTCGGCTCGCCACTGCCGGGAAACGCCTTGGCAACGGCGCGGCGCAGCCGGCCGGCGGTTTCGCTGCTGCGGTTGTGGTAGACGACCAGGGTGTGCTCGCCGCCACAGGCGTTGCTGTAGGCGAAGACATCCTCGTTGACGTTTCCTCCGCTCTCGAAATCGTAGAGCTCGAAGGCCGCCGCCTCACTGAAAAGCCAGCGCCGTTGCAGCAGCGGGCAGATCTGGGCTTCGTGGTGGGCGATAAAGCCGGCATCCGGCGCTTCGTCGAGGTAGGCGCGGCGGTATTCCATGCCGTACTTCTCACGCAGTCCCTCGATCTGGCCATGGCCGAACATCGGCAGGCCGGGGAGGGTGGCGAGGAGCACCGCGACGCCAAAATACTTGTCCCCCTTGCCAAACTGCTCCACCGCCGTCGCCTCGTCCGGATTGTTCATGAAGTTGACGAAGCGCTTGAGGATCTCGGGATTGAACTCGAGGATATTCTTCAATACCCCGCGGTACTTGGCGTTCTCCTCCTGTTTCAGCATGTGCATGAAAGCGCTGTTGTAGACCCGGTGCATGCCGAGGGTGCGCACGAAGTAGCCTTCCATCAGCCAGAAGGCTTCGGCAAGGAGGAGGGTGTCGGGAACCTCGGCGGCGACCCGGTCGACCACCTCGCGCCAGAACTCCAGCGGGAAAAGACTCTCGAAGGCCTCCCGGCTCATGGCGTGCTCCGCCCGGCTCGGGACGCCGGCGCCGCCGCCGGGAAGGGGGAACCAGAGGCGCTGGAAGTGACGCTTGGCCAGGGTCATGGCGGCATCGAAACGGATGATGCGAAAGCGACGTGCGACCCGGATGATGGTGGCAATCATCGCCTCGCGCACCTGCGGCAGCAGGAAGTTGAGCTGGGCGGTATCGTTCCATGGCATGTGGGTGCCGTCGTTGCCGTGGTAGAGGTAGCGGACCTCGCCGTTGCGCCGGTCCCGGCGCTGGAAGACGACGGCGGCGTCGCTGTGGTCCCAGTAGCCGTCTTCGATGCGCAGCTCGATCTCGCCGGTGGAGGAGAGGTCGGGACCGGAAAAGGAGTAACCCGGGTAGGGGGGGTGGTCGAGCTGGATATACCAGTCGGGATGCTCCCGGACCCAGCGCGAATCGATGCCGGTATGATTGGGGACGACATCGCAGGCGAGGCGGATCCCGCGCCGCCGGCATTCCGCTTCGAGGGTGGCGAGGGCTGCGTCGCCGCCGAGGTCGTCGGCGACCTGGTAATCGTCGAGGGAGTAGGCCGAGGCGACCGCCTCGGGGTTGCCCATGCGCTGCTTGATGATGCGCGAAGCGTCCGAACGGCGCCAGAGACCGATCAGCCAGAGAGCCGAGAAGCCCCAGCGCGCGAGGCGATCGAGTTCCTCGCCGGGAATCTGGTCGAGTCGGACGACCTCCCGTTGGTAGGTGCGCGAGAGCTGGTCGAGCCAGACATAGACCGACTTGGCCACCAGCACCGTGCTGCTCATCCAGTCGGCGTCGCGGGAGAAGGCTTCCGGCTCCGGCTCCGCTCCGGCTGCCGGCGAAAAGCCCGGGGCGACGAGGGGGCCGGGGCCGCCGTCACCGCGGTCACGTTCCTCCTCGGCGAGGACGGCGAAGGCGATTTCCAGTCCGGCGAGAAATTCTTCCGGCAGCAGTTCGCCCCAGGCCGCGCGTATGTAGCCGAGCTGGCCGGCCAGGGAGTCGGGGGCTGCTGCCAGGGGCTCGCGCAACAGGGCGAGGAGGGAGCCGCCGAGGCGGCCAGATTGCCGCTTGGGGGCCAGGCGCTGGTCGAGCTCGCTGACCAGGCTGCGCCAGGGACAGACGGCGTCGAGGGGGGCCGGATCGAAAAGGGGGCGATAGGGGGCGGCGGCGCGGTTTTCCGATTGAACAGCAAGAACCAGCAATTCCGTCGCGACCAGGTCGGGGAGGTCGTCAGGTGGCGCTGCCGGCTCCCAGGGGGGAGGAAAGAGCTCGCCGAAGCGGGCCATTACCTGCGGCCAGTCTGCCAGCGGCATGCTCTTCCCCTTGCTGCGCAGCCCCTGGCCGTCGAGGCGGGCGCTGTTGCGCTCCAGATAGCGCCGGGTGATCAGGCGCTGGGCGCTGCAGAGGAGGGCCAGCAGGTTGAGCTGGGCGGCGCTGCCACTCACCGACGCCTGGCGGGAATCGAAACGGTTTGCCACCTCACGCAAGGCATAGAGGCGTCGCGCCGGTGGCGGTACCCGCAGTTCCCGGGGCAAGGCGAGTTCTTGCAGCGCCCGGGCGGTGAGCGGGATACCGAGAGGGAAGTAACGATAGCCGGGGGGGAGAGCGGTCATGGATGAGTTCAAAACAGTTCCGATGCGATCAGGGATAACAGTTCAGGTCGACAGCCGGCGCGGTGGCAGGGTGCCTCGGCAAGAAGGTCAAAAGAATGTCAAGAGAGCTGGCAGCGGCTCTATGGTCTGGCGCAGGTGGCAAGCCCGGTTACCGCCTCGCCTCTTCTGTACCATGAAACTGGGGGAGCGGGCTACTCCTTTGCCAGCTCCTGCTTCCATTCTTCGACTTTGCGGCAATAGCTGTCGAACAATTCCGTGGCCCGCTTCTCATCGAGCGCTTCGACCACCACATGCACCAGCGGACGGTGCTGGTCGGGGAGAATCAGTGCCCAGGCGTCGCCGAGGTTGACCTTGACGCCATCGATAAAGGAAGCGTCGAGGTCGACCGAGTCTTCGCTCATCCGTCGCATGATCCCCCCTTTGTAATCCCAGGAGCAGGCGAGCTGGGCGCTCAGGTAGTGGCGCTGCGGCAGGTCGCGGCGCAGCTGGCCGAGGCTGCAGCCGCTGCCGGCGAGCATTTCGAGGACCTTGGCGACGGTGAACATGGCGTCAAAATTGGCCTGAAAAGCCGGGAAGGCGAAACGGCCATCCAGCGCCGCGCTGAACTTCACCTGCGGTTCGTGCCCCATCTCGACCAGGGAGCGGCCGTCACTCTTGGTCCGCTTAACCGTCATCCCGGCCTCGGTGGCCAGGTCCTCGACCGTCAGCGGCGCGGCCACCGGTACGGCCAGCGAGCCCGGCCCGGCGCAGCGGCAGACGAGGGCGGTGAGGGCGGTCAGGGCCTCGATGTCGGAAAGGACCGCCCCGGTTTCGTCGATCAGCTTGAGCCGCTCGCCGGAGGGGCCGAGCCAGAAGCCGGCGGTGGCGCCGAGGGTGGCGACGATTTTGGAAAGCTGGTCCATGGAGCGTGCGACCTGCTCCGGCGTGCTGCCGGACTTGCTGTCGAGCAGGTGCGAGTTGAGTTCGATCACCTCGCAGCCAAGCTGGTTGAGGAGTCCCGGCAGCAGGTCGCCGGCCGGCGAATGGTTGATGTCGATCACCACCTTGGTGGCGCTGCCGCGCAGCAACTCGCCATCGAGGGCGCGCAGGAAGCCCTCGCGATAATAGTCGTAGATCTTCGGAATATCGGCAATGCCGCCCGGTTCGGAAAAATGGACGCGGCGGAAGTTTTCCTTGTAATAGATGCGCTCGATCCCCTTCGCCATCGACGAGGAGATTTCGTTTCCTTCGCCGTCAAAGAAGAGAATCTCGGTCGTTGCCGGGTCGTCGGGGGACTGGCGGAAGTGAACGCCGCCGACCTCGCCAAAGGTCGCCAGCTTGTAGCGCAGCACCGGCAGCGAAATCATCTTGGCGTCGCGTACATTGATGCCGGCCGAGAGCAGGCCGCCGACAAAGGAGCGTTTGAGCATGCGCGAGGCGCGGATGGCGTCGCGGCCGGCGAGGATAAAGGCATCCTTGGGGAGGGTCGAGCCGTAGGCGGCGCCAAGCTTGGCCGAAAATTCGGGGGTCAGCTCGACATTGGTCAGGCCGCGGACCATCGCCCCTTCAAAAAGAGACTTGCGCCACTTCTCCCCCCAGATCAGGTTGGTGGTGACAATGGCGCCCCCCTCGATCACCTTGCGCGGCCAGACCTTGACATCCTTTTTGATCAGGGCCTTGTCGCCGATCTCGGTTTCGTCCCCGATGACCGCCCCCTCCTCGATGACCACCTCCTGGCCGACGCGGACCCGGTGGCAGAGGACCGCCCCGTGGATGCTGGCGCCGCGCCGCAGGTAGACGTTGTCCCAGAGAACGGCATTCTCCAGTTCGCAGCCGTCTTCGATCAGGCAGTTGCGGCCGACCACGCAGTTTTTGAGCCGGGCCCGGCCGAGGACCTGGGTATTCTCACCCAGGACCACCATCCCCTCCAGCCGTGAATGGTCGGCGCCCACTTCGGCCTCGTTGCCGAGATAGAGGTTCGGGCCGACCTGGCGTTCCTGGATGGGCACCGCCACCCGGCCGGAGGTGATGTCGCTGGTCGCTTCGAGGTAGGCGTCGGTATTGCCGATATCCGCCCAGTACCCCTGCAGGGTGCACCCGAAGAGGGCGGCCCCCTCAGCGAGCATCTGGGGAAAGACATCCTTGGACCAGTCGCGGTTTTCGCCGGCCGGGATCAGGTCGAGGACCTCCGGCTCGACGACGTAGATACCGGTGTTGATGGTGTCGGAAAAGACCTCTCCCCAGCCGGGCTTTTCGAGAAACTTGCTGATCCGCCCGTCCTTGTCGGTAATCACGACGCCGAACTGGAGCGGGTCCTTGACGCTGGTCAAAGTGACCGTCGCCAGAGCCTGATTGGCCTCATGGAAGGCCAAAACCCGGGAGAGGTCGAAGTCGGTGAGCAGGTCGCCGCTGATGATCAGAAAGCGTTCGTCGAGAAACTTGGCCGCAGCCTTGACCGCGCCGGCGGTACCGAAATCCTCCAGGGGGGTGACGTAGGTAATGTGGATACCGAACTCGCTGCCGTCGCCGAAATAATTCTTGATGATCTCCGGCTGGTGGTAGAGGAGCAGGATCAGGTCGTTGATGCCGTGCCCCTTCAGCAAATCGACGATGTGCGCCATGATCGGTCGGTTGATCAGCGGGATCATCGGTTTGGGCAGGTTGATGGTCAGTGGCTGGATGCGGGTGCCGAAGCCGCCGGCCATGAGTACAGCTTTCATCGTTCCCTCCACATCAGTAGATGGCGCCAGGCACCAGGACGCGCCGGGCCCTTTCGCGCAGATTCGTGATAACCGCCCGTTCCGCCTAGTGCTTGTGCTTGGCGAGAACTCGGCGCACTTCCGTTTTGAGTTCGGTCAGATCCGAGCTCTTGACGACATAGGCGTCGGCCAGCCAGGAGGAGAAATCATCCTTGTAGCAGTTGAAGGCGGTGCAGAGGATGACCGGCAGCCCCTTGCGGTCGCGGACCACCTTCTGCAGCAGCTGCAGTCCGCTCTCGCCACGCATCTGGATGTCGAGGAGGAGCAGGTCGTATTCCTTCTCCAGCAGCAGCTGGGAGGCTTCTGCGCCACTGCCGGCGGTGTCGACCTGGTACCCCTCATCGGTCAGCTCGGCGGCATAGAGATAGCGGATGTCCTGCTCATCATCGACGACGAGAAGACGGGTCATGGGGTTCCTCCTTGGGCGGTGGCGAGAAAAATAGTGAATACCGTTCCGGCTGCGGTGCTCTCGATGGAAAAGCGGGCACGGTGGGCGGACAGGATGCGGGCACAGAGCGACAGCCCGAGATGGCTGCCGGTGACGGCGCTGCCGGGCGTCAGGTCGCTGGCCGCCTGCAGGGTCGCTGCGTCGAGGGGAGGGCCGTTGTCGCGCAGGGCAATTTCTATCCCGTCCGCGCCGGCGCGGGTAGCGAGGGTGACTTCCCCCCCGGCGGGGAGCCGTTCGAGGAGGTTGTTGAACAGGGCCCGCAGGCAATACCCGATTTTCTTGTAGTCCAGTTTGACCTGGGGCAGTGCCGGCGCGAGGTCGAGGTGACTCTCCACCCCGGCCATTTCCAGGTCTTCCTTCAGCCCGGCGTAGACGCCGGTCACCAGCTGATTGACATCCCAGAGGTCGAGGGTCGGGTGGAGGGATTCGGAGTGGACCAGCACCTCCTGCAAGACATCCTCGAGGCGACGTGCTTCGCGGACAATCGATTCAATATGGCGCCGTTTCGGGTCATCGGCGGGGGTGTTGCGAATCAGGGTGCGGGCGAAACCGCCAATAATCGTCAACGGATTGCGGATGGAGTGGGCAATGTTGGCGGCGATATTGCCGACCAGGGCCATCTTTTCCATGCGGACGATGGTCTCCTGTTGTTCCTGCAAGCGCTGGTTGGTCTCCTGGGCGCGCACCAGTTCCCGCTGCAGGCGCTCATAGAGCGCTGCCCGCTCAATAGCAAAAGCCATCGGCAGGGCAAAGGTTTCCAGGGACTGCAGATCCTCCCCGGTAATCGGCCGGCCGTTGACGATGTTGTCGGCGAGGAGCAGACCGACCCGGCGATTCTTGCTCACCAGGGGAACCATGACCAGCTCCGCGACCCCCAGGGCCTCGCGCTGCGCCAGCGGGAGGCCCGGCTCCTGCCAGAGGTCCGGGATATGTCGGGAGAGCTGGCTGGTGAGGGTCTGGACAAAGGGATGGTCTTCGGCGGTCAGCGGGACGGAGAGGGTTTCGAGCAGATCACGGAAGCGCTCCCGCTCCGTGGCCATTTTCTGTTCGAAAAAACGCTGGGCCATTTCCCGCAGGGTCAGATCGCGGTCTTCCAGTTCCTTCCAGATCTGTGCCGCTTCTTCCCGATGGCGCGGTCCGACCGCAAAGTATCCCTTGAGGTGGAGGCGGCTGCGGTCGACCAGCAGCAGGATCGCCCGGTTCAGGCCGAAGCCCTGGCCCGCCGTGATCGCGGTGAGGGCCATGGCGATGACCTCGTCCATGTCGACAGAGGTCTGCAGCACCAGGCCGACTTCATGCAGGAACTTGATCTCCCGGCCGCGGATTTCGAGCAGGCTCTGCTGGTCCTGGAGCCGGGCCCGCAGTTGAATGATCTCTTCGATCGCGTAGGGGAATACTTCGCCCAGGTTGCCGCTCTCCTCGGGCGGGAGACTCAGGTCGTTCAAAAGGCGCGGGCACTCCAGGCAGCAACTCAAAAACCGCTGTTTGCGGTCGAAGAGGAGGTGTTCCCTCCCGGGAGGGATATAGGGGCAGTCGCCTGGGGCGATCTGCTCATGGGGCCAGCAGCATTCGGGCGGCACAAAATTTCCCTTCAGGGCGGGTGCTAATGGAGAGGCTTTCGAACCCTGGAATTATAGCAGGGGGGGGATGCGTTGCAATGGCGGGGTTTGCTCCGCTCCGGCAGGCCGTGACCCTTGCGCCCTGCGCCCAGGAAGTGGCATATTGCCAGGATGGAAAAACGCTATCGCACCTTTTCCGCCGAGCTCAAGGAGCATTTTGGCGGCCGCATTCACAAGATCTCTGTCGACGCCGGTTTCGCCTGCCCCAACCGGGGGGATTCACGGCAACGCCCCGGCTGCCTCTTCTGTGACCCAGGCGGGTCGGGGGCGGTCGGTATCGAGCGCCGGCTCGATGTTGCCAGCCAGGTTGAAGCGGGCAAGGAGGTCATGTCGCGCAAGTACAAGGCAGACCGCTTCCTCGCCTACTTCCAGCCTTTTTCCAATACCTTCGCGCCTGTGGAGCGGTTGCGCTCCTGCTATGACCAGGCGCTGGCGGTGCCGGGGGTGGTCGGGCTGGCCGTCGGCACCCGCCCCGATTGTCTGCCGCCGGAGGTTCTCAAGCTGCTCGCCGCCTACCACCGGCAGACCTACTTCTGGCTCGAACTCGGGCTGCAGAGCAGCCATGACCGGACCCTCGACCGGCTCCGCCGCGGCCACGATTACGCGACCTTTCTCGCCGCGTTTGCCGCCGCCCGGCAGGCCGGACTACGGATCTGTGTCCACGTCATCCTCGGGCTTCCCGGGGAAGACCGGGCGGCGATGCTGGCGACCGCCGATGAACTGGCCCGGCTGCGGGTCGACGGCGTCAAGATTCACCTTTTGCATGTGCTGCGCGGGACGCCGCTGGGCGATCTGTTTCAGGCCGGTGAGGTTGCGGTGCTCGAGCAGGAGGCCTATGTCGCTCTTGCCGCCGATTTCCTGGAGCGGCTCCACCCGCAGACGGTGGTCCAGCGCCTCACCGGCGATGGCCCGCGGGAGCTGCTGCTGGCACCGCTCTGGTCCCTCAATAAGTGGGAAGTGCTCAATGCCATCGATGCTGAACTGGAGCGCCGCGGCAGCCGGCAGGGGGATGCCTGCCGGCACCGCCAGGAGTTTCCGGGAGGGGGCTCTGGGGGGGCTGATGGTGGCGAGGTCAGGAGGCGGCGCGGGTGACGCCGACCGCCGGATCGGGATGAAGCTGCGCCTCGGAGCTGCCACCCCAGGAGATCAGGAGGAGCGAAGCCCAGGCCAGGCCAACGAGAAGGATAAGGATACGTGTCATAGCGGGCGTAAAAATACGCCCACTGCGGACAAAAATCAAGGGCTAATCCGCCTGAATTGCGCTCCCCGCGCCCCTTGCCTCGCCGGTACCGACCATGGTAACGTCCTTCCCCGGCTTCCATTGCCAATCCTGCCCGTTCCTGGTATCAAAATTTCCGGAGTCAGTCGGTCATGCATATCAACGATCTCAACCCGCCGCAGCAGGCCGCGGTACGGCATACCGAGGGGCCGCTGCTCCTCCTGGCCGGGGCCGGGTCGGGCAAAACCCGGGTCATCACCTGCCGGATCGCCTACCTGCTGGAACAGGGGGTGGCGGCGGAGGAGATTCTGGCGGTGACCTTTACCAACAAGGCGGCCCGGGAGATGCGCGAACGGGTCAAGGCGATGGTCGGCCGCAAATCGGGACAGGGGATGGTCATCTCTACCTTCCACTCTCTGGCGCTGCGGATCCTGCGTGCCGATATCGAGCGGCTCGGTTTCAAGCAGAACTTTTCCATCTATGGCAGCGCCGACCAGGAGCGTCTGGTGCGCGACCTCACCCGCGACCTGCTGGCAGAGGGGGTGCGCTGCGACCTCGACCGGGTTCTCTGGCTGATTTCCGACGCCAAGAACCGCCTGATCACCCCGACGGAGTTCACTGCCGGCGGCAGCGACCCGGAGCGGCTCCTGGCCGCCCAGGTCTATCCCCGCTACCAGCGCGCCCTCAAGGCCTTCAATGCGGTCGATTTCGATGACATCCTGCTCCTCGCAGTACGCCTGCTGCGCGACGATCCGGCAGTGCGCAGAGCGTGGCAGGCCCGCTTCCGCTACATCATGGTCGATGAATACCAGGATACCAACGCCGCCCAGTATCACCTGCTGCGCCTCCTCTGCGAAGAACATCGCAACCTCTGCGTGGTCGGGGACGACGACCAGTCGGTTTACGGCTGGCGCGGCGCCGACCTCGGCAATATCCTCGATTTCGAAAAGGATTACCCCGGCGCCCGGGTCATCAAGCTGGAGCAGAACTACCGCTCCACCGGGAACATTCTCGCCGCCGCCAACGCGGTGATCCGGAACAACACCCGGCGCAAGGAGAAGGTGCTCTGGACCGCCGGCGATCCCGGAGAGCCGGTGCTGAGCCTCTGCTGCGAAGACGAGGAGGATGAGGCGCGCAGTGTCGTCGAGCAGATTCATGCCGAACGGTTCCGTCGCAACCTGCAGTACCGGGACTTCGCCATTCTCTACCGCACCAACGTCCAGTCCCGCGCTTTCGAGGAGCAGCTGCGCTTCGAGAATATTCCCTATGTCCTGATCGGCGGCCAGCAGTTTTTCGACCGCAAGGAGGTCAAGGACGCCCTCGCCTATTTTCGGGTCCTGGTCAATCCGCGCGATGAAGTGAGCCTGCTGCGGATTCTCAACTTCCCCCGGCGCGGCATCGGCGAAACGACGGCGGACGTTTTAATCCAGGCCTCCGCCGCCCAGTCCCGTCCCCTCTGGGAGGTCATGCGCCAGGTGAGTGAGCTGGATGAGCTGGGGGAAAAGGCGCATTCCGCTGTTGCCGGCTTCGTCGAGTTGATGGAGCGATTTCGCCGGCAGTTTCGCAAGCCGCTGCGCCTGGTCGAGACGGCCCGAGAGCTCTTTGCGGAAATTGGCCTCGAAAACGAAATCTATCGTACCGCCAACGATCCCCAGCAGGGGAAACGGCGCGCGGAAAACCTCGCGGAGGTCCTCAACGCCTTGGCCGGCTATGTCGAACGGGAAGGGGAGGCGAGTCTGGCGGGATTCCTCGACAAGGTCTCCCTCCTCGATCAGGACGAGCCGGTACGTAACGACAAGGAACACAAGCTGTCCCGTGACGCCGTGGTCCTGATGAGTCTGCATTCCAGCAAGGGGCTCGAATTTCCCCAGGTCTTCCTGGTCGGTCTGGAGGAAGGCTTCCTGCCGCATCGCAAGTCGATGGAGGCGGGGGCTGATCTCGACGAGGAGCGGCGTCTCTGTTATGTCGGCATCACCCGGGCCCGGCAGCGCCTGGTACTGCTCCATGCCAGGCGGCGCAAGAAGTATGGCAAGCTCGAACCGCGCACCCCCAGTCCTTTTCTGGCCGAATTGCCGGAGGGCAGTATGGAACGTGGCACCAGTGAAGGCAGGCCGCAGCTTCCCCCGGGAGAACAGGAGCAGATGGCCAGCGATTTCTTTTCCCGAATGCGCAACATGCTCGGCGAATAAACTCCTTTCCCTCTTCTCAGCAAGGCCGTTCTCCTCACCCCTCTGCCATATCTGGTCTTTTCTGCCTCCAGGTCACCCTATGGGCGCCAATTCGCCACCGCGAAGACATGGTCATCCGTGGGCTTCCGCCATTCAGAGGTGGCCCAGCCAATTGACGGCACCGCACCGGGATCAAGTTGGATTATTCTTGATTAATCGTGACTTTCTTTGCTTGACAGGGAAAATTTCCATGGTAGACAGGAGTGACGTCACTATGAAATTGTTCATGAGGAGGGGGGGCGTTGTTATGGTTGTTCTCGGTTCCGTATTTATCTGATTTCTTCCCTCACCGGTTTGGCTATAGTGCCGTTTTCTAGTCTTTTTGGCGGGTTATCGCTGGTGCCGGCTAGCAAAGGGTAAAGATTTTTTAATTCCTAATTAGCAATTTCAAATTGTAGTCATTATGTTGGCACACAGCGTGCTTATATCCACAGGAGCCAATCCATTATTTGCGAATAAATATTTTCCCCACTCCCGGCATACGGGTAAGCCACGGTCGAGCGGTTTTTGACTGGATAATCTGGCAGCAACCGGTAGCGAAACAGGACGCTACTGGCAATATCCCGCATTAAGGGAAAATGAGTTTAACTTTGTTTTGAATGAACGTCCTTCCCCGGGTTGATTTCTGGTTTGAGCAGATCGAAACACGGGGACCGGCTTTGAATTCCCAGCCATCACGTCAAGGAGGCAACATGAGGATTTGGCAGCGATTGACAATCTGCGCAGCGGTATTTCTGCTGGCCCTGGGGGCGGCGGGTCAGGCGCTGGCGGTCTCGGTGTCGGGGCGCTCGAGCACCGAACTCGAATGGTACGACGACGCCCAGGGCGACACCGCCCTTCCCGCCTACGAGTACCTGCTGCTCAACGTCAAGGATCTCGACGGCGCCGGGCTCAATTTCCGCGGCTACGGCCGCCTCGGGGTCGATCTCAACGACGAGGTCGACGCCGACAGCCGCCTCTACTACGGCTACCTGGAGAAGAAGGGGCTGGTCAAGAACCTCGACGTCAAGCTCGGCCGCCAGTTCATCGCGACCACCGCCGGCGCCTCGCTGATGGACGGCCTCTACCTCGACTACAACAACCTCGGCCCCCTCAAGGTCAGCCTCTTCGGCGGTGGTGATGTCGCCTACTACAGCGGCTACAGTGCCAAGGACCTGATCGGCGGGCTGAAGCTGTCCGGGAGTTTCTTCGACGGCCTCCACCTCGGCGTCTCCTACCTGCAGCGCTGGAGCGACAGCGAACTCGCCAACGAGATGTTCGGCTTCGATGCCGACTACGACTGGCGCAACCTGCTCAACCTCTACACTGAGGTGCAATTCGACTATCTGAGCAACAGCGTCTCCTACTTCCTGGCCGGGGCCAACTACCACCGCAGCGAGAAGTGGAACCTGCGCACCGAGTACCTCTACTCCCTGCCGGTCTTCTCTTCGACCTCGATCTACTCGGTCTTCGCCGTCAGCGAGTACCAGGAGCTGATGGCCGAATACAACGTTCGGCTCGGCGAGGGCTTAAGGGCCTTTGGCCGCGGCACCTGGGAAATGTACCAGGATTTCGACGACGCCTACGTCTTCGAGGCCGGGGTCGAAAAGATCCGCACCGAGCGCTTTGCCGGCTACCTCTCCGGGGTCTGGCGCGAGGACGGCGACGGCCAGGACCTGCGCGGGGTGAAGCTGCACGGCTCCTACCTCTTCAACAAGTACCTGCAGGCCGGCGCCGGCGCCGAGGTCGACGTGCTGCAGCGGCGGCTGGAAGAGACCAGCGACGACACCACCAGCAGCCGCTACTGGGTCGACGCCACGGCGTACCTGACCAAGAAGGTCAATGTCCAGGCAAAGCTCGAGCGGGTGGAGAGCGACCTGTACGACTACTACAACCGCGGCCGCGTCCGTCTTAACATCCTCTTCTAAGTCAAGGAGTGACGATATGATTCGAAGCCTGTTAGCCATCCTGGCCCTTGCCACCCTCTGGGCGGCGCCGGCGCTGGGCGCCCCATTCGACCACGCCACTCACCTGACCTATCTCGACGATGCCGCCTGCGCTACCTGCCACGTCGAAGGGGCCGAAGCGATCAAGCCGGCCGAGACGGTCTGCCTCGAATGCCACGAGAAAGCCTTTGTCGAAGAAGTTACCTTTCCGGGGCTGAAGACGCATGGCCCGGTCTGGGCCTTCAACCACCGTCCGGCCGCCAAGAATGGCGCCATCGACTGCAGCGCCTGCCACCAGCAGGACTTCTGCCTCGAGTGCCACAGCGACGCCGGGCGCGCCGACGAGATGGGGGCCTTTGGCAACGCCATGGTCAACGTCCATCGCAGCGACTTTCACGTCACCCACCCGATCGCCGCGCGCACCGACCCGCAGTTGTGCAGCAGCTGCCACGAGCAGAACTTCTGCCTCGAGTGCCACGAGCAGTTCGCCCCGGCCGACCTCGCCCTCGACTCGCACCGGCGCAGCTGGAGCGACCTGACCGTTTCCGGGACGCCGCACGAGACCTTTCCCGCGGACAGCTGCCAGACCTGCCACCCGAACTCGGTGCTGCCGTCGCACGAATGGTCGAGCCGGCACAGCCGCGAAGCGCGCAAGAACCTGGCGACCTGCCAGGCCTGCCACCCGGACGGGGATATCTGCCTCAAATGCCACAGCGCAAAGAGCGGGCTGATGGTCAACCCCCATCCGAAGGACTTCAGCGATTTCAGCGGCCGTCTCGACCGGGCCAGTGGCGGCAAAACCTGTCGGAAATGCCATTAATTACATCCTTAACCCACGCATAGGAGGTTTGCATGCGAACCACGAAGCTCGTCTGTTTAGCCCTGTCAGCGTTGCTGGCCCTGACCTTCTGGGGTTGCGGCAGCAACCGGGATTCCGGTGGCAATCAGACCACAGCGGAAGCCGGAACCTTTGGCAGCGACTCCACCGGCATCAAATTTGTCGGCGCCGGCACCTGTATCGGCTGCCATCAGGACTTTACCTGGAGTGCTGACGCAGTCCAGGCCTACCTCGGTAGCAAGCACGTAATGCACAGCACCCATATCACCGCTGCGTCCGGCGACACCTGCCTCGGCTGCCATGACCCGATCGGTGACAGCAAGAGCCTCGAGCCCTATTTCCAGGAATTCCTCGTTGCCAATCCCGAGTTGCTCGCTGCCTATGTGCAAGCGAATGGCGAGGGGCCGATTCCTGCCACCGGCCTCGCCGCCATCGGTTGTGAAAATTGTCATGGTGCCGGCGGCCAGCACTATGGGGTTGGCCCGATCCCTGCGGCCACGCCCGATTACAACGCCTGCGGCCAGTGCCACAATGCCAATTTCGACCACAACAGCCATCACCCCTATGCAGACAACATCGTCGAAAATTACAAGATGAGCGGCCACATCAAGTCGATTGAGACCGCTCATGGCACCCCCGCCGAGTTGCGTGCTCGCTGCGCCCGTTGCCATTCCGACGAAGGCTACCGGCTTTATGCGCCGGAGACCGTGGGTCTTGACAGTGACGGACTGAAGGCGGCACTCGATCCCAAGGCGCCGTTGACCAACATCTCCCCGGTCCAGTGCCGGACCTGTCACGATCCCCACTCAGGTGAACTGCGTGCCAGGGCAACCACAACGAATGTGGATGACGACGGCGATGCGGCGACCCCGCGGGTGACCAAGGTCTCCTTCTCGGCCTCCTTCAACCTCTGTATCAGTTGCCACATGAACTTCCTGACCGCGACCTGGGATCAACCGGCTGGAAAGTTCACCTACAAGCAGACTGCCGGCAAGGTGTTGCAGCATAGTGGCGCCGGGACCCAGGGGCATTTTGACGATCCGGCCACCCCGGTAGTTGAAGGCTTCAACATCAACGCCGCTGACGAAAACGCCTGCCTCTACTGCCACGATCCCCATGGGGCGACCAAGTTCGCTCAGCCCTTCGCTGCCGGCATTGCCGAAGAGTGGGGCCAGGCCAAAGGCTTCCATGGCGACTACAAGGGACCGGCCTTTGAACATGGCTGTACTCCTTGCCACAGCCCCCTCGGCCTGGTCGAACTGACCCAGGGCGCGGCCTATTCGGAAGTTGATACCGAAGTGGGCGTTATCGGCTGTGTCGCCTGCCACGATCTGCAACAGAAAAATGCCGCCGGTACCGCCTTTGAACTCGGCTCCCGGCGCAGTATCGAGTTTGCCTTTGACAACGCCCGCACCCTCTATGCTGCGGAAAAGGCTGCCGGCAACAATGCCGCGACCCTGGAAACCGTTCAGGGCGTGGAAGACAACGCGCTCTGCCTGACCTGCCACTCGGGTCGCGAGTCGACCGCCTCGGTCGATGCCAAGATCGCCAAGTCGGCCGGTCCCTACAGCTTTACCAACATCCACTACCTGGCAGCCGGAGCGACCCTGTTCGGTACCCAGGCAAAAGGGGCGTACGAGTACGCCGGCAAGTCCTACTCCTCCAAATTCGAGCATGTCGCGTCCAACGACCTCTGCGTCGAATGCCACAATGTCCACTCCGGGGAACTCTACCTGACCAGCCCCGGCTTCGGACCGACCGGTTGCGATACCTGCCATAGCGGCGTCGCTTCCACCGGCGACTACGAGTCCGATGTTCTGGCGGTCCGTGCCATCCGCATGGCCGGCTCCATCGCCGACTACGACGGTGACGGCAATAGCACGGAAGGGATGTACTACGAAGTCGCCGACATGATCGCCAAGCTTGAGGCGACCCTCAATGCCGACGGCCTCCTCTATCAACCGGCCAGCTACCCCTACTTCTTCCCAGTCGGCACCACCGATTTCAGCCGAGCCAATGCGGCTAAATTGACCGCCAAGCAGCTGCGTGCCGCCTACAACCTGCAGGTCGCTTCCAAAGATCCGGGCGCTTACGCCCATAACGGCACCTACATTATCGAGATTCTCTACGATTCCATCGAGGATATCGGCGGTGCCGCCGCCGTTGCCGGCCTGACCCGCGATGCATCGGGCCACTTTGATGCCGCCGGCGAGCCGTTCCGTCACTGGGACGGCGACGGGGAAATGAGCACCAGCTGCGCCAAGTGCCACTCCTCGGAAGGGGCTGCCGCTTTCTTCACCAACGGCACCGTGACCGCAGCCGATTTCACCGAGTACACCAAGGGGATCTCTGCCGGCCTCTCCTGTGAAGCCTGCCATACAGCACCCTTCGAGGGCGCCGCGGCAAGCCCTGCCCGTCGTCAACTGACAGCTGTAACCTTCCCCTCCGGGGTAGTCCTCGACGCCACCAACGCAGCTCCCTTCTTTGCTGACGACAGCAAGCTCTGCATGACCTGTCACCAGGGGCGCGAGTCGATGAACACGGTCGACAGCAAGATCGCGGCCGGCAGCTTTGGCTTCACCAACATCCACTACTTTGCCGCTGCCGCATCCTTCTTTGGCGATGAGGTCAAGGGTGGCTACCAGTATGCCGGCAAGACCTACGCCGGGCGCATGAGCTTCCCGGTGGAGCATACCTATATCACCCCAGAGCTCAACACCTGCGCGGGGTGCCACGTGGTGGATGCACCGACCCATGACTTCAAGCCGGCAGTAGCGTTCTGTTCGCGCTGCCATGGGTTTGATGGTCCCGGTACCGAGATCAAGGATCTGGGCCATGGCATCAACGCCAACTACAACGACATCATCGCTCTCAAGGACCAGCTGCTGGAAGTTATTAAAGCTTCGGGTGTGAACGCGCTCGCCGGCTATCCTTATTTCAGCGGCATCAGCAACGCTGCCCAGCTCAAGGCGGCGTACAACTGGCAGGTGGCCGACAAGGAGCCTTGTGGCTACATTCACAACCCCGATTACATTAAGCAGCTGCTCTATGATGCCATTGTCGATCTGAGCGCCGGTGCCGTGACTCCGGTGGTGGCCCGTCCCTGACGGTCCTGCGGTTGGTCTCCTCCGAGGCAGGAACCCGGAGGAGGCAGTTTTTGCCCGCAATATGTACTGTCGATTGATTCAACATGTCTGCTAGCAACGACCGTGGGAGGGTGGTCCCCCTTCCAGGATATCCAGGTGGTGCCGCTGCCGGTGCCAGCAAGGCTCCGGCAGCCAACTGCCCCCCTAAACAACGGAGGTAATGATGGCCAGGTTCAGGTTAGTGAGTGCAATTCTGCTGTTAACGAGTATGACCTTCCTATGGGGTTGTTCCAACAGCGATGACAAAAAAGCAGTGGTGCAGAATTTTGCCACCGCTGCAGCCACCGCAGACATCGCACCGGGGGCAGTGTGCGCCAATGGTGGAATCTGGGTCTACACCGGCATCGATACCAATGGCAACGGCATCCTCGACGATGCCGAGATCAACAATACCAAAGCGGTCTGTAATGGTACTGACGGCACCAATGGCACCGACGGCACCAACGGTACCAATGGCACCAATGGCACCAATGGCACCGACGGCACCAATGGCACCGACGGTCTGACCTCGCTGATCGTCCTTAATGACGCCTCGGTGTCCGATTGCGCCAATGGTGGCGTGAAAATCGACGTCGGCATGGACGATAACGGCAATCTGGAACTCGATGCCGCCGAAATCGACCAGACCAGGTTCGTCTGCAACGGTAGCGGAGCGGCCAACCCGCTGACCGCAGAATCCTGCGCCCTCTGCCACAAGAGCGGTGGTGTTATCGATGTCCAGGACGTCCATATCGGGAATGTCGCTATCGAGCAGGTAACCGCCACGGTCGACAGTTTCGCTGTCAACGGCGGCTTTGCCACCATCGGCTTCACCGTGCGAGACGCCAATGGCAACCCGTTGCCGGGTCTTGCCGTTGCCGGCAGTAACCCCACCCGCCTGCAATACTTCCGCCTGGCCTATGCCCAACTCCATCCCGGGGCGACGGCGGACGATGCTCCGACCTGGGTTGGTTTGACCAGTGGCGATCGCAACCCCGCCAACCTTACCGATAACGGCGACGGGAGCTACACCTACGTCTCCACCACCGATATCAGCGCTACCTACGACCCGGCCCTGGTTACCCGAGTGGTAAACATGGTCTCTGCCGGCGCCCTGGTCCCGGTCCCCTATAACGCCTTTACCGATTTCCCCGGCACCGGCGCACTTCTTGCGCGCGATGTCGTCACCAACGCCGCCTGCAACGGTTGCCATGGCCGCCTTGGTGGCCCGGGCTCAGTGATCAACTTCCCCATGCACGGAGGCGGTAGCCGCTATGCCGTCGAAGCTTGCACGGTCTGCCATGTCACCACCCTTGGCGCCGGCGAAGCCTACTTCCCGACCATGATCCACAAGATCCATTCCGCCCAAAACTTCGATCTGGGTGATTATTCTCACCTGACCTACCCGCAGGATCTCAGAAACTGTGCTACCTGCCACAAGGGATCCACTCCCCTGTGGGACACTGTGCAGAATGTTGAAACCTGCTTCAATAACTGCCACACTACCAGCGTTACGGAGCCGGCCTTTACACATCTCAACACGCTGACCTCCTGTGACGGCTGCCATGCGCTCAAGGACGTGACGGCGATTCATGCCACCGAGAACGCCACGGCCAACAATCCCCAGGTCCATTCCGGCCTGGTCAATTTCGAGTACTTTGTTGACAGTGTCACGGTCGATGATGCCACCGGCGACGCCACCATCACCTTCCACATCCAGCAGGACGGTGTCGACCTCGACCTGAGCACCAATCCCCCGGCCGGTTTCACCGGCGGTCCCTCCCTCCTCTTTGCTTACGCTCTGCCCCAGGACGGCGTCAATGCTCCGGCCGATTACAACAACCTCGGCCGGACTGCCGGCCAGCCGGCCACGCAAGCGATTTCCGGCCTGACCTTGAGCGGCACCCCCGCTGCCTATGTGGCAACCGTTCCCGCCGCTTTCCCGGTTGGCGCGACGCTGCGTAACGTTGGTCTCCAGGGTTACTGGACCCAGGCTGCCGGGACCAATGGTATCGCCGCCAATACCGCGCGCCATACCCGTTCGGTTGTAACGGCCGTCGTCGGTGAGGAACGCAGGGCAGTGGTCAGCAGCGCGGCCTGCGCTGCCTGCCATGAGATGTTCGAAGGTCATGGTGGCAACCGAAATCTTACCGCCGACGGTGGGGTAGAGATCTGCGTCACCTGTCATAACCCCAACCTGACCAGCAGTGGTCGCGCAGCCGATCCGGCCGGTCTGCCCCAGGCGACCATCGATGCTCTCGGAACCGACCCGCTGAGCTTCCCCGAGGCGACCAACAACTTCAAGGATATGATTCATGGTATCCACTCGGCCAATAGCCCGGTCCGCAACCTGGTCTACGAGTTTGTCCGGAACCGTTCCGGCGGCATTTACTACGACTGGAGCGAAGTGACCTTCCCGGGGATCCTGAGCAACTGCCAGACCTGTCATATTGCCGGGACCTATGACGCCGAACTGCCAGCCGGTGCCCTCGCCACCACTAACGTCACCACCGACGGCACCTTCCCGATGACCCGTACCTCAGTCAATGCCTCCCGCGCCAGCGTCCCCAATGCGGCCGACGAGATGATCAGCCCGACCGCGGCCAGCTGCTACAGCTGCCATGCCGATAACGGCATCCAGAAGGCCCACATGCAGCAGAATGGTGGCGCTTTCGACCTGCGGGAGAAACTGCCCGCTCTCCAGTAACCTGAACCGTCTGTTTTGCAGTCCCGTCGGGGGAGGTGGCCATTGGCCACCTCCCCCATTTTTATGCCCCAGGATTGGTGACTGATGTCGACCAAAGACCCCTTGACAGCCTAAACGGATTTCTATTTACTGACCAAACTACGAAACCTTTGGTTTATTCCCAGCGCAAACGCCTTTGCTCAGCAGCGACTGGCGGGAATCAAAGAGAAGGGAAACGGGGTCAATGAACAGCATCGGAAGAATTGGATTCATCGGCGGCGGGAATATGGCCGAAGCATTGATCAAGGGGCTGGTCAAGGGGACCTTTCCGGCAGGGGAGATCCTGGTCTCCGAACCGAGCGCCGAGCGCCGGCGGTTGCTCGAAGAGCGCTACGGGGTCGGTCTTGCCGCCGACAACCTCGCCCTGGTGCGGGCATGCCCGCTGATCATTCTGGCGATCAAACCGCAGCTGCTCGCCGAGGTGGTTTGCGACTTTGCCGCCGCATTCAGCGGTGACAAGCTGCTGCTGTCAATCCTCGCCGGGGTAACCAGCGCGACACTGGAGGATTGTTTTGACGGCCAGCCACGGGTGGTGCGGGCCATGCCCAACACCCCGGCCCTAGTCGGAGAAGGGGCGACGGCAGTGTGTGGCGGGCGTTTTGCCACGCCCGACGACCTCGCCGCCGCCCGCCACATCTTCGAGGCGGTCGGCAGCGTGCATCTGGTCGCCGAAGCCCAGATGGACGCCGTCACCGGGCTCTCCGGATCGGGTCCGGCCTACGTCTTTACCGTCATTGAGGCGCTGGCCGACGGCGGCGTCCGCGAGGGGCTGCCGCGGGAGACGGCGCTGCAACTGGCGGTGCAGACGGTACTCGGCGCCGCGCGCCTGGTCAGGGAGAGCGGCGAGCATCCGGCGCTGCTGCGCGACAAGGTCTGTTCGCCGGGCGGGACGACGATCGCCGCGGTCCAGGCCCTGGAGGATCGGGGGCTGCGCGGGACGCTGATGGCGGCGGTGGCGGCCGCCACCCGGCGCTCGCGGGAACTGGGCAAAAAATGAAAACGGGGCTGGTCGTGAGACCGGCCCCGCTTTCATTCTGGGATGAGATGGAAACTTATTCGAAGCAGCCCATGCTGCGCTGCTTGTTGATCTCAAGGTGACGTTTTTCGCACCAGACGTGGCCGAGTTGCGGCGCTTCCCCGGTCGGTTTGAGCATCTTGGCCTTTTTGCAGTCGAGGCAGTGATTGGCCCGCTGACCCGGTCTGGGAACGAAACAGGGCATCGGCCGGTTCTTCCCCATCTGGACGCTGCGCTGGCTGCACCAGACGGTTCCCGGCGAGGGTTTGCCGCCCCCCGGTTTCTGCTCGTGCCCCTGCTTGCAGCTGCCACAGAGATTGGGCATGATTGCTCTCCCTTTCTTTCACAGCATTTAACCCTGCGTCCTCTTTCCTTTCATAGATTGTGCCAGATAATCACTCCCGCTTCCTGCTGGCCGTGTTGAGCGCTTCGAAGCGGGCGATCTGCTCAGCCATGCTCAGTTTCCTGCCGCAGTTCTGGCGCAGGCAGAGACGACAACGGTCGTCACTGCACCACTGGCAGTGGGCGCAGTCCGGGCAGGGGTGTTTCTTCTCCATGGCTGACTCCTTGCCACCAGTCTAGCCGTTACCTCGAGCCTTGGGCAAGGGGGGCGAGCAGCTGCCGCCGCTGGCGCTGGAGATAGGCCACTTCGCAGAGTTCGGCGGTGAGCAGCAGAAAAATGGCGATGGCGACGCCCGGCAGGGGGAGCGGCCAGAGGGTCAGCAGTCCCCAGGCGAGGAGGAGCAAGGCACTCTTGTAGATGGTCGAGCGGCCGAGCAGGGAGGTTCGATGCTGGCCGGTGAACCAGCCGCGCAGCAGGTTGGCGGCACCATAGAGCAGGGGGTAGAGAGCGCATGCCGCCAGGGGCAAGGCAATATACTGGCGCATACCCGGATCAAGGCCCATGATCTCGCCGAGAATAGCCCGGTTCAGGGGCCAGGCGGTGATCACCAGCAGCAATGCCAGTGTCCCGCCGACCCAGCAGCTGAAACGGACCAGGGCGCGAAAGTCGCCTGCCGTTTCAACTAGGGTGAGGTATGCCTGTTGCAGGTTGCGCATCGGCCCGGCGAGGAGAAAGAGAAAGCCACGGATGACGCCAAAGGCGGCGAGAGCCAGGGGGCCGTCGGGCAACCGGCTGATGATGGCGTTGATCAGCAGCGGAATCGTCTGCTGCAGGCAGGAGGAGTAGGCGAGGGGAAAGGCGAAGCGCAGGATCTCCCAGGTCCCCTTTTCGTCGGCGCTCGCTTCCGGGATTTCACAGCGCCAGGCAAAAGCGCCCATGAAGATGGTTTCGGTGGCGACACAGGCGAGCAGGGCGAAGGCCCCCAGTTCGGCGCCGGCAAACAAGCGGGCGCCGCCGGCCAGAAAGAGGAAGAGACCGCCGATGCGCACCGCGGTGGCAATGGAGACCAAAGCGGTGCGCCGGGCCTTGATCACCAGCCCCTGGAAAAGGCCACGGAACCCGGTGATGAAGGGGAGCGCGACGAGCATGCCGAGGGCGGAGCGGGCGGCCGCGGCGATCTCGTCCGGAACCCCGAGGAAGCGTTTGAGGACGAGGTCGCCGATCGGGGTAAAGGCGACCAGGGCGAGCATCACCGAAACGTAGCAGGCGACCAGGACCACAAAGCGAAGGGTCCCGCGCAGTGAGCGACGACCGCGCACCATGGCGATGGTGACGGTGTGGTTCTGGTAGGAGGGGGAGGCGAGAAAGAGGTGCAACACCATCGCCACCGAAAACCCGGCGAGGGCGGTAATGTAGTCATGCTGGCGGGCGAGAAAAGCGTTGATCACCGAGTGGGAGACGCTCATCAACTGCACGTTGAGGAGGAGCGGGAAGAAGAAGAGCGCGATCTCCCGTTGGCCGAGGTGGCCGCTGTGGGTCATGATTCGATCCCGGGGAAGAGTTGCAGCAGCGCCTCCGCTGTATCGACCTGAAAGTCGGCATCGATCCCTCCCCGCTCCCCGAGCCCCCAACGGCAGAAACAGGTTCGAACGCCCGCAGCCTGGCCGGCGCTCAGGTCGGTATGGTGGTCGCCGATCAGGACTGCGTCGGTCGCCATGACGCCGAGTCGCTCCAGCGCCCATCGCACCGGCACGGGCGACGGCTTCTTCTCCTCGCAGCTGTCGCCGCCGACCACGACCGGGAAATAGTGCTCGAGATCGAGTCCGCTTAGCAGTTTCCGGGTCATGCCGAGCGGTTTGTTGGTGACAACGGCCAGGGGCTGTTGGCGATGGCGCCCAAGGAACTCAAGGATGCCGGGGTAGGGGCGGGTGGTGTCGAGGAGATGTTCGCCGTAGAGGGCGAGAAAGCGTTCCAGCTGAGCGGTGCTGAAGAGCCGCGCGGGAAGGGCGCGTTTTACCAGGGCGGTCGCGCCGTCGCCGACGTAGCTGCGCACGGCAGCCGAATCGAGAGGGGGGAGGGAGAGCTCGTGGCGCAGCAGGTTGACCGCCGTCGCCAGGTCGGCGAGGGAATCGACCAGGGTGCCGTCGAGATCGAAAAGGAAAGCGGTCGGTTGCTGCATCAGGCCTCAGCGCTGGCGCTCACCGAAGATCGCGGTACCGACCCGCACCAGGGTCGCCCCCTCCTCGATCGCGACCTCGAAGTCGTGACTCATCCCCATCGAAAGTTCGGCCATCTCCAGGTTCGGCAGCCCCTGGCCGGCCAGCTCGGCGGCAAGTTGCCGCAAACGGCGAAAATAGGGCCGCACCTGCTCCGGGTCTGCTTCCCAGGGGGGGATCGCCATCAGGCCCCGGACCCGCACGCCTGGGAGGAGGGAAACCTGGCCTGCCAGCTCCGCCAGCCCGGCGGCATCGCTCCCCGCCTTGCTCGCCTCCGCGCCGAGGTTGACCTCGAGCAGGATGTTGGCGGGCTTTTCCAGTCGTTGCCATTGGCGGCTGATCTCCTGTGCCAGGGAGAGGCGATCGACGGAGTGGATCAGCGCCACCTTGCCGCGCAGGTATTTGACCTTGTTGCTTTGCAGCGCGCCGATGAAATGCCACTCGACCGGGGCCTGCACCACTTCAGCCTTGGCGCAGAACTCCTGCACATAGTTCTCGCCGAAAAGGAACTGGCCGGCGCGGGCCGCTTCTTCAATCATGGCGGCCGGCTTGGTCTTGGAGACGGCCAGCAGGCGCACCGACTTAGGGTCACGTCCGGCACGGCGGCAGGCGGCGTCGATGCGCTGATGAATCAGCTGAAGATTGGCGGCGATGGACATAGGAAACGATTCCGGCTTGAGAGGTCAGGGAACCGGCGCTGCGAAGAGCCGGATGGCGCCGAGGCGTTCCAAAAGGTCGACGACTTCGCAGAGGGGGAGGCCGACGACATTGCTGTAGCTCCCCTCGATGCTGCGCACCATGAAGGCCCCGATCCCCTGGATCGCGTAGGCCCCCGCCTTGTCAAAGGGTTCACCGCTGGCAATGTAGCCCGCGATCTCCTGCTCTGTCAACTTCTTGAAATAGACCGTGGTGGCCACGGCGCCGGTGCTGGTGACGCCGCTGGCGCGGTCAAGGACGGCATAGCCTGAAAGAACCCGGTGGCTGCGGCCGGAGAGGGAGCGCAGCATGGCGGCGGCTTCCGCCGCGTCCCGCGGTTTGCCAAGCAGGGTCTCGTCGCGCAGCACGATGGTGTCGCTGCCGAGGAACCAGCGCCCGCTCACCTCTTCGCGGCTGGCGACTTCCCGCGCCTTGTCGCTGGCGAGGCGCACGACGTGCTGCTCCGGGCTCTCGCCGGGAAGGAGCTCCTCCGGCGCATTCCCCGCAACCACGGCGAAGCGGATGCCGAGCTGGGCGAGGAGTTCCCGGCGCCGGGGGGAGGCCGAGGCGAGAACCAGTTGCGGGGGATTACTCATGGCGGTCCTCCGCAGTTACCTGCTGCCACCAGGGGGCGAGATCGGCCAGGGCCCGTTCGGCCATGGCGAGGCGGCGGTCACTGCGCTTGCGGTGACGCCCTTCCAGGGGCGGAAAGAGTCCGTAGTTGACGTTCATGGGCTGGAAGGCCTGGCTGTCGGCGGTCGCCAGGTGGGTGAGCAGGGCGCCGAGGGCCGTCGTCGCCGGTGGCAGCGGGATCGGCCGGTGTTGCAGAAAGCGGGCGGCGAAGATGCCGGCGAGAAAACCGCAGGCGGCCGATTCGACGTAGCCCTCGACCCCGGTGATCTGACCGGCCAGGAAGAGCTGCGGCCGCCCCTTGAACTGGAGGGTTGGCTCCAGGCAGGCCGGCGCGTTGATGAAGGTGTTGCGGTGCATGCTGCCGAGGCGGGCGAATCGGGCCTGTGCCAACCCCGGGATGGTGCGCAGGATGCGGCGCTGTTCCGGCCAGGTCAGCTTGGTCTGGAAGCCGACCAGGTTGAAGAGGCTGGCATGGGTGTCATCCTGGCGCAGCTGGACGACGGCAAAGGGCTCGCGGCCGGTGCGCGGATCGGGGAGGCCTACCGGCTTCATCGGTCCGAAGGCGAGGGTCATGTCGCCGCGCTCGGCGAGCGCCTCGATCGGCATGCACCCCTCGAAATGGACGACCTTTTCGAACTCCCGTCCCGGTACCTTTTCGGCCGCCCGGAGGGCGGCGACAAAGTCGAGGTATTCCTCCTTGGTCAGGGGGCAGTTGACATAGTCATCGCCCCCCTTGCCATAGCGCGAGGCCTTCCAGGCGATGGAGAAGTCGATGGAGTCGGCTTCGACAATCGGGGCGATGGCGTCGTAGAAATAGAGATGCTCACTGCCGGTGAGGCGGGCAATCTCGCGAGAGAGGGCTTCGGAGGTGAGCGGTCCGGAGGCGAGGATGACGATCCCCCCGGTCGGAATTTCGGTCACCTCTTCGCGCACCAGTTCAATCTGCGGGTGGTCTTCGATGCAGCGGGTCAGCTCCAGGGCGAAGGCCTCGCGATCGACGGCGAGGGCGCCGCCGGCAGGGACCGCGGTGGCGTCGGCGGCCTGCATGAAGAGGGCCTGGCAGCGGCGCAGCTCCTCCTTCAGGCAGCCGACGGCGTTGTTCATGCCGGCGCCGCGCAGGGAATTGGAACAGACCAGCTCGCCGAGGAGCGGCGAACTGTGGGCGGGAGAAAAGCGGTGCGGCTTCATTTCATAGAGACGCACCCTGGCGCCCTGCGCCGCCGCCTGCCAGGCGGCTTCACAGCCGGCGAGTCCGCCGCCGACGATGGTGATATCCGGTTCAGTCATCGATTTTCACAGCGTCCTTAACGGGAAGTTTAGGTCTTGCCGGGAAATCAAACCGCCGCTCGGTGCACAGCCGGCGGCGGTCAGGAAAGTTATTGCAAAAGGGGTACTATTTGGTCTTTTTTGCCGGTTTCTTTTTGCTGGCCGCTTTGCTTTTTGGCTTCTCCTTTGCGGCGGCAGCTGGCTTGTCCGGTGGCACCAGCACGAGCTTGTAGTCACAGCCTTCCTGGGGGCATTTGCGCACGGTGCCGTCGCGCTTGGTCGTCTTGTCGACCAGCACCGGCCAGCTGCATTTGGGGCAGGGCTCGGCGACCGGCGGGTCCCAGAGCGCGTATTTGCACTTGGGGTAACGGTTGCAGGAGTAGAAGATCTTGCCGTAACGGCTCTTCTTCTCCATCAGCTCCCCTTCCTTGCATTCAGGGCAGGCGACGCCAAGGGCCTTGGGCTTGACCAGCGGCTGGATGTTCTTGCAGGCCGGATAGGCGCTGCAGGCGAGGAACTTGCCGAAGCGGCCCTCCTTGATCAGCATCGGCGCGCCGCACTTGTCGCACTTCTCTTCGGAGAGGACCGGCTCTTCCCGCTCTTCGGCAGCGAGCGGCTCGGTATGCCGGCATTCAGGGAAACCGGAGCAGGCGAGGAACTTGCCGGAACGGCCGAGTTTGACCACCAGCGGCTTGCCGCATTCGGGGCAGTCGCGGTCGGTCTTTTCGGTGGTCAGATCTTCCTTGCGCACCTCCTGCTCTTTCTGCTTGAGCAGGGCGATGAAGGGCTCCCAGAACCCCTTGAGCAGGGGGCGCCACTGTTCCTCGCCGCGGGCGATGGCATCGAGGTCCTCTTCCAGTTGGGCGGTGAAATCGTAGTCGACGTACTTGGCAAAATGGCTGGTCAGCAAATCGTTGACGACCCGGCCGATATCTTCGGGGTAGAAGGTCCGTTTCTCGAGGCGCACGTATTTGCGGGTGACCAGGGTATTCATGATCGAGGCGTAGGTCGAGGGACGGCCGATCCCGTACTCCTCCAGGGTCTTGACCAGGCTCGCCTCGGTAAACCGTGGCGGCGGCTGGGTGAAGTGCTGCTCGGGGTTCAGTTCGCGGCAGGCGAGCTCCTCCCCGACGGTGAGCAGCGGCAGGGTGCCTTCCTGCTCTTCGACGGCATCATCGGTCCCCTCGATGTAAAGCTTCATGAAGCCGGGGAAGCGCACCACCTGGCCAGTGGCGCGGAAGGTGTAGCGGTCGCCGGCAGCAAGGTCGACGCTGGAGGCGTCGAGGATCGCCGCTGCCATCTGCGAGGCGACGGTGCGCATCCAGATCAGCTTGTAGAGGCGATACTGGTCGGAGGAGAGGAACGGCTTGACCTGGTCCGGGGTGTTGGCGATGGTCGTTGGCCGGATCGCCTCATGGGCCTCCTGGGCATTCTTCGCCTTGCTCTTGTAAACCCGCGGTTTGGCCAGCGCGTAGTCCTTGCCGTAGACCGCGGTGATGACCTGGCGGGCCTCGTCGGTGGCGTCCGTCGACAGGGTCACCGAGTCGGTTCGCATATAGGTGATCAGGCCGACGGAGCCCTGGCCGATGTCGATCCCCTCGTAGAGTTTCTGCGCCGTGCTCATGGTCTTGCGGGCCGAGAAGCCGAGCTTGCGGCTCGCCTCCTGCTGCAGGGTGCTGGTGGTGAAGGGGGGCGCGGGGTTGCGCTTCTTTTCGCTGCGGTTGACGCTGGCAACCTGGAACGGCTGCCCGGCGAGGGCACTGACCAGTGCGTCGGCCTGGGCCTGGTTGGCGATAGCAAACTTGTCGAGTTTCTTGCCGTCGATGGCAAAGAGCCGCGCCTTGAAGAGGGTGGCGGCCTGATTGGCGAGCAGGGCGTCGAGGGTCCAGAATTCCTCGGTGACGAAGGCTTCAATCTCTTTTTCCCGGTCGCAGATCAGACGCAGCGCCACCGACTGGACGCGGCCGGCCGAGAGACCGTAGCGGATCTTCTTCCAGAGGAAGGGGGAGAGGTTGAAGCCGACCAGATAATCGAGAATCGAACGGGCCTGCTGGGCGTCGACCAGGTCGCGGGCGATCTGTCCCGGCGCCGCCATCGCCGCCTGAATCGCCTTGGCGGTAATCTCGTGGAAGGTGACCCGGCGTACCCTGGGCTTGGCGCCCTTCTCATCGATCCCCAGCGCCTGCAGCAGGTGCCAGGCGATCGCTTCTCCCTCGCGGTCGGGGTCGGTGGCGAGGATCAGCTCGTCAGCCCCCTGGAGTTCCTTGCGCAGCAGCGCGATCTGCTTGCTGCTCTCGGGCAGGATCTGGTAGTTCGGTTCGAAGCCGTTGGCGATGTCGACCATCCCCTGTTTGCTCGGCAACGCCCGGACGTGGCCGTAGGAGGCGAGCACCTTGAACCCCTTGCCGAGAAACTTTTCTATGGTCTTGGCCTTGGCCGGTGATTCGACGATGACCAGTGATTTTGCCATGAAACTCCCCAGGTTATCCAAAAAAGGTGAAAGGCGTATCTGCGATACGCCCTGCCGTGTACAGAAACCAAAAAGGCTGCAGGGTCCCCTGCAGCCTGCGTCTCAGTGGTAAAGCCGAACCCAGTCGTCGTCCAGGAAGCAGTCCACTTCCCGGCGCCATTCCTCGTGGTTGCGGGAGAAGAGGGTCAGGGCGGCGATCGCCTTCATCTCCTTGAGGGAGACCGGGTCATCCGCCACCTGCATGGCGCGGTCGATGATCTCTTCCTGGGCTTCGTCGTCGAGAATGCCGAGGGTGCGCAGGCGGATCAGCAAACCGCGGGCATCGGCGGTAATGTCCCGCTTTTCCTCGGCGGTAAAGATTCGCTGGCTGCGTACTTCGGTCAGCTCCCTGGTCTTGCCGGGCGCAGCGGAGCCGACATTCTGCATCCAGCTGAATGCCGCATCGATTTCATCGGCGTCGAAGCCAACCGCGAGCAATTCCTCGACGATATCGTTTTCGGTAACCGTGTCGCGCTCCCCCAGAACGTACTGGGTGATGATGCTGACAATGGCTAGAACCCGTTCGCGCAAATTCTCTCCTCTTCTCCGCAAGAGGGTGGAGATCACCCCCGGCGATGGCGGATATAACGCATGCCCGGGAGTTGTTCCACACAGCCCTGCAGTTCTAGGTCCAGTAAAATAGTGGAAACCTCCATGGGTGTCAAGCCACTTCTCCCGGTCAGATCGTCGATGTGCAGCGGCTCTCTGGAGAGTTCCTGAAACAGTTGCCGGGCCCGGGGCTCAAGGGTGCTGCATGGATCGTCCGCCGCTGACACCTGGTGACTCCGGTCGGGGGCGAGGATGTCGAGAATGTCGCCAGCTTCGGTAACCAGGTGGGCCCCCTCCTTGAGGAGCTGGTTGACCCCGCCGCTGGTGGCGCTGTGAACCGGGCCCGGTACGGCGAAGACTTCGCGCCCCTGTTCCAGGGCAAAGTCGACGGTGATCAGCGAGCCGCTGCCGGCGGCCGCCTCGACCACCAGCACGCCCCGGCAGAGGCCGCTGATGATGCGATTGCGCCCCGGGAAGTGTCCCGGCAGCGGCGGAGTCCCCGGCGGATATTCGGAGAGGAGCGCACCTCTTTCGAGGATTCCTTCGACAAGGGCTTCATTCTCGGGCGGATAGACCAGGTCGATACCGCAGCCGAGGACGCCGACGGTCCGCCCCCCTGCGGCGAGGGCGGCGCGGTGCGCGGCAGTGTCGATGCCGCGGGCAAGACCGCTGACGATCACCAGACCCTCGCCAGCCAGGGGGCGGCAGATTTCTCCGGTGAGTTGCCGACCGGCGGAGCTGGCGCGGCGGGCGCCAACCACGGCGACCTGGATCGCTTCATGCGTCGGCAGGGTGCCACGCAGGTAGAGCAGGGCAGGGGGGTCGTGGATCTGGCGCAACAGCGCTGGATAGGCGGGGTCCCAGAGGGAGACGATCCTTGCGCCGCACCCTTCGAGGGCAGCGACCGCCTGCTGCAGGACCGGATCGCTCGCGGATGGAATCTGCTGGGCGACCGCAGCACGGATACCGGCCCGCTCCTGCCAGGCCTCGGGGGCGGCGGCGAGCGCCGCCGCTGGTGAGCCGAAGCTTGCCATCAGGCGAATCAGGCCGCGGCGGCCAAGTCCCGGGGTCAGGTGCAGGCGGAGCCAGTGCCGGGTGCTGTCGGTCATATCCCCCTCCCAGAGAATGACGGACAAGGAAAAAGGATTGAAAGATTCAATCCTTTTTCCTGCTGTCAGGTTTTCACCAACGAATCGTTCAGGGGACCATGGTCGTGACCCGGTCGCCACGGAAGATCGGTGCCGCTACCTTGACGACCAGGGCGGTGGCGGTTTTCGCCTCGGTGTTGAGGACCACCGCGTTGCCGAGCAGGATCTCCGGTGCGACGAAGTCCTTCTTTTTCAGGGTCAGCGCGCTCGCTTCGCGGGGCCGGGAGATATAGACCACGTTGCCGGTCTCCAGGCCGTCGGCACTGCCGATGTTGAGATAGACCACATCGTAAAGACCGAGGGTGATCTGGTTGCCGCCGGCCGCTACCACGTAGCCGCTCAGCTGGCGGTCGGTCTGCTTGAGGACGATTTCGCGGGGTGGTTCGTGGTACGGGCGCAAGCGCGCCCCGCGCTGGATCTCCCGCTGGGCCGTGGTGACCACCCCGGTTGCAACCGAGCCGGAGGTGTCTTCAATCCGCACGACACCCAGGTTGACCACCCGGAAGCCGACCGCCTCTCCGGTGACCGGGTGGGTGACTTCTTTGCCCGGCAGGAAGAGGTCGAAAAGCATCCCGGGTTCGGTGGCTGCCAGGTCGCGCATGTCGAGGAAGACCGTATCCCCACGGGTGATCATCAGGCGGTTGTCGATGGTGTCAACCAGAGTGCCGACCCCCTGCAGCTGGTCGGGGGAGATAAAACCGATATTCCCACCCAGCGCCTTGATTCTGGTCTCTTCCGGGCTCACTACGGCCGTCTCCACCGGGGCGCTGGCCGGTATGCCGGCGGTTTCAGCCGTCGCCGGTGCCGCGACAGCTTCCGGCTGACGGGCTTCGGGCGGCGCCGGGACAATTTCGATCCGGCCGTCGTAGATCGCCAGTTTCTGCCCGGGATAGATGAAGTGCGGATTGGGCAGCTCGGGGTTGTTGGCCCACAAGTTCGGCCAATAGTAGGGGTCCTTGAGGAAGCGCTCGGAAATCCCCCACAGGGTGTCCCCCTTCTTGATGGTGTAGATGACCGGTTCCTCCCTGGCAAAGGCCGACCAGGGGAGCAGGAGGAGCAAACAGGCTATCAGGAGTGTGCGTTTGAGCGTCATTAAAGCCCCCTAGTGAAAGATCAATCGAAGATCCGCGGGTCCCTGCAACCTTCGCTCAGGGTGTCGAAAGTGATTTTCGGGCGGCGTTGCTGTTGGGGAAGCGCGAGCGCAGCAGTCGGCCGGTGGCGGCGGCCTGTTCCGTTTGGCCGAGCTGGCGTTGGGTCTCTGCCAGTTTAAGCAGCGCGTCGGGCGCCTTGGCGTTCTGCGGGTAACGCTCGGCGGTCAGTTCAAAGGCCCTGGCGGCCGCCTCGTAATTCTTTTGCGCAAGCTGGCATTCGGCCAGCCAGTACTGGGCGTTGCCTGCATAATCGCTGGCGGCGTAGGTGTCGAGAAATTGGGTGAAGCCGTTGGCCGCCTGCTGATAACGACCACCGGCATAGTCGGCGAAGGCCTGCAGGTAAAGATCGGTGGCCGCTGGCTGCTGGCGGGAAACGGGGGCCGGGGAGGTCGGCGGCGTCTGCCCCGGGAGGGGCTCGGTTGCGGTCGTAGTGCGAGCTGGCTTTTCTGCGGCGAGGTTGCGCCGAATCTCTTCGAGAATCTGCTGCTGATCGATCAACCGTGCTTCGAGCAGCATCAGGTTGTCCTGGGCGTGTTGCAAGCGCTGATCGACGTCGGCCACCGCCTGCTCCAGGCGTAGCACCCGTTCCGGCTCGATCCCGGACCCTTGCGGGGCAACCGCCGGCGCACAGGCAACGACGCCGCAGAGTGCGATCAGGGCAAGGCATAAATGGCGAAGGCGGACCCGCATTTGAACGTCCTTCCGGGGAGGTGAGCTTGACGCAAAATTTTCTAAAAATTATAGACTTTTTCACCGCTTGTCAAGCGCAATGGCACCCGTGCGGCACGTCCGGCGCCGAACCCTGACCAGGATCCAATGGACCTCTTCCGGATCACTCTGCAAAGAATCTGCCAGTCGGTAGGAAGTGCTTTGTGCTATTCTGCGGACAATTATCCTAGACGGAGAGACTGAACTGAATGGCGAAGGTTGAACTGCTGGCCCCGGCCGGTGATCTCGAGAAATTGCAGGCCGCCCTCGATTACGGCGCCGATGCCGTCTACGCCGGCGGGGAGCGTTTCGGCCTGCGGGCCCAGGCGGGGAATTTTACTCTCGACGCCCTGGCCCGCGGGCGTGAACTTTGTGCGCGCCGGGGGCGACGGCTCTACCTGACCCTCAACGCCGAATTGCGCCCCGGTGAGGAGGCTGACCTGGCGGCCTATCTTGAGGCGCTGCGTCCCCTCGATCTCGACGCCTATATCATATCCGATCCCGGGGTGCTGGCCCTGGCCCGGCGCTGTGACCCCCGGCGCCCCCTGCACCTGTCGACCCAGGCCAGTACCACCAATGCCGGTGCCCTGGCCTTCTGGCGCCAGGCCGGGGTCGGGCGGGTCAATCTGGCCCGGGAACTCTCCCTGTCGGAAATCCGGGCACTGGCCATGGCCGCCACCGGGGTCGAACTGGAGGTCTTTGTCCACGGCGCCATGTGTGTCGCCTGGTCGGGGCGCTGCCTGCTCAGCGCCGCCCTCACCGGGCGCAGCGCCAACCAGGGGGCCTGCGCCCAGCCCTGTCGCTGGCGCTATGCCCTGGTGGAAGAGACCCGGCCGGGGGAGTATTTCCCCATCGAGGAGGATGGCCGTGGCAGCTACCTCTTCAACAGCCGGGACCTCTGTCTGCTCGAAGATCTGCCGGCCCTGCTCGGCGCCGGGGTCAGCAGCCTGAAGATCGAAGGGCGCATGAAGAGTGTCTACTATGTCGCCGCGGTGACCCGGGTCTACCGGGCCGCCATCGACAGCTGGCTGAACAACCCCGACAGCTGGCGCTGCGACCCGCGCTGGCTTGAAGAGCTCGACAAGGTGAGCCACCGTCCCTACGACCGCGGGTTTCTCGCCGGCCATCGCACGGCCCTGGTCCATCCGGGGGACTCCCGCTACCGGCGCAGCTGGGATTTTGTCGGCGTGGTGCTCGCTGCCGCCGGCGGTGTCGGTGAAGTCGCGGTGCGTAACCGGTTTTTTCCCGGGGAGAGCCTGGAGCTGATCGGACCGCAGATGCGGCAAGCGGAGCTGGTGGTCGGCACGCTGCATGATGCCGCTGGCCTGCCGTTGACGGTGGCCCAGCCCAACGCCCGGGTCCGCATGCCGCTCCCCGGTGCCCGGCCCGGGGACCTGCTGCGCCGGGAAAAGCGGGAGCATGACTGATTGGAGATGGTGGTGCGACGGGGTCAGCCCACCTGCCAGCAACGGCGGCTGAGTAGATCGCAGCAGGTCAACTGCCTGCCATAGACCGCGCCGGTGTCGAGGCCGATGCGTCGTGCGGCGAGGAGCGGCCGTGGCTGCGGGGTGTGGCCGAAGACGATGGTCTGCCCCCAGTCGTAATCCGAGTCGAGAAATTCAGCGCGAATCCAGAGCAGGTCCTCCTCGCGCTGGTCCTCAGGCGCCACCCCGGGACGGAGGCCGGCATGCACGAAAAGGAACTCGCCGCAGCGGTAGCTGGTGGGCAACTGGCGCAGAAATGCCTGGTGGCTGGCTGGAATTTCATTTCGCGTAGCGGCTCCGTAGCTGTCCAGGGTCTGTTGTCCGCCGTTGGCCAGGAAGATCCAGGAAGCGCGGCCGTCGATGAAATCGAGGAACATCTGTTCATGGTTGCCGCGCAGGAAGATGGTCTGCGGCCAGCGCTCTACCAATACCAGCAGGGTGTCGATGACGCCACGGCTGTCGGGGCCGCGATCGACATAGTCGCCGAGGAAAACCAGGCGATCATCAGCGCCCGGGCCGACCTCGCGCAGCAGTTGCGCCAGCAGCTCATGGCAGCCATGAATATCGCCGACCGCCAGCAGGCGCCGGGCAGGGAGGCCGGCCAACGCGTTATCCGGTTGCTTGTTCATGTCTTTGCCTCGTCTTCACGTCTCCATTATATCTAACCGCCATAAAACGGAAAAATGGTTGCGCCACTGGGAAAATCGGCGTATTTTTGTCCGACTTGCACCCCTGTTTGCTGGTTTCAGGGTGGTCTCTTGTTCCCGGATAATCCCTCCAGGCCCCTCTCGTCCGGTCACCGGCAGCGCCGGTGACCTTTTTGCCCAGAGGTGGTCAGAAGTCACGAAGGTCATGAAAAAAATTTCTTTCGTCATCCCGGTCTTCAATGAAGAGGAGAACCTGCAGCGCCTTTTCAGCGAAATTTCCGCAGTAGCGACCCGCCTTGGCTATCCCTACCAGATCCTCTTTGTCGATGACTGCAGCACCGACCGCAGCCTGGCGGTCATCAAGGAGCTGGCGGCGCAATCGCCAACCGTCGCCTATGTTGCCTTTGCCCGCAATGCCGGGCAGTCGGCAGCGCTCTATGCCGGCTTTCAGCATGCCGACGGCGATGTCGTCATCACCATGGATGCCGATCTGCAGAACGACCCCGCCGATATCCCGGAGATGCTCAAGCACTATGGCGACTTCGAGATGATCAATGGCTGGCGCTTCAACCGCCAGGATAACCTCGGCAAGAAGATCAGCAGCCGCATCGGCAATTTCGTGCGCAACCAGCTGACCTGGGAATCGATCCATGACACCGGCTGTTCCCTCAAGGTGATGAACGCGGCGATGCTCAAACGCATCAAGATGTACAAGGGGCTGCACCGCTTTCTGCCGACCCTGATGCGCAACGAGGGGGCACGGGTGATCGAAGTCAAGGTCAATCACCGGCCCCGGTTGCACGGGATTTCCAAGTACACCAACCTGCGGCGTGGCGTCGAGGGGCTCTACGATGTCATCACCGTGCGCTGGATGATCAAGCGGCAACTGAAAATCGAGATCGGGGAAAAGCATGGCTAAAACGGAGATCGCCATTCTGGTGCTCGGCTTTGCCGGCCAGAGCCTTTTTTTCATGCGCTTTTTCGTGCAGTGGCTCTATTCGGAGAAGCATCGCCGCAGCATGATCCCCACTGCCTTCTGGTACTTCAGTATTGGCGGCAGCTCCCTGCTCCTTATCTACGCCATCATCCGCAAGGACATCGTCTTTATCGTCGGCCAGGCGACCGGCTTTTTCATCTACACCCGCAATATCTACCTGATTGCCCGGGAAAAACGGGAGCGGGAAGCCGAGAATGGTTGAATCCCGGGCACCGGCCAGCCCGCGACTCTGGCTGTGGCTGGCCGGCTATTTTCTCATCCTGCTGATTCCGACCGGGCTCCTGCCGCTGATGGAGTCGACGGAGGGGCGTTACGGCGAAATTGCCTGGGAGATGGTGGCCAGCGGCAACTACCTGGAGCCGTTCTTTAACGGCATCAAGCATTTTCACAAGCCCCCCCTGACCTACTGGGCGATCGCCGCCGGCTACAAACTCTTCGGCATCAACGATTTCGGCGCCCGTTTTTTCGGCGTGGTCGCGGCCTGCCTGGCGGTTGCCTACCTCTACCGGGTCGCCCTGGTGCTGCTCGATGACTATCGCCAGGCCCGCGACGCCGCCCTGATCTTTGCCACCTCCCTCCTCTTTCTGGGGGTGGCGCGCATCGTCGCCACCGATATCTACCTGACCTGCTTCACGGTCATGGCCCAGTATTACCTATTCCGTCGCATCGCCGGCCCGGCGCGGCGCAGCGATGCCCCCCTCTATGGCCTCGCCCTGGGCCTCGGTTTCCTCGCCAAGGGACCGCTCATCTTCCTCTTCACCCTGCTGCCGTTTCTGCTCGCCAAGTTCTTTGATGCCGGCCATCGGCGCCTCTTCAGCTGGCGGGAGACCGCCCTCGCGGTGGCGACCTTTGCCCTGGTGGCGCTCCCCTGGTATGTCGCGGTGATGATCGAGAACCCCGGCCTGCTCTACTACTTCCTCAAGGTCCAGACCGTCGACCGCGTCGCCAGCAACCGGTTCCGCCGCTACGAGCCGCCCTGGTATTTCTTCTATGTCTTCGCCGGGACCTTTCTCCCCTACATCTTCTTTTTTCTCAAGGGGGCGGTGCGCCTGCGCAAGTTCGACCGCTCCCGGCAGGTTCTCTTTCTCTACGTGCTGGTCCCCTTTCTGATCTTCACTCTGGCGCAGAGCAAGCAGCCGACCTACATCCTCCCCTTTTATGGCATGGCGGCGATTCTCGCTGCCGGAGCCCTTGCCCGCCTGGCGATGCCACGGCTGCGCCTGCTGGCGGTGCTGGTGCTGCTGGTGGCGGCGATTGCCCCGGCGGTGGCCGGTTTTGTCTACCCGCCGGCCCGACCGCTGCGCTCGGTTTTGCTGCTGGCAACCATTCCGGCGCTCTGGCTCTGGTGGCAGGCGTTGCGGGACCACCGCGGTGAACTGTTGATCCCGCGCTGTGCCGCTCTGCTGCTGCTGGTGACGACGGTGGCCTACGGGGTCGCCGCGGTGGCCGCTCCGCAGATGCGCGGCTACGAACAGATGGCCCAGGCGCTCAACCGCCTCGACCCCGGGCGCAAGCTCGACGTCCTGGTCTACAGGGGATTTCTCCCCTCCCTCTCCCTCTATCGCCGTCACCTGACCGCCTCCGCCTACGGCATGGAGCGCGAGGTGCAGTTCCAGGAAAACCAGGATTATCGGAACTGGTACCTGCCTACCGCTGCCGACCTCCAGCGCTACCTCGGCGACCGGAAAGAACTCTTCGTGGTGATGAACGCCGAGGCGAAGCCCTCCTTTGAAACGGAGAGCGGCTATCGCTGTGCCCCGGTCTATGAGCAGCGCAAGCATAACGCTTACCGTTGCCGGGTCGCGGCCGATGCCGCCAACCCCGGACAGGAATGAGGTCGTCGTGGCCAGGGTTACGCGCGTCAAGCTGATCGCCAACCCGGTGGCCGGCCGCCAGGCCCGGCAGCGGATTCAGCATGCAGTTGAATGGCTTCGCGCCGCCGGGGTGGAGGTCGATCTGACCCTCACCGGGGCGCGGGGCGATGCCCGCCGGGCCGCGGCCGAAGCCCGCACCCGGGGCCATGATCGGGTCATTGCGGCCGGCGGTGACGGTACCCTCAACGAAGTCGTCAATGGCCTGGTTCCCAGCGCCATCCCGCTCGCCTTTCTCCCCCTTGGAACGACCAACGTCTTTGCCCTCGAAGCCGGCATCCCCTTTGACCTGGAAGCGGCCTGCCGCATTGCCCTCGAAGGCCCGGCGGTCCCGGTCAACCTCGGGGTCGCCAACGACACCCGCTTTCTGCTCATGGCGAGCGCCGGCCTCGATGCCGAGGCGGTCTGCCAGGTGAGCCCGGGCTTGAAGCGCGCTCTGGGCAAGGGCGCCTACCTCGCCAGCGCGCTGCGCGCTCTATTCCAGGCGCCGCCCCAGCCCTTCACGGCGCGGACCGCCGCCGGGGAGGATATCCCCTGTTACGGGGCGATCATCAGTAACGGCAGGCTTTACGGCGGACGTTTCGTCATCGCGCCAGGGGCGTCCCTGACGGCGGCGAGCTTCGAAGTCTGCCTGCTGCTCAAGCCGGGGCGCCGCGCCCTGCTCGGTGCGGCGCTCGCCCTTGCCGCCGGCCGCACCCTCTCCCCGGCCGCGGCCCGCCGGCTGCAGACACCGAACCTGCAACTGCTCGGCGCGGGGGTGGCGGTACAGATCGATGGCGATTTCTTCGGCCGCTTGCCGGTAACCCTGCGGATTGCCAGCGACGAGCTCTGCCTGGTGATGCCTGGCAAGGGGAGTGAAGGATGAAGCGGCGGCCGGTCTTCAACGGCAGGATCGTCGCGCTGGCGCTGGAGGAGCACCTGCTCCCCGATGGGCGGAGGGCCGATTTCGAAATCGTTCGTCACCCCGGAGGGGCGGCGGTGCTCCCCTTACTGGAGGACGGGCAGGTCCTGCTGCTGCGGCAGTTCAGGCCCGCTGCCGGGGGGAACGTGATCGAGATCCCCGCCGGACGCCTCGAGCCGGGAGAAACTCCGGAAGCCTGTGCCCGGCGCGAGCTGGCCGAGGAGGCCGGCTATGTTGCCGGCCGCCTCGATCTTCTCGGCACCACCCTGAGCTCGGTCGGGTTCTGCGACGAGCGCATCGACCTCTTTCTCGCCCGTGATTTGCAACCGGTGGCCGCAGCGCCCGAAGCGGACGAATTTATCGAACCGTTTCTGCTCTCCCTCGACGCGGCCCTTGCCGCGATCGCGGCGGGGGCGATCGTGGATGCCAAGACCCAGCTGGCGCTGCTCCTCTGCAGCCGCCTGCCTGCTGCCGGAGTAGACTGATGCCTTTTCCCGACCGCTACCCCTCCCCCCAGCATCTCCCCTTCAACCAGACCGCATTGGCGGCAGAATTCAAGCTCGAATCGCCCGACCGGGATCCGGGCGGCGCCGGGGTCTGGGTCCTGCTGCGCAGTGGCGAACTGCTGGTCACCGATACTCCCGCGGCGACCCTTCCCGAGGGGATGCTGCCGGCCGGGGATGAAGGGGCGGCCATCTATTTGGGGCGCTACCTCGGGCGTCCCTGCCGGGCCCTGAAGCTGCCGGCGGAGAGCGCCCTGCCGGCCGGGCTGCGCAGTGAAAACCTCCTCGCTGCCGAACCGGGCCTCTCCCTGGCGCTGCTGTCGCTGGCCGGCACCGCCGGCGCGATCCTGCACTGGCTCGGCAACAGTCGCCACTGTTCCCGCTGCGGGGGGGCGACGGTGCCGATGCCGGGCGAGTGGGGGCGCACCTGCAGATCCTGTGGCTATGGCCATTTTCCGCATATTCATCCCTGCGTCATTGTGCTGGTGCGGCGCGGCCGGGAACTGCTGCTGACTCGCAAGGCGGGCTGGCCCGCCGGGCGTTACAGCCTGGTGGCGGGATTTCTCGATTTCGGCGAATGCCTGGAAGAGGCGGTGGCACGCGAGGTGCTGGAAGAGACCGGAGTGACGGTCAGCAACGTCCGCTATGTCGGCAGCCAGAGCTGGCCCTTTCCCAGCCAGCTGATGGCCGGTTTCGTCGCTGACTACGTTGCCGGTGAGGTGGTGGTTGAAACTACCGAACTGGAGGATGCGCGCTGGTTTTCCATCGACGCCCTGCCGCTGCTGCCGCCGAAGCGGAGCATTGCCCGCTACCTCCTCGACCACTTCGGCAACGAGGCTTCTCCCGGAAGATAGCTTGCCGAGGGGGCAGGCCCCGGGCAAAAAAAATCCCCGGGTGGGGATTCCCGGGGTTCGCAACGAATCTCCTGCTTGGTACAGCCGACTCTGGAGGAGGTTTTAATGGCTGAAACAGAGACTGCGCGATAAAAATTCTTGATCGCGACGCCCGCTGTTAGCGGGCGTTGTCGGTGCCGGGGCTGGGGGGAGCATTCGCCGTGGTCGACCGCCGCCAGGGTTTGCGCCGGGGGGGCGGACAATTTTCAGTTCCCCTAAAAAACTTTAGCCAAAATAACGACTCAGGCGACAGTCGTCAAGGGAAAAGAGAGCTATGACAGTTTGCTTCCAGCAACGGCAATTCCGCCTTCCCCGCCAGGAGATCGGCTATCTGCGCTTTCTCGTCGAGGGGTACGACGGCCTCCTCTTTTTGCGGACCCTGGACGGGCACTCCGGACTGGTGGAGATGGCCTGGCCGGTGGAGCGGACGGCCGAGGCGCTGCCGCTGCTGGCAGCCCTGGCCCGGGAAACCGGCCTGCATGAGGCCGGTGACGAAGGGCCGGAAGCCTGATTCACGCTGTCGTCACTTCGAAGTCGGGCGGGTCGAAGATGGTGCGCTTTACCGTGCACTGGTCGGTCGCCCGGATGATGGCCGCGCGGTACTTGTCGGGGAAACCCTCCGGCAGCTCGATGACGATCTGCACCCGGGCCAGGCGATGCTGTTCCGGATCCCGTTCGCTCGTCAGGGTCAGGCGCAGCCCGGCAGTCGGAAGGTCGCGCTGCTGGCAGAAACGAAGGGCGAAGTAGCCGGCGCAATTGCCGAGGGAGATCAGGAAGAGGTCGAAGGGGGATGGCGCCGAGTTTTTACCGCCGGCTGCCTCGGGCTGGTCGCAGCGGACGGTGAACCCCTTGTAGCGGGCTTCGACGGCAAGGCCGCCGGGGAAAGTAATCTCCATGGTTTATTCCTCCGTAAGGGGGTGAAGTGTGCAGAGTATAGATCAAAAGGGCGCCTGATGCAGCGGATCTGGCGGCAGGGGAGAGGCTAGCCCTTGCCGCCCTTCTTCCCGCCGTGCTAGACTCCAGGCCCTTGCAACAGGAAACTGGCCCGGTTGGCCCCGGCCTTCTGCCGCAGCCTCGGCGCGGAGTCCCCTGCCCATGCTGATCCGTTTTTTCAGTTCACTCTACCTGACCCTCGGGCTCCTGCTGGGGTTGGCCGCCGTCTCTGTTTTCGGAACCCTCCAGCCAGGGCGGGACGAGGGCCTGGGTGTAGCGCGCTACGACCTCTTTTACCAGAGCATCTGGTTTCGGTTGCTGCTGCTGCTGCTCGCTCTGAACCTGGCGGTCTGCACTCTGCGCACCATCCGGCGCAATCTCGCTGACCGCTCCCGACATCTCGACCTGCTGCGTTCGGAACGGGTCTTCAGCTCGCCGTTGCGCTACCTCCTCCCCCGGAATACGGATATGGCGCAGCTTGCTGCCGCCCTGCGCGCATCGGGCTACCGGGTTGCGGTCGCGGACGGGGCCCTGGTCGGCGGGCGTGGCCGGGTCGGTCGCTGGGGGTCGACGCTGGTTCACCTCTCGGTTCTGCTGATCATGACCGGCGCCTTTTGCAGCCAGCTCGGCTTTGTCGGGACCCTGAATATTTACGCCGGCGACCAGAGCGATGTCTACTTCGACTGGGAGCGGCAGCAGGATCTTCCCCTCGGATTCACCTTCCGCCTCGATCAGTTCGAACCGCGTTACTACCCCATCGAGTTGCAGTTTGCCGCCCTCGACCCCGCCAGCGGCCAGCTCCTCGCGACCTATACCTGCCGCGAGGGGGAGACCGTTTCCCTGCCGGAGCCGGGGGTGACCGCCCGGGTGCTCAAATTCATCCCGGAAGAGGAGCAGCTGATTCTTGAAATCAGTCGCGACGGTCAATCCCTCGGGGAGTACCATGCCCGCAGCGGCAAGCTCCAGGGCCAATCTTCATTTGCCAACCGGGTCGATCCGGGGGTGGTGATCAGACCGCTGGCCTGGCGGGATCCGATTCTGCGCCAGATGCACAGCGAAGTCTCTCTCCTGCGCGAGGGCACGGTTGTTGCTAAAGGGATCATCGAGGTCAATCGGCCGCTGGTCTTCGAGGGGGTGACGATTTACCAGACCGGGTTCAGTCGTGACAAGTTCGGATTCTGGGCCGGCGGATTCCAGCTGTCGCGCGATCCCGGAGAGCCTGTGGTCTGGTTCGGCTGTCTTACCATTGTGCTCGGCCTGCTGCTGGCTTTCCTGGTCCCCTACCGGGTGATTGGCGTCAGCCGGGTCGCTGACGAGGTGTTGCTGGTTGCCCTCAGCGGTTTCCGGGGGGAGGCCGGGGCCGCGCGCTTCGATCGCCTGGAGCAGGCTTTGGCCGATGCCGGCCGCGCCGTCTCAGGCAAGCCCGGTCCCTGATTCCAGGTCTCGGGTGCTGGCGTTTGGTAAAAAAAGAGATAAGTTTATTTTAATCTCAGGTGGGTCGAATTCCCCGAAGCTTGCTTCGATGAAAGCGATCAATCTAAACTTTTGATACCCCGTAGCTTGCTGCGGGGAGATTCATTACTGTCTGACCAGGCTTATCCCGATCTGAAATTGTCATTTTATTGACTGGCTTACGTGAGTGGGAGGGTGCCCTTGGCAGAAAACAGAACGCTGGGACCCAAAATGCGCATCCTGGCCGTCGGCCTGGTGCTGATGGCAGCCTCCTGGCTGGCCGACGCCGTCATCGACTCTTTCTTCGACCAGGAATCCTTCCTCGACAGTATCTTCGCGCCGGGAATTCATGAAATCCTGATCCGTGTCGTATTTCTCGCCAACCAGCTCGGATTTTTGATCTACATCAGCCTCCTCTTCACCCGCCAGCACCGCCTGCAGGCGGAATTGAAATCCCTTTCCGCGGCCGAAGGCGCCGAGCGGCGTCGCTGCGAGAATATCCTCGAGGTTCTGGGGGACGGGGTCAGCATCCAGGACGCGGAGTTGCGCATTCTCTATCAGAATGCTCTGCATCGGCAGATGATGGGCGAGCATCTGGGGGAGTACTGCTACCGGGCCTACCGGCAGCAGGAGACGGTCTGCCCCGGCTGCCAGCTGGTGACCGCATTTAACGACGGCCGCGTCCACGTTCATGAAGGTGAGCGAGTGGAGGCGGGGGGGCGCCGTGTCTTCGAGATCATCTCCTCGCCGCTACGTGATTCCTCCGGAAAGATCGTCGCGGGGATCGAGGCGGTTCGCGATATCACCGCCCGCAAGCTGCTGGAAGAGCGCTTGCACGACCAGATGGCAGCGATGGAAAGTTCCATCGACGGCATCGGCATCCTCAATGCCGCGGCGCACTATACCTACCTGAATCAGGCCCATGCCGAGCTTTACGGTTACGAGCGGCCGGAGACTCTGCTGGGGCGGAGCTGGCGGGACCTGTACGACGCCGACGAGGTCGCCCGCATCGAGCAGGCGATCCTGCCGGAGCTCTTTGCCGCAGGGCGCTGGCGAGGCGAGGCGAGGGGACGGCGCCGCGACGGCAGCCTCTTTCCGCAGGAGCTTTCGCTGAGCGTTTTGGCCGATGGCGGCATCGTCTGTGTCGTCCGCGACATCACGCGCCGGCACCAGTCGCTGGCCGAAATCCAGCAGGTCAACCGGGACCTCGAAAACCGCACCGCCGAACTCCAGTCCGCCAATCGGGAGCTCGAAGCCTTCGGCTATTCCCTCTCCCACGATCTGCGCTCCTTCCTCACCAAGATCTCGGCCGCCGCCCAACTGTTCGAGGCCGATGCGGATTCGGCGCTCAGCGCGACCGGCAACTACTGCCTCGAGACCATTCTCACGGCAATCGACGGCATGGATGACCTGATCGAGGCGATGCTGGTCATCTCCCAGGTCAGCCGCAAGGCGTTGCATATCGAGACGGTAAATCTGAGCGAACTGGCTGGCGAGGTCGTCCTTGGGCTGCGCCTCGGCGACCCCCAGCGACTGGTCGATGTCGTTGTTTCCCCGGACCTGGTCGCCCGGGGCGACCGCCAGCTGCTGCGGGTCCTCCTCGACAATCTGCTCGGCAACGCCTGGAAGTATACCGGGGAGGCCAGTCACCCCCGGATCGAATTCGGCCAGACTGAACAAGGGGGACAGCAGGTCTTCCTGGTCCGCGACAATGGCCGCGGCTTCGACATGAGCGAAGCGTCCCGCCTCTTTCACCCCTTCCAGCGCCTTTCCAATGTCGGCGCGATTCCCGGCACCGGCATCGGGCTGGCAACGGTGGCCCGGGTCGTCCAGCGTCACGGCGGACAAATCTGGGCCGAGGGGAGTGCTGACGGAGCGGTTTTCTACTTTACCCTCCCCTGACCGGCCCTCTGCGGCCGCTGCTCGGCCGACCGGTGCGAATTCCCTTGCTTTTCGGCGGCCGATCGCCTAGAGTGCGCGGCGACTGTACAACGCCCCGGCGGTTTTTCTCCCACCCCGCCCGACGCTTCATCGCTCCGACCCCCCTGCTTCGCATCCCCATTGCAACGCAGCTGCACGACCGGTTGGCGACGATGTCTCTTGCCAGTCGGTTTCGTGTTGTTGCCGTTTCCCTCTTCAGGGCAGCTGTCTGCCCTGCGGCACACACCTTCTTTTGCTGCGACCGGTATTTTCCGGCCGTCTTTTCCGGGCAGTCGCCTGCGACGGGGAGCGTTGCCCCGCAGCTGGCCACGGAAGAAGCGGCCCTGATTACCAAAAACGCGAGGAATTTAGATGAATTTTCAGGATTTCCAGCTGGCGCCGACCATCCTCAGGGCGGTCACCGAGTGTGGTTACACGGCCCCGACCCCGATCCAGGAGCGCGCCATTCCCCTGGCTCTCGAAGGACGCGACCTGATCGCCACCGCCCAGACCGGCACCGGCAAGACCGCCGCCTTTGTCCTGCCGGCCCTGCAGCGCCTCGGCACCCCCCCGAGCGGGCGCGGCCGCGGGCCGCGGATTCTGGTGCTGACCCCGACCCGGGAGCTCGCCAACCAGGTCACCGAAGCGGTACGCAACTACGGCAAGTACCTGCGCATTCGCAGCGGCGCCATCCTCGGCGGGATGCCCTACCCGGAACAGCAGCGCCTGCTCGCCGCGCCCGTCGACCTGATCGTCGCCACCCCGGGACGGCTGATCGACCATCTGCAGCGCGGCCGTCTCGACCTTTTCCGGCTCGAGATCCTGATCCTCGACGAAGCGGACCGCATGCTCGACATGGGGTTTGCCGATGATGTCGACAAGATTGCCAAGGCGACCCCCGCCGGACGCCAGACCATGCTCTTTACCGCCACCCTCGATACGGCCATGGCGCGCCTTGCCGGCCGCCTGCTGCGCAACCCCGAGCGGATCGAGGTGGCCGGAGAGAAGGTGACCCATGCGCAGATCGAGCAGCGCCTCCATCACACCGACAACCTGGAGCACAAGGAGCGCCTCCTCAAGCACCTCGTCGCCGAAGCCGACCTGACCCGGGCGATTATCTTTGCCGCAACCAAGCGCGACGCCGACAGCCTCGCCGGGCGCCTGCGCACCCAGGGGCATGCAGCCGCCGCCCTGCACGGCGACATGAGCCAGCGGGAACGCAATCGTACCGTCACCGACCTGCGTCGCGGCAAGGTACGCCTGCTGGTGGCGACCGACGTCGCCGCCCGTGGACTCGACGTTTCCGGCATCAGCCATGTCATCAACTACGACCTGCCGAAATTTGCCGAAGATTACGTGCATCGCATCGGCCGCACCGGTCGCGCCGGCGCCTCGGGAATTGCCATCTCCTTCGCTTCCGCCCAGGATCTCGGCGCCCTCGGCCGCATCGAGCGCTATATCGGCCAGCAGGTGCCGATTCAGACCGTTCCCGGTTTGGAGCCGACCCGGCCGTTGCGGCGGCCGAGCGCTACCCCGGGACGTCGACCCGGCGGCCAGCGCCCTGGCGCCCCGCGCCGCAGCGGCCAGACCAGCTGGCAGCAGCGACCGGCCGCCGGCGGCGGACCGGGAGGCGCCACCCGCGGTGGGCGGCAGCCGATCGTCGAGGAGCGCAGTCTCCGGTCGCGCCGGCCGACCGGCTCGGCGCGCTGAGACTTCCTGAACGACCCAATAAAAAACCCCGCTGGGCGGCTGCCGGCGGGGTTTTTTATTGGGTGATATCCCTGAGACCTGGAGCTATTGTCCCGGCACCGGCCGGTTGCGAAAGCGGTTAAGCTGGGAGACCAGGGCAAAGCCGCCGTCATTGAAAGCGAAGCTCTCTTTCATGACATAGTTGTCGACGTAGGCGGTGCCGGGGAAGGCGTCAAAGGCGAAACGGCCGAGCATGCCCGAGGGGTCCTGCTGCAGACAGCGCCCCTTGTTTTCGAGGTCGATCCAGACGTGGTCCGATTCCCCCTGCGGGGTGATAACGATCCCCATCACCAGGCGCAGGTCTTCCTGCGGCATCCCCATCGCCCGATAAAGACTGGCGAGCAGGGCAGCCTTGCCGAGGCAGCTGCCGACGCCATATTGGAGCGTGGCGCTCACCGGACCGGGCGGGACGAAAGGGGCGAAGCGGATTTCGTTCTGGACGAAGTTGTAGGCCGCTTCGAAGGAAGGAAGACCGAGGGCGAGTCGGCGAATCTCCGGGTCCTCGGGGTCGATCAGGTCGACGTAGTCGCTGGCCGGATTGACCCGCATATCGTGGAAGGTCGGTGGCACTATGGCACTGCTGGCGAGATGATCCTCGGTGGGCAGGATATCGAACTGGCCAAGGAGGAAGCCGGCGAGGAGCGCCAAGGTTATTGCCGCTGGTAGCAGGAGGATGTTTTTCATGCCGTCAGTAGTAACACTGATCGCCAGAACATGAAAATGAAAAAATTAACAAAACCAAATTTTAATCTGGCGGAACTGATTCGGAATCGGCCGAAATGAGCGCGGCCCCGACCCCGAAACCGGGATGGGGGCCGCATCGGCTTGCCTTTGCAGGAAACGCCCGGTCAGCGATTCGCTTCGTCGAGCATGAAGTTAAGGAGTTCGATTACCACCTTGACGTCATCCTTGGTCATGTCCGAATCGGGTTTGCGCAGCATCTTGATGCCGTAAGCCCGGGTCGCATTGCGGTCGAAAAGGCCGCCGGTGATGGGCGCAACACCTGTTTGCAGGGCGATGGCGGTTCGCTCCTGGGAGTGGCATTTGATGCATTTAACTGCCATCAGCTTGTAGGCCTCCTGCATCCTGGGCGGGAAGCTCGAGACATCGAACTGGGTGGCATCCCCCTTGCCGAGGACCACGAGCTTTGCCTCGACGCTGGTCGCCAGCAACAGCACGGCGCAGAGCAACAGGACGACTTTTTTCATTGGGAACACCTCGTTTGATTAAGTCCCGCCCCGGAAATCGGTGCCGGACGGACATTTCGTTGCCGGTCCGGTTCAGAAAGAGAGCGCAACCTGGAAGGTCCCGGCCTTGCTGGTACCAGTAGGAGCTTCCGTATGGACGTACTCGAGGACCATGCGCAGGTTCTGCAGGTAGGCGTAGCTGATGCTCGGGATGAACCTCTGCGTGATGTCGGTCCCCTCGATATCCTGGTACTCGTAGCGGAAGGCCGGGATGAGATCCGATCCGATCAGGTACTGGGCCTGGCCGAGATAGAAGTGGAACTTGACCGAGCCGCCGGTCCCGCTCGGGTCATCGTCCTCGCCGAAGGTACCATGGAGGCGAATCTTGAGCCGCTGGTAAAGGAGCTCCCCCTCCAGGCCGAGACGGTAGAAATCGTTGGCGCCGAAGTCGGAGGAGCCGAGATAGCCGAAGGTGCCGAAGGTGAGAGTCAGAAAGTCCCAGACGCTATCCTGGTCGAGATCGACCTCGGGCTCCTGGCCGAGAAAGTCGGTACCGCCAATTCGGGCGGAGAGGTGGGCGTAATAGTTCTTCTTGTTCTCTGCCTTGTTGGTCTCGGAACCATTGGTGACGCCGGCTGCCGCGAAGAGGCGCGAACCGAGCACCGCGTTGAGTTCGACGGCGGACTGGCGGCCGGAGAGACGGAAAGGATTGTCGCCGACGCGCATGGAGTTGTGGCCGAAGCCGCTCAGAGAAGACCGGTCGTTGGACTTCCAGAGGCTCAGCTTCGGCTTGAACTTGCCGAACTTGATGTTGAGCGGCGTGCCGTAAAAATGACGGAACTGGACCGAGAGGTCGCCGATGCTGGAGCTGCCGAAGCCGTACTCTCCCCAGAATCCGACCTGATTGTGGAAGTTGCCGCCGGCGAAGAGTTCCATGCCGGTACCGCCGTCCAGATCGAAGTTCGGCTGCTTGTCCTCGTTGTAGATCATCCGGTAGGTCGCCATGATCGAGAGCGGCAAGGGATCGGGGAGACCGCTGTTGAAGAGGGCGTCAGCTCCCTTGGCGAGATGCACCAGGGGCGAATCGGCGGCCGGTGTCGGCGCCTGCTCTGGCGGTGCGGTCGCGGGGAGTTCCTTTGGCCAGACGAAGCTGTTCTTTTCAAACGCGTCGCCGAACTCGTTGCGTTCCGGAAAGATGGTGTGGCAGGTCGTGCACTCGGTCTTGTACTGGCGCGAGAAGGCGGGGATCGCCAGCGCCTGAGTCGCCAGCAGGACCGGGGCCAACAGGCCAAGGACGAGCAGGGAGAGGGAAAAACGTGCTGTCATGGGAGAGCCTCCTGCAGCTTCGAGAAAAGAGCAGTTCTGGCGGTAACCCGGGTCCGGGCCGATTGTGCCAGCAGTCGTGGTGCAAAGATTGCAGTCGGGCAAGGAATGCAGGTCCTGCGCCAATATCGACTATTTTTCGGGAGTGTAGCTGGCTTGCGGAATTGTTTTAATCCGGAGCCGATTTCACCTCCGTGGTTGCACCGGACGGGGGGCTGCTGCTCCGCAAAATGACTGGACACCACGTGGTTTTTATGTATAAGTAGGCCCATTTAATCATCGGCTCCGGGCAGGGTGGCAGGCTTTTTCGGCCTATCTTCGTCGGGAGCAGGTAGGGGCAGAGGGGTGCGTCATGTTTCGAAATCTGCAGCTGAAATACAAGCTGGTTCTGCTCTTCCTGCTGATGGCGCTGATCGTGGCGGTAACCGGCTCCTTCGGGCTCTGGAGCCAGGCCCGGATTGGCGACCTGCTGGCGTTGCAGAAGAGCAGTGCCGCCCAGGAAAAACTTGCCGTGCTGATGAAGGTCACCCTCCAGGGAGGGCGGGTCAACCTGCTCGAAGCGGCGATGACCCGGAACAATGCCGATGACTTTGAAAACAGCAAGATCGACTATGAACTGAAGCGGGACAGTTTCGATAGCTATTGCACTATGCTGCGCAAGGGGCAGCCGAAGTTGCACATCCCGCCCGCAGAGCCCGGCAGCTTGCTGGAGCAGCGGATCATCAAGGTGGTCGATGTCTTTCACGACTTCGATCAGGTCGCGCTGCAGATACTTTCGGTTCAGGAAGGCCTGATGGCCGGAACGACAACCGACGACGGTAAGCTCTCCCGGCTGCTTCGGGAAGAATTGCCGCAGGTGGTGGACCGGGCAAGCGTCAGCGTCGATGACCTGCTGGTCGAGGTCGGCAGCCTCGCCGCCAAGAACGAACTCGCTGCCAGCGCCATCCAGAAACGCTCCAATATCACCTTCCTCTCGGTCATCGGGGGCGCCATTCTGCTCGCCATTCTCCTCGGCCTCTTTGCGACCCAGACCATTGTCGGTCGGGTCAACCTGCTGATGAAGTCCTTGAAGCTGGGTGCCGAGGGGGATTTGACCGCCCTGGTGAAGGTCGAGGCGGCGGATGAACTGGGCCGGCTCGGCGACGATTTCAACCAGATGCTGGAAAAGCTCTCGACGATGATGGGAAAGGTCAAGAAGTCGACCGGCGAACTCGGCCGCATCGCTACCAGCATCCAGCTCGTCTCGCGCGACGTCATCGCCACCGCCGAGGTGCAGCAGCATGGGATCGACGAGACCTCGGCAGCGATCCTGCGCATCAACGCGTCCCAACAGGGGATCAGCGCTGCCGTGGAAAATCTTTCGAGTTCCTCGGCCGAGACCTCCAGTTCGATTCTCAACATGGCCAAGAGCATCCAGGGGGTAGCGCTCAACACCGAAGCGCTTGCCGGCTCGGTGACCCAGGTCAGTTCGGCGATTGGCGAAATGGACGCCACGATCCGCCAGATCGAGCAGAATGCCAACGATCTGCGCAGCGCTTCGGTCAGCACCGCTTCGTCGATCGCCGAGATGGACTCCTCGATCCAGGAGGTCGAGCAGAATGCCCAGCAGACGGCGGAGATTTCCGCCCGGGTCCACGAAGATGCCGAATCGGGCCAGCAGGCGGTCCAGGCGACGATCCGCGGCATCCAGGAGATTCGCCAATCTTCGCGCTCGGCTGCCGAGTCGATCAACGTCCTGTCGCAGAGCGCGGACGACATCGGGATGATCCTCTCGGTTATCAATGATGTCACCGAAGAGACCCGGCTCCTCTCCCTCAATGCCTCGATCATTGCCGCCCAGTCGGGCGAGCATGGCCGGGGATTCGCCGTGGTTGCCGACGAAATCCGCAAGCTGGCCGAGAGGACCAGTGAATCGACCCGGGAGATCGACCAGCTGATCAGCCGGGTGCAGGACGAGACGCGGCGGGCGGTGGAGGCGATCCGGGGGGCCGAAATCAAGGTCGCCGAAGGGGAGGTCCTGTCGCAGAAATCGGGTGAGGCCTTGCGTGAGATCGTCGGCGGCGTCGACCAGGCGGCGACCAGGATCGGCGGCATCGCCCGGGCCACCCGGGAACAGGCCCGGGGGAGCCTGCTTATTCGCGAGACAATGGAAAAGGTTGCCGACATGGTCAGCCAGATCGCCGTCTCCACCCACCAGCAGGCCCGCGCCAGCGAACAGATCATGAGCGAGGTAGAGAAGATGGCCGAACTCACCGTCATGGTCCGCGATGCCACCAAAAAACAGAACGCCGATGGCGGCCTGATCTCTCGCCTTAGCGAAGAGATCGGAGCAATGATCGAGAAGATCCGCGAACGCTGCAGCGAACAGGCCGAGGGGGGCGAGCAGATTGTCGAGGCCCTGGCCAACATCCAGGAGTCCACGCGCCACAACCTGAGCTCGGCCAAGGTCATGGGAGACACCCTTGGCAACCTTTCCCTGCAGATCTCCACCCTCGAACAGGAAGTCGTGGAGTTCAAGGTCCTCGAATAAAGAAAAGAGGCAAACGACCGACAACAACCGCCCCCCGGCTTTTCGGGGGGCGGTTGTTGTTTGTGCCTATTCCTGGGAACGATAAGTCCCATGGGTCCTATAATGTTGCTGTTTCAGGACTTGCTGCGTGCCAGCTGCAGCGCCAGCGCCAGGAAGATGCCACCGGCCGCGCGATGGAGCCAGCGCTGGAGTCTGGGGGTGTCGGCAAGGCGGGCGGCAAGGGTCGCGGCCAGCAGGGCAATGGCGCCGAAGACGAGCAGGGTGGCGAGGATGAAGAGGGCGCCGAGAAGGAGCAGCTGGGGCGCCAGCGGTCCGCGGGCCGGATCGGCGAACTGGGGGAGAAAGGCGAGGAAGAAGAGGGAAACCTTGGGGTTGGTAAGATTCATCAGGATGCCCCGGCGGTAGAGGTGTCTTGGTCCGGGGAGCGGCCTGCTGCCGGTTTCTGCCGCGGCGTCGGGGGCGCGCCAGGCCTGCCAGGAGAGATAGAGCAGGTAGCCGACGCCCAGCAGCTTGAGGGTGGTGAAGGCGGCGGCTGAGGCCTGGACAAGGGCAGCGACGCCGCAGACCACCGCCAGGGTATGGCCGATCAGGCCGGTACAGAGGCCGAGGGTGATGGCGAACCCTGCCCCGCGGCCGCCCAGCGCCGCCTGGGTGAGGACGAAGAGATTGTCGGGCCCGGGAACGAGCGCCAGCAGCAGGGCCGCGGCAAAAAAAGTGGCGAGGACCTCAGTGGCAGGCATGATAGTGAAACCCTCTGGTACGGTGGGTTTGGGGGCTAGGTCGGGTCAGGGCGCCTTCTGAAGACGAACAGGTTGCAGCCGTGGCGGTTGGTAGTTGTCAGCTTCTCCAGGGTGTAGCGGCGGCCGGGATAAAAGGGGGAAAATGGCTCTGTTTCAGATCGTGTGGGTAACGCTACTTCGTTTTGCCAGATATTGCTCTTTCTCAACCCCAACATCTTCTGTAGGGCGATGCTGGCAGATGTGCCAGCATCGCTTCCACCAGATTTGCCGGTACCGGTGCGAGATGGTCACCCGAAGGGAGGAATGACAATTAATGGCAGCAAAAAGCCCATTTTTGTCAGCGAGGATGGGGGTACCGGGATTGCCCGGATAGGCTGGTAGATTGAGCGGTGGGACCGGCTGGTCTATTTTTTTGTGAAGTGCGGAGCCAGATTGCCCGGAGCCAGCAACATGAAGAATTCATTGTCGGAAACGTATTTAATCTCAGGTGGGTCGAATTCCCCGAAGCTTGCTTCGATGAAAGCGATCAATCTAAACTTTTGATACCCCGTAGCTTGCTGCGGGGAGATTCATTCTTGATCTTGTCAAACTTTCCCTCCTTGATTTTCGCGGGGAGGTTGCATTTGACGACCGAATGGTAAAAGTGGCTCTTTTCGATATACCATTTCCCTTCCAGGGAGACCTCTTTCGGCCCGTCCTTGAAATAATAGACGCCATTTTCGGTCCAGCTGCCGTCCTTGTTGAAGAGGTAGACGGTACTGCCATTTTCGTCCTCGGCATACCATTCGCCAATGATCTTGTTGGTCATTTCCTCGTCGGACATGGCAAAGGCCATGGAAAAAAGACCTTGGCACAGGGTGGCTACCACGATCAGCAGCAGGATTCGACTCATGGCTATCTCCTCAGCATTTTCCATGTCCGGTCGGCGCGGCAGGTCTTCCCGGCCGCCTTAAGCACCCCGGCCCAACACAATAGCAAAATCCAACCTTCAGGCATTACCGGTCATGGGGATTTATTCAGGAAGCGTGCCCATTACTGTCTCGGGAGCCTTGCGAATTTGCGGGGCAGAAAATTTGGCGACGGTTCAGGGACCTGTGCCAGTTATGAAGGCCCGGGAATTGCCTCTCGTTCCGCGATGGAATTCCTCAGCCTTCTCCGCTGATCCTGAGCCGCTTGGCCAGCGCTGCCGAACCTTGAAAGGCTGGCCGGAGTACCCCCCCCCCCCCCCCCCCCCCAAGGGCAGGAAACAGTAAAAATATTAAAAAAACCCAACATAATTCCGCTAGGCCCGGGTAACAAGATTGAAAAGGCGGCCCGTTGTTATATCCTTGAATCTAGGAGAGTTGTGCCCCGGACGCCGGCGATGGCTCTCCCTTTTTTCGGAAGGGCATCGTGAAATGCCGGTGATTTTTCCAATTGTGCAGGGAAAGAACGGACAGTCGCATTTTTGGAACGACCCTTGCTATAAATTTTAACCACCTGGGAGCCATTCCGGTTTTTGCGTTCCATTATCAGGGCTTTTTCGGCGGGTGATCCATGAAGGTTGTTTTGGACAATTACAGGGGAAACCAAGGCTTTACCCTCGTTGAGTTGCTGGTCGCCCTGACCATTTTTTCCATCGGCCTGCTGGCCCTGGCATCCATGCAGATAACCGCTATTCAGGGCAACGCCCAAGCCAATCGACTGTCCCAGGAGGCCTCCATGGCCCAGGGCGTCATGGAGCAGATCCTCGCCTGGAAATCGGACGACGCGCGCTTGAAGAGCAGTTCCTCCAACCAGACCTGGGTGTTTTCCGACGGCTCGACCACCTACAGCGAAACGGGATCCAGCAACCTCTCCGCCAGCTACACCGTGATTGCCAATTCCCCCCTTGCCAACATGGCCACCATCACCGTCAATGTCCAGGGGCCCGAAGGAGTTGCGACCTTGACCGAATACAAGAAAACTGTCAACTAGATGACCAGTAGAGGCCAAAAGGGATTTTCGCTGATCGAACTCCTCATCGTGGTAGCGATGATGGGACTTGTTGTCATGGCTGTCTACGGCCTGTATGGCAACACTCAGCGTACCGCCTATACTACCGAAGAGGTCGGGGAGGTCCAGCAAAACCTGCGTTACGCCATCAACCGGATGAGCCGGGACATCCGCCTGACCGGGTTTTTGGTGCCGGTCACCACCTCCAAGGTCGTGCTCGCGAGCGCCGACACCTTCAGTTTTCGTACGGCCTCGCTCAGCGGCGCCATCGGCAGTCTCGCTGCGGCGCCGACGGTAGATCCCGGAGACGCCTCCGGCCAGACCTACATATTCACCCTCGCGCAGCCCGGGATGGCCAGTTTCTTCGTCGGTCCGGGCAACGACGTGGCGACCCGTTGGGCACGGATCGTGCGACCCAATACTGCGACCCAACCGGTGGTGGCATTTTTCAAGGTGACCAACGTGGATCCAGACCCCACCAACCCAAGCCTGACCCTCACGGGGATCCCGGCGGGAACGGGGTTTTCAGCGGGGGACATCATTCTCCCTTACACCGACGCCGCCCTCGACGACACCAACGATATCTCCACCGGGGTGGCGGTGGCGCCGGCAAAACCCGGATACGACGCACCCGCTCCGGTACCGAATCTGGTGCAGCAGGTCACTTACACCCTGGTCGATGATACGGACAGCGCCGACCCGGCCATGAAGGTGCTTCTGCGAAGCTCCAGCAATGAAGGGTCGATCGAAATCGCGGCCAATATCACTGCCCTCACCTTCAGCTACCTCCTCGAGGACGGTTCGGAAGTCGCGACGGTCACAGATCCCTCCGCCATCGGCGACATCGTCGGGGTGAGGATCGTCCTGACCGGGAGTACCGACGCTACCAAGACTGGAAAGGACACCTTTTCCGGGGTCAAAATCCGCAGCCTCACGACCCTTGTCAAGTTTCGCAACTGATCATCCTGGGACCCAGGGAGGACAACATGCACCCCTATCCGGCGGAGAATCTCAAGGGCGAACAAGGATTTGCCCTGATCCTGGTTCTGGTGATGCTGGGCATTCTGAGCCTGCTCGGCATCCTGGCGCTCAATACCTCCCACAGTGAATTGACCATCACCAGCAACTTCAAAACCTCCCAGCGCGCTTTTTCGGCGGCTGAACGGGCGGTGGAATACGCTCTCGCCAACCCGGCCATCGTCGGCGCCACGGCCAGCGCGACAAACCTGAACCCCTATGCCGCGAGCATTACTATCGACAATTCCGGGCTGGACACCTCTGCAACCAACGTGCTGCGCAATCTCGGCGTCGGCGAGCTGCCCGACTTTCTGGCGCAGAGCTACAGCCAGGAGAAGTTCGGCGGAAATTTTTACAACATTTCGGTGCAGACCCGGGGACCCGGAGGCCGCTCGAAGGCCCGTGTGGAGACCCAGCAGATCCGGATTTTCCAGAAAGACGACGAAGGTCAGCTGATCACGACCTCGGGAGGCTAATTAATGAAGTTCGGGATGATGTCTCGGGGAATTCTGTTGCTGGCCCTGGTTTGGGCCGGCATCGCCCATGCCGGCCTGCCGGACCGCTATATCGGGGACACTTCGATTTACAGCGGCACCTCGGTCAAGCTCAAGCCCAACGTCATGATTCTGGTCGACACCAGCAAGAACATGAGCCAGGGCGGCGGAACCGATCCCTACGATAAAAACACCGTCTATCCAGGCACCTATGCCACCAATATGATCTACAGCCAACTGAACGCCGGCAACTACCAGGCCTACGTCGCCGACGTCAACGCCGCCGGAGTCTGCGCCGAGGCCAAGACCGCGCTGCTGGAATATGGCTTCTACAACAAGGGCCTGAAAAAGACCTCCGGGGACTGCTCCAGCAAGAGCAGCGATATCGGCAACTACTACCTGGGTAACCTACTCAACAAGACCCAGGCAGTGCCGGCGCCGACGGCCACCTGGCAGCCCAGTACAGCCTATGCGGTCGGCGATGTGGTCCGCCCCACCGATGCCAGCAACACCAACACCTACCGCTGTACCAATACCGGCACGTCAGGCCTGACCGAACCGACCTGGCCGACCGCCGCCGGCGGTACCGTCACCGACAATGGGGTCGGCTGGGAAATCACCGCCACCCTCATGGAGGTGGTCAAGGCGGTCCTCAAGCAGGCGGCGGGCGCCCTCGCCCAGGACATCAAGATCGGTATCGCCACCGTCGGACCGAACAACGCCGGGGGGTACGTGCGGGCCGAGGTCAAGGATGTGTCCCCCGTGATGTTTGATCCCGGCACCGGCACCATGGTCCCCAACCCGACGGGCATCGCCAACTTCGATGCCCTGACCACCGTCATCAACAACCTCGGCTTCATCTCCAGCAATACCTCCATGCCGATGAACGAGGCGTTGTACGACATGCTTCATTACTACCAGGGGAACAACGACAGCACCCAGAAGCTGGCCTCCGGCGCCGCGGTTTTTTCGGCCCCCGCCCCCATCGACTACGCCTGCCAGAAGAACTATGTTCTGGTGCTGACCACCGGCAGCTCCACCGCCAGCCCGCAGGCCGAAGGTGCCGTCGGCGACCAGGACGGCAACGGCCTGGCCGGCCGGGTGGACGATGCCGCCAAGCTCCTCTATGAAACTGACATGCTCCCCGACGTCCACGGAGCCGATAAGACCGAGGGTTACCAGCGGGTCCAGACCAGCGTCATCCAGCTGATGACCTCCTACGTCCAGGAACTCGACCAGACCACCGATGGCAGCCACGGCCGGGGCGACTACTTCCTGGCCAACAACACCGAAGAGCTGACCGACGCCCTGTTGAACCTGATGAACAATATCGTTCGGGAAGCGGAGACCGCCTTTGTCGCGCCGGTCGTTCCGGCCAGCCCGGAAAACCGTACCTACAGCGGCAAAAGAATCTATATCGGCTTTTTCAAGCCCATCTCCCAGAAGCCCTGGTACGGCAACCTGAAAAAATTCGGTATCAACAGCGATCTCGAAATAGTCAGTGCCAACGGCGTGGACCTGGCCACCAACAATGACGGCACCTTCAACGCCGGTGCCACTTCCTTCTGGAGCGATAACAACAATCAATATACGGTCACCGGCGATTCCGGCGACGTTCAGCGGGGCGGGGTTGGCGGACAGCTCATGGCCCGAAACCTGGCCACCGCCCCGCGCAAGATCTGGACCTGGACCGGTAATGCCGCCAAGATGAATATGACCGATACGGAAAACCTTGTCGCGCTGGGCAACGCGAACCTGACCAGCGCCATGCTCGATGTCGCCGACGCCACCGAACGTAGCAAGCTCATCAAGTACCTGCAGGGATACGACGGTTACAACGACGGCGGCAACGGCGACACGGAGAAGCGGGAATGGCTGCTCGGCGACATCCTCCACTCCAAGCCCCTGGTGGTGAATTACAAGCGTTATGTCCTGACTGAGGCCAACGAGAGTGATCCGGCCATCAACAAGACCTTTATCTTCCAGGGGGCCAACGACGGTATGCTCCACTGTTTCCGGGATGCCGACGGGGGTGAGGAATGGGCGTTCATCCCCCCGGACCTCCTGCCACGGCTGAAGAACCTCAGGGATACCGCCCACAGTTACTTCGTCGACGGCACCCCGTCCGTCTACATCCACGATGCCAACAATGACGGTCAGGTCGTCCCCGCGGACGGCGATTTCGCCATCCTGATTTTCGGCCTCCGCCGTGGCGGCGGGCTGCAATCCCTCTCGGAGGCCGGCTTCCGTGGCGGCTTCTACGCCCTCGACGTAAGCAACCCGGCGGCGCCCAAATATATCGGCAAGATCTCCAATCTGAGCGCGAATTTCGGCGAGATGGCCGAAACTTGGGCACAGCCCCGCCTGGCGCGGGTACAAGTCGGCAGTCAGCGCAAAATCGTGGCCTTCGTCGGCGCCGGGTACGACACGGTGGAGGACCTCCGTTTTGGCAACACCCAGACCTATCCCAGCGGTGCCACGGAAGTCCCGCTCCCATCGGGGGCGCCGGACAGTTTCATCTCAGGTGGGTCGAATTCCCCGAAGCTTGCTTCGATGAAAGCGATCAATCTAAACTTTTGATACCCCGTAGCTTGCTGCGGGGAGATTCATTCATCGCCAAAAGCGATGATGGCGCGGCTCCACAGCACCCGCGCGGGCGGGGAATTTATGCCATCCAGGTAGCCGACCTGGTTCCGACGGCAGTGGGCGCAACCACCCTGAAGCCGGACTTCAGCGGCACGGGGAACCTTGTCTGGGGATATGTTTACGGGGCGAGCGACAACTACAGTAACGGGGTTCGTACCTCCCCTGCCATGACCTACTCCATTGCCTCGGATATCGCAGCCATGGATTTCAATGCTGATGGTCTCAACGACCGGCTCTACGTAGGCGATCTCGGCGGCAATCTGTGGCGATTCAACGTCGGTTCTTTCGACGTGGCCAACTGGAGCGCGAAAAAGGTCTTCTCCGCCAATCCCGGCAACGATGTCGATTCAAACGGCACCTCCTTCCAAACGGAGGGTCGAAAGATCTTTTACAAACCTGATATGACCGTACACAACGGCGCAGTCATCCTCTACTTCGGCTCGGGCGACCGTGCCCATCCGATGAATTACCTGAATCCCGGCCCCGACGGCGCGGTGATCGACCGGTTGTACGCCGTCAAGGACATCGACAGCGTATCGGGCACCATCACCGAAGACGACCTGTACGATGCCACGGAAAACAAGCTCCAGCAGGATCTGACTCCCGCGCAGATCCAGGCCGAGCGGGACGCCCTGGCTGCCGCCAAAGGCTGGTATATCCGATTGGATGTCAATGCCGGCGAAAAGGCTTTGGCACCGGTCAGCATCTTCAACAAGGTGGCATTTTATTCCACTTACCAGCCCGACTCCCTGGCCAACATCGATGCGGCAAACAATCCCTGTGATCCGGGCAACCTCGGATTTTCCAGGCTCTATGCTCTCGATGCGGAAACCGGCGAAGCAGTCCTGAACTTCGTCACAGGGACCGGGACCGATGCCTTCGGCGAGGATCAGGCCACCGCAGACAACAAGCGGTCCCAGGGCAAGGACGAGGAGGGGACCCCCTATATCCTCAGGCGGGCCGACCGCGAAGTCAGCCTGGGCGGCGGCATCCCCTCGGGGATGGTGTTCGTGATCGGCGCCGACGGCAGCGTTTCGGCGATCATTGCCGCCAACATCTCCTTCCCGGTGATCTCCCTGCCCGGGGACGGAACCGTCTTTCCGGTTTTCTGGACCCAATGGTAACCGGCTGATGCGAACCCTGCCTCATTCCCTCCTGATCGGGAGCCTGGTCCTTGTCGCCCTCCAGGTTGGCTGTGAGCGCCAGGCGCCACCAGTGCCGCAGGACCGACCGCAAAAAGCCGCCCAGGAGCAGGTGGAACCGGGGGCTCCCCGGGCAGCCCAGGACAAGGCGGAGCTCCAGGTCAGCCTTCTGCCAGCGGAAGCGACCAAAAAAAATGATCTACGCGCAGTTGTCTCCGGCGCCGCCGGGGCACTTTCCTTCCGCTGGGAGATCAATGGCCAGGAGATCGAGGGGAATGCCGGGGCGCTGTTGTCCAATGACCTTTTCCATGCGGGGGATCAGGTTTCAGTTATGGTCCGGGCCAATGGCCAAAAGGCCAGTAGCGAGGTGCTTATCGGAAACTCGCCGCCGGAAATCCTCGAGGTGAATTATGGCCCTTCCCGGGTCTACCGAGGGGTCGCCATCGTTGCCCGGCCGGAAGCGGTGGACCTTGATGGCGATGCCGTCACCTTCGAGTACCGCTGGCTGGTCAACGGCGAAGAAAATTTCTTTCCAGCAGGAGATACTCTTCCCGGCGACCAGTTTCATAAGGGGGACCGAATAGCCGTCGAGGTCCTCCCCGTGGATAGCGAGGGGGAGGGGCAACCCTACCTGACTGGTGAGATCGTCGTGGGAAACGCCCCACCCGTCTTCACCAGCACGCCCCCGGAGTCGTTTCGGGCAGCGCTCTACTCCTACCCGGCCCGGGCAGAGGATGGTGACGGGGACCCCCTGAACTATTTCCTGGTAACCGGTCCGGCTGGAATGACCATCGATCAGAAGAGCGGCCTGGTTCAATGGCCCATCGCTCGAGATCAGGGCGGAGAAAATCTGGTCAAAATCGGTGTACGCGATGGGGATGGGCTGGAGGCGATTCAGGAGTTCCGCCTTGACATTGCCCTCCAGGAATAATTCATGATGGATCTCAACGACACAAATGGGTTTTCCTTTCTGGAACTGACGGTCGCCATATTGATCATGGCGGTCCTGGCTGGCTTATCCTACCCGTCAGTCAAGACCTGGCTCGACAACGCTGCCTACCGTGAGGCGAGCAACGACGTGGTCACCCAGCTACGCATTGCCAGGGACAGAGCCATAGGGAACAGCAGTACCACTACCGAATCCCTGGCCATGGGAGCATTGAGCAACGGCGTGGTTCTCAAAACTGGAGCCAACTGTGACGTGACTTCAACCCTGGCGGTGACCTTCTCCCCCGACGGTTCCGTCACCTGGAGCCCGAATGGAAATGACGCCGACGCGGGCAAGGTCTGCATCATCGACCGGTCGGGAACCACCAGGTACAAGGTAAAACTGGTGTCGAAAACGACCGGCAGAATCGTGGTTTATCCTGGAAATTCGCCCGAGTAAAAGAGTGGCCGGAAGTTTTTGCGTTCCGGGATGACCCGGGAAGCTCCGGTTTTTTTCCATGAAAAAACGAAACACCCACCCGGGACTTGCTTTTCCCAGGTGGGTGTTTCGTTTTCAATGAGTCAGACCAGCGAAGGAAGTTCGCTCTACCACCCCTTCGGACTTTTCGGTTCCAGCCGATGCAGCTGGTAACTGCGGCTGCCAAGACCGAGCTTCTCGGCATGGGCCAGCTGGATCTCCCAGTCGATCGCCGGGTGGACGCCGCGGAATTTGTCGCCGCCCGGCTCGCTGCCGCTGGCCAGCGCGGTGCCGGGGAGCCCCGGGGCGGCGTTGACGAGATCGGCACAGGCCTGGTCGAGGGCGACCGGGTCGGTGCTGACCAGGATCCCCTGGTCGGCGACGATCGGCGCATCCGAGTGGCCATAGCAGTCGCAGGCCGGCGAGACCTGGGTGACGAAGTTGACAAAGAGGGTCTTGCCGGCCTTGCCGTGGAGTGCGCCGGTGGCGTATTCCGCCATCTTTTTCATCACCAGCGCCGCCTCCTCGTTCCACTGGATCTGGATCGCCTTCTCGGCGCAGACGGTGATGCAGCGCCCGCAGCCGACGCAGCGCTCGGGGTCGATCTGCGCTTTCCCCTCGATCATGGCAATCGCCTCGTGGACGCAGGCCTTGAAGCAGGCGGCGCAGGCGGTGCAGAATTTTTCGGCGACCCGGGGGGCGACGTTGGAGTGCTGTTCGAGTTTCCCTTCCCGGCTCGAGCAGCCCATGCCGAGGTTCTTGAGAGCGCCGCCGAAGCCGGTCAGCTCATGGCACTTGAAGTGAGAGACGGCGATCAGGGCGTCGGCCTCAAGGATGCCGGTGGCGATGTCGACCGTCTGCAGGATCTCGCCGGGAACCGGAACGCGGCGCGCGTCGTGACCGCGCAGGCCGTCGCACATCACCAGCGGCGCGCCGACCACCGCATAGGCAAAGCCGTTCTCGATGCCGCAACCGAGGGCCGAGACCGCCTCCTTGCGTTCCCCGGGGTAGAGGGTGCAGGAATCGGTGAGGAAGGGTTTGCCCCCAAGCTGTTTGACCCGATCGGCGATGCGGCGCAGGAAGGTCGGCCGGATATAGGCATGACCTCCCTTCTCGCCGAAATGGACCTTGAGGGCGACGAGGTCACCGCGCCTGATCACACCATAGAGGCCAGCGTCATCGAGCAGACGGGAGAGCTTGGCAAAGAGATTTTCGCGATTGCCGGCGCGGATGTCGGCGAAGTAGACAGGAATCGGCATCGGGAACTCCGGGGCGGGATTTAATGGCTGGGCAGGATTCGTTGGGAAGATAACACAGGGGCAGGAACAGGGCAATGGCCGGATGATGGCCGGATGAAGGCCGGGAGGGAGAAAACAATTTTGTAAAACACAGTTTCTTTGCTAGTCTTTTCAGGAGAAGAGATTCTTCCGAAGAAGTTTTCGGAGTCGTTAAAAAAACGTTATGAAGTGCCGGGGTGTGCCCCGGGGAGGATTGCCATGGAGCCTGAAGTGCGGTTTGCCCTGCTCCAACGGGCGCGGTTGAAGCGGCTGGTCAAGCGGGGGCTCCTCCTGCTGCTGGTGCTGACCGGCCTCTACTACCTCACGGCCCTGGTCTATGCCACCAAGACGATCTACAAGGTTCGTTACAATTACGCCGTGATCCTCGAAGATCTCGGTGGCCAACGGCGGGTGGTCTCAACGGTCGGCTGGCATGCGCGGCTCCCCTTCTTTACCCGCCTCGAGCTCGAGGTGCCGTTGATGAACCAGGAACTCTACCTCGGCAGTTCACCGGAACCGCAGCGCATCATGTCGCAGCAGAACGTGGCCCTCTGGACCAGTGCCATGCTCACCTTCCGCATCCTCGACCTGGAGCGCTGGGGGATCGAGAACAAGGCGCCGCAATCGTTGCTGCAGAACGATTTCGATGGTCTGGTCAAGGATGTCATGCAGGCCAGCAGTGTCGATGAACTGGTCTCCGAGCGCGAGCGCATCAAGGAGCAGATCTTTGCCGACCTCAAGAACCGGCCGATCAACCTTGGCGGCCCGACCCTGGAAGCGAAGTACGGGATCGAGGTCGTCTCCTTCGTGCTGCGCGATACCCGCTTTTCCGACAAGCTCGCCGAGGCGAGTGAGGAGAAGAAACGCCGGGAATTGATCGCCGAGGCGGAGAATTACGCTGCTGACCAGGAGGCGAGCCGAACCCGCAAGCTCTATGCCGCCTACAGCGATGCTATCCGCGATTTCCGTAGCACCGTAGGCCTGGGCCCCGGGAGCGAACGGGCGCTCTTCGAATTTCTTAACCAGCAGAAGTGGGCAGCAGCCTACGAGAAGAACCAGCAGGGGCAGAACACCTTCGTCCTCAACAACGCCGGCGGCAGCCTTCCCGTGGTGCTGCCGGCCCCCGCAGGCAGCGACCGAAAGGATGAGGCGGCCACCCATGGCTCCAATGCGCAAAACCCGCAGTCCGGTTTACGTCCGCCTCTCCGAGGGGCGAATCCGGCAAATTGACAGCCTGGTCGCCGGCTGGAGCTTTGAAACCCGGCTCTTCGTGCTGCGGCGCCTGCACCAGTACCAGCCGAGCCGCACCCCGGTCGATTTTCTGCGCGCCTGGTGGCGGCGCTTGCGCCGTCCGGGCGAGCGCAGCTTTCAGATCCTGCGCGATCCGGAGCAGCTCTCCGACTGGCGGCGCCGCTTCGAGGTCTCCGGTTCCCAGTCGGCCGGCGCGGCCTGGAACAAAATCCTCGAAAAAGAGCTCGACTGGCACGATTACCAGTACCTGATTTTCCTGCTCGAGCGCAAGACGGCCGACTCCTTCGTTCCCCCCACTTTTCACGATATTTTTCGCAAGCTTTACCATGCCCACGTCCTCAAGGAATATACCGAGGATCCGACCGTGCCCCGGGCGCCCCTGGTACTGGTGATCGGCCACAGCGGCAGCGGCAAGAGCGCCACCGTCAAGCAGGCGATCGAGGAGGCGATCTTCGCCCGCGAGGTGCGTCCGCGCATCGACCTGGAGGCGAAGAAGGATGAGGTAATGGCCGAACAGCCCTTCTGGCGCAGCCTCGAAGATGTTGACCCGGAACTGGCGGTGCGCCTCGAACGGCGGCGCAAGGCGGAGCGGTTGCGCTTCTGGTCGCGGTTACCGGTGATCCGCTATCTCTTTCGCGAACGGCTCGGCCGGGCCCTCTCCTCCCTTGAGGAAGAGGGGGTATGGGTCGATTATGCCATGGTCACTCCCAACGACTACCAGACCGCCTGGGCCGGCGAGCCCGGCAATTACCTGCGCAAGGCGATGGGGGACCCGCGCCAGACCAGCATTCGCCATCTGGAGGAGGCGCACTCGGCCTGCGGCCGCCCGGACCAGCTGAGCAGCGTCAAGGGACAGCAGGCCTCCCTGGTCGACGCCATGAACATCATCCTTGACGAGATCGCCCTCGGGCGCCGTGACTGCCTGCTGATCGCCACCACCGACCAGCCCGAACAGTTCGACCCGGCGATCTATCGCCGCTTTGTCGAGCGTGGCCTGGTGATCGATATCGGCGAACTCTGGGCCAAGCCGGAGAACCTGCGCGAGGTGGTGCGCATGGAGTTGCGGCGCAAGAACTTCACCTTCAACCCCACTGCCGCCAACCACGCCCAGCTTCTGGCCGAAGCGGTCCTTGACGAGACGGTGCGCCGGCTCTACCCGATCTTCCGTGAGCGCAGCCTGCGTTTTACCCCCGCCTATACCCGGCGCCTGATCGATTCGCTGATCGCGTTGCGCGGCCGCTTCGATCCCCTCGACCTCGACGACCAGTTTTTGGTGCGCGACGCCCTCAAGGCGGTTGCCCGCAACGTCCACGGCTCCCTCTACAATAAGGTCGTCGGCCACATGGACCGCGGCGTGCGCTGGGAGGAGTACATCGGGGTGATCAAGAACGAGTTCTCGGAGATGGCCAACAACGCCCTTTACTACAATGTCAGCGAGGAGAAGGGGGTGGTCCTGACCGGGCCGCCAGGCTCGGGGAAGACCTACATGGTGCGCGCCTGGCTTGGCGACAACCACGAGGTGCAGGATCTCGGCGTCAACCTCGGCGACCTCGCCGACCCAGTCCATCCTCTTGAGGGGATGGTGGAGAACCTTGAGCGGGTCTATGACATCGCCAAGATGATTTCACCGTCGATGGTCTTTTTCGACGAGGGGGACGCCGTCGCACCGCGGCGCAGTCCCCAGGGGGGAAGCCCCTACGACAAGGTGACCAACAAGTTCCTCTCCATCATCGACGGCGAGTCTCCCCTCTCCCGGGTCTTCACGGTCCTGACCACCAATCGCCTCGACATCCTCGACCCGGCGCTGATTCGTTCCAAGCGCCTCAAGGTCCTCACCGTGACCGGTCATATGCGCGACGAGGATGCGCTGCGGATCATTCGCAAGGAGCTTGGCCAGCTCCCCCTGGCCGAGGGGCTCGGTCACGAAGAGATTGTTCGCGCCGCCCGCGGCCTGTGTGAGACGCCGGCCGATTTCACCGCCTTTGCCGAAAAAGTCCGGGCGCTGCGCTCGACGGAGGTCGAGGTGCTCGGCAAACTGATGGAGGCGGTCGCCGGCAGCATTGAAGAACGGGCGCGTTTTGTGCGCTTCAACTACAAGACCCTGGTCGGCCTTCTTGAAGGGGCCGGCGGCGATCCGGAGCTCGCCTTTCAGGCCCGCCATGGGGAAGATCACCTCCTCGACTGTCTCGACGCGGTCGCCGCTCGCCTGCGCCTGATTCATGATGCGGGGATCTATCCGGTCAGCCACTGGCATCTTTCCAGCGCGCGTCAGCAGCTGGCGGCCAGCCCGATCCGCAAGGGGAAGCAGCAGCTCGACGAATTTCTCGAGACCGAACTTTCCCGCGAGCCGCAGGTCGGCTTCGTGGTCGGAGTCGGCGCCAACGACACCAGCGGGGTGTTGCTGCCGATCGCCTCGTCGCTGGTCTACCGCATCTTCCAGGACAAGATCGTCGTCACCGGGGCGGTCTCCTCGGCAGCTCCGGGCACGGCCGAACTCGACCTGGCGGTGCAGATGACCCGGCAGAGCGCCCAGGAGGCGATGACTCTGGTGGAGAATTATCTGCAGTCCCTCTGCCCTGGCTTCAATGCCTCCCGTCTGCTCGGGGACTATCTCGAAGGCTACTCCCTGCACCACCAGCTCCTCTCCGCCTCCTACAGCGTCGGTGGTCCCTCGGCCGGTTTCGCTCTGGCGATCAACACCCTCTCGGTCCTTCTCCACCTGCCGGTCCTCAACGATTTCGGGATCACCGGCGCGCCCTGGATCAAGGGGGCCCAGGCCGGCGAGGTCGGCGCCTCGGTGATTATCGGCGGCCATCGCAAGAAGACCGAGAAGGTCCTCCAGTATCTCCCCCGCATGTTCATGCCGCTGCAGAACTACCATGACCTGGAGCCGGAGGTTCTCGAGGCTTACCGCCTCGAAGGGAGGGATATCCGCGGGGTGCGCAGCTTCTCGGCGCTGGTCGCCGAGGTCTTTTTTTTCGGCGCCGAATATAATCAGCAGTTGCAGGTCTATCTGCAGCGACGGCGGGAAGCCGACCTTGGCCTGGCACCCGAAGATGGGGGATCCCGGCAGCGCGAAGCGTTGGCGGCGATGGAGCTAGAGCTGCGGCGCCGGGCCGAGGGGGTGATCCGGGAACGGCTGGCGGCATTACGTCGCCATGTCGAAGCGGGTGCGGGACCCTACCGCAGCCACGCAGAGATCTTCGGCCCGGCAGCGGTTGTGGGGGGGGCTGAAATGGTCGAGGGTGCGGGGCGCTAGTTCGAACCGCCGCGGCTGACCCGTGTCTGGAAGGAGTCGAGCTAGCTCGGGAGGAGGGCGCTCCAGGAATCGCCATCCGGGCTGGCTAGGGGGTGCAAAAATTCGAGCCCGATCCGCACCATGCCGTTGTCGTTCTCTTCCCGGACATGGCGCACGGTTGCTTCGACCTGGCGTTCATCGGGCCAGAACGGGCGGCGGAAACGGAGCTGGACGGTGGCCCCGGGGCGGAGCGGGCGGTCACAGCCGAGGGCCAGCCCGGAAGTGCTGATGTCGTAGGAAATGGCCGGCTGATAGTCGTCCGCTCCCGGGCCGGCGAATTCGATCACCGACTGCAGCGAACGCCGGGAGGCCCGGCGGTTGCTGGTGTGGTCGGGGCAGACCGCGTTGCGGGTCTTTTTGGCGCGGTAGAGTTCCTGATCGGCGCGTTCGACCAGGGTGGTGACACTGTCGGTTTCGCGGGAGAGGGCAAAACCGCAGCTGATGGTGAGGTTGCCGGTACTGAGGCGATCCTGGTGGGCAAAATCGAGAGCGGCAATGGCGCGGCGGATGCGGTCGGCGACAATCCAGGTCTGGATCGCGTCGATGCGGTGCAGCACCAGGGCAAATTCTTCCCCACCGTAGCGGGCGGCGAGGTCGCCCTGGCGGATGTTGAAGCGGATGGTTTCGGCGACCAGGGCAAGGGCGCGGTCGCCGGCGAGGTGACCGCAACAGTCGTTGTATTCCTTGAAGCGGTCAAGGTCGAGCAACACCACGGCGAAACGGGAGCCGCGACCGCCCCCCTGCGCCTCGGTGAGGAGGCGCTCGAGGCAGAGCTTGAAGTGGGTCTGGTTGAAAAGGCCGGTGAGGCCGTCGCTGACCGAGGCCTGACGTAAATCCTGCAGCAGGCTTCCTTCGAGGACTCGGGGATCGCGGATGGCGCCGGTTTCGTAGTGCAGGTAGTGGAGCAGGGCGGGGCGCAGGCCGAGGTCGGGGCTGAGCTGGCGGCGCCGGTTGATAGCCGCGTCCCAGGTGTGACGGGCGGTTTTGATATCGAAGGTTTTGCCCATCAGCTGCCAGAGGGCTTCGCGGTAGACTTCATCGCCATAGCGGCTGGCCAGATCGGTGAGCCCGGCGAGGAATTTTTCATCGCTCTCGCCGGCGGCAAAGAGTTCGAGAATCTCCTGAGTCATGACATCTCCAGAGGAACAGGGTGGCGCGGGGCAATTTCCGCATGCCAAGGCGGCAATAGCCGCATCGGGAGAGCCAAATGCATACAGCCTGCCAAGGGCGAGGGGCTTATTCCCTGGCGCCGCACGGGGTTTTGTCGCGCAAAAAATGCATGGTCGGTGATATGGCGCGATGGTTGACGGTTTTTAACCTTGCCAGGGCACAACCGGCATCCCCGGGGTTGAAAAGAGAGTCCGTCAGTGCCAGAATTGGACGCTAACTGCAGGATAGTTGGAATCGGTTGAAGCAGGTGCGCCGTCGCGGGCGGCCCCGAAGAAGGAGGCAGGTCATGGGTATCGTCAAGTGGGACCCCTTGCGCGAGCTGCGCATGATGCAGGAACAGATGAACCGCCTCTTCGAGCAGAGCCGGGAGCGCAACGCCGGCGAGCCCTTCGAGGAGGGGGTATGGGTACCGCCTGTCGATATCTACGAAGATGGAGCGCAGGTGGTGGTGAAGATGGAGGTCCCGGAGGTCGACCAGGAGGATATTGCCGTACAGATCGAGGGGAACAGCCTGCTGATCAGCGGTGAACGCCGGCTTGAATGCAGCGACGAGAGGCCGAACTACCATCGCCTCGAGCGCAGCTATGGAAGGTTCCGGCGCAGCTTTGTCCTCCCCGCGGGAGTCGACCCGGAGGGGTGCCGGGCAAGCTTTGACCGCGGCGTCCTCAAGGTGGTGCTGCCGAAACTGGATGACTCCCCGCAGCGACGAATCACGGTGAAAGTCGAAGGATGACTTCCCGGCAGCCGCCGATTGCGGCGCGGAAATTTAATTTTTCACAACGATTGAAAATTCTCGGCGGGAGGCTAAATTTGACTAGGCTCGACCATTAGCAGCAGCCAATGGTTTTCGCTGTTGCGGATTGGATTTCTCCGAAACCCTGGACCGATCCCGGGAGGGTTTGCCGATGAACGAACTGCGCTGCCGCCCGAAACGATTCTCCCCCGACCGCCTGAACCATTGGTCCACCCTCTCCTACGAGGAAAAGCGGGCCGAATTCCTGGAGCTGACGGCGAGCCCCTACTGGCCCCTCCTCCCCACCGAAATCCAGTCACGCATCCATGACCTCCTGAACGCCTGACCCCGGTCCCCGGCGCGGCCTTACCCGGGCAGCTCCTCCTTGGTGAAGGCTGCGCCAGGCAGCATGTCCCCCTCCTTCCCCTTGAGATAGAGCGTCCGGGTCGGGAAGGCGATCTCCAGTCCCATCCCCTCGAGAATCTCCATGATGCGCAGGCAGAGATCCTCGCGGGCGTCGAGGTATTCGCCCCAGACCGTGGTAGTGGTGAAACAGTAGACCATGATGTCGAGAGACGAGGCGCCGAAGTCGGTGAAGTTGACGAGGTAAAATTCCTGGTCGATGGCCGGATGCGAACCGAGCAGTTCGCGGATCGCCGTCACTGCCCGGCGCATCTGCTCCGGTGTGGTCTGGTAGGTGACGCCGACGGTGAGCTTGATGCGCCGCTTCGGCATGCGGCTGAAATTGTCGACCGCCATGTTGGTGATAACGCTGTTGGGGACCGAGATCAGGGTCTTGGCAAAGGTGCGCACCTTGGTCGAGCGGAAGCCGACTTCTTCCACCGTCCCCTCGAGGTCGCCGGCCTTGATCCAGTCCCCGATATGAAAGGGGCGATCCATGATGATCATCAGCGAGCCGAAGACATTGGAGAGGGTGTCCTTGGCGGCGAGGGCCACGGCGAGGCCGCCGATGCCGAGGGAGGCGAGCAGGCCCGAGATCGAGTAGCCGAGGTTCTGGATCGTCATCAGGGCGGCGATGCCGATGATGAAAACGCGCAGGCTTTTGCGGACGAAGGGGAGGAGGTGGTCATCGAGGGTCGATTCGGTCCGCGAGACCCACTTCTCCAGGTAGACTTCCACCAGGCTGACGAGGTTGAAAAAGATCCAGGCGCCGTCAAAGGTGACCAGGACCTTGAGCATGGCATGGGCGAAGCGGCGCAGGTTGACCGGGTCGCTGGGAAGTTGCAGGACCTGGACCCCGACAAAGAGCCCGGCAATGATCACCAGAAACTCGACCGGTTTCTGCAGGGCCGCCAACAGGAGGTCGTCGTACTGGCTCCTGGTGCGTGCGGCCAGGGGGAAGATGACCCGGGCAAATAACTGGGCCAACACTTTCTTCAGGAAGAGGGCGAAGAGGAGGATGGCAAAGGCCGCGGCGAAGCGCCCCAGGGTGATGCCGAGAAAGGTCTCTTTCAGGATTTCAGTCAGGGTTTCCATGCTTCACCTTTCGATTGAAAATCGATCCAAGTCATAACAAAAGTGGCCGGTCAAGGCAAGGAAAAGACTACCTTTACGAGAATCTTGGCCCGGGTCTGGTAAACTTTTCCAATTCCCGATCAGGAGGTCAACGATGATGGCAAAATTCAGCCTCGACAGCTTTCGCTCCCGCCGCAGCCTGGAGGCCGGTGGGGTCCGCTATGATTACTTCAGCCTCGCCGCAGCGTCCGAAGCCGGTCTCGGGGAGGTCACCCGGCTCCCCTTCACCCTCAAGGTCCTGCTCGAGAACCTGCTGCGCACCGAGGATGGCGCGGCGGTTACGGCGGACGACATCCGCGCCCTCGCCGGCTGGCTGCAGAGTCGCCGCTCCGAGCATGAAATCGCCTTCTCGCCGGCCCGGGTTCTGATGCAGGACTTTACCGGGGTGCCGGCGGTGGTCGACCTGGCGGCGATGCGCGACGCGGTAGTACGCGCCGGCGGCGATCCGCAGCGCATCAATCCGCAGATCCCGGTCGATCTGGTCATCGACCACTCGGTGATGGTCGACAAGTATGCCATGCCCGAGGCGTTCCAGTTCAATGTCGAGATGGAGATGGAGCGCAACCGCGAGCGCTACGCGTTCCTGCGCTGGGGCCAGCTCGCCTTCGACAACTTCCGGGTGGTGCCGCCCGGGACCGGAATCTGCCACCAGGTCAACCTCGAGTACCTGGCGCGGACCGTCTGGAGCGAGGAACGCGACGGTACCCGGATTGCCTACCCGGACACCCTGGTCGGCACCGACAGCCACACGACGATGATCAATGGCCTCGCCGTGCTCGGCTGGGGGGTTGGCGGCATCGAGGCGGAGGCGGCGATGCTCGGCCAGCCGATCTCGATGATCATCCCCGAGGTGGTCGGTTTCCGTTTCCTCGGCAAGCTGCGCGAGGGGGTGACCGCCACCGACCTCGTCCTGACCGTCACCGAGCAGCTGCGCAAGTTCGGCGTGGTCGGCAAGTTCGTCGAGTTTTTCGGCCCCGGCCTGTCGCAGCTCTCCCTCGCCGACCGCGCCACAATCGGTAACATGTCCCCCGAATACGGGGCGACCTGCGGCTTCTTCCCCATCGACCAGGAGACCCTGAACTACCTCGCCCTGACCGGGCGCGATGACGCCACGGTGGCGCTGGTGGAAAAGTATGCCAAGGTCCAGGGGCTGTGGCGCACCGATGATATGCCCGACCCGCTCTTCACCGACGTCCTGGAACTCGACCTCGACAGCGTCAAGCCGAGCCTGGCCGGCCCGAAGCGGCCCCAGGACCGGGTCGATCTCGACCGCCTGCGGCAGGCGACGGAGGCGGCCTTCCCGGCCGGTGAGGAAGGGAAGTCGGCGCCGGTGCCGGGTACCGATTTTGCCGTTCGCCAGGGGGACGTGGTGATCGCCGCCATCACCTCCTGCACCAATACCTCCAACCCGGCGGTGATGATGGGCGCCGGCCTGCTCGCCAAAAAAGCGGTCGAACTCGGCCTGAGCCAGAAGCCCTGGGTGAAGACCTCCCTCGCCCCCGGCTCCAAGGTGGTCACTGACTACCTGGCGAAGAGCGGGCTGCAGAAGTATCTGGACCAGATCGGTTTCAACCTGGTCGGTTACGGTTGCACCACCTGTATCGGCAACTCGGGGCCCCTGACCGGGCCGATCGCCGAAGCGGTCGATGCCGGAAAGCTCTCGGTCAGCGCCGTCCTCTCCGGCAACCGCAATTTCGAGGGGCGGATCCACCCCCAGGTCAAGCTCTCCTGGCTCGCCTCGCCGCCGCTGGTAGTCGCCTATGCCCTGGCCGGCACCACCCGCATCGACCTCTCCAGCGAACCCCTCGGCACCGGCAAGAAGGGTCAGCCGGTCTACCTGAAGGATATCTGGCCGACGAACGCCGAGATCGCCGAACTGGTCAAGAGCGTCTCCGCCGCGATGTTCCGCGCCAAGTACGCCGATGTTTTCCATGGCGAGCCGAGCTGGCGCGAGCTGCCGGTACCGGAGGGGGAGACCTACGCCTGGGACGACGATTCGACCTACGTCAAGGAGCCCTCCTTTTTCGAGTTGAGCGAGTCTGCCCCGGCGCGGGTGCCGACGATCCGGCAGGCGCGCATCCTGGCCCTGCTCGGGGACTCGATCACCACTGACCATATCTCGCCAGCCGGCTCGATCCGGCCGGACAGCCCCGCCGGCAAATACCTGCAGGAGCGCAAAATCAGCCCCGCCGATTTCAACTCCTACGGGTCACGGCGTGGCAACCACGAGGTGATGATGCGCGGCACCTTTGCCAATATCCGGCTGAAGAACGAGATGGCGAAGGGGAAGGAGGGGGGCTTCACCCGCCACCTCCCGGATGGCGCAGAGACCACCATCTTCGATGCCGCCATGCGCTACGCCGAGGAGGAGGTGCCGCTGGTGATCGTCGCCGGCAAGGAATATGGTACCGGTTCGAGCCGCGACTGGGCCGCCAAGGGGACCCTGCTGCTCGGGGTGAAGGCGGTGATTGCCGAGAGCTACGAGCGCATCCATCGTTCCAACCTGGTCGGCATGGGGGTGCTGCCGTTGCAGTTCACCAAAGGTGTCAACCGCCAGAGCCTCAAGCTCGACGGCAGTGAATTGGTCGACCTGCTCGGTGGCGGCGGAGAGCTGCGGCCCGGCCAGACCTTGATGGCCCGCATCCAGCGCGGCGACGGCAGCCAGGAAGAGGTCGAGCTCCTGGTACGGATCGATACCGCCAATGAAATCAGCTACTATGTCAACGGCGGCATTCTCAATTACGTCCTGCAGAAGCTGATGAAATAAATCGGCTGCGGTCGGGCTTCTCCGGGCCGCCCCGCGATTGCGGGGCGGCCCGTTTGTCGATCCGTACCGGTCTTGCTGAAAAGATGACCAACCGGGTTATAATACAAGGAGACCGCCATGGCGGTGGTCTGAAGCGCCGGGCCGGTTACGGGGTGCCGGCGGATCGAACTGGCAGCATAACCCGAACAGGAGAGCATCATGACCGTACTCGATTTTGCCCGCCACCTGGAGCAGAGCGGGCGCGACTTCTATACCGAAATGGCTGCCAGGACCAGCCAGGACGGCGTGCGCAAGATTTTCCAGCTCCTCGCCGGGGATCAGCAGCGGCTCCTCGACCGTCTGCGTCGCATGCAGGAACGTCCCGGCACCCTGAGCAAGGCCGAAAGTCTCCTTCTCAACCGGGCGGTCAACATTTTTGAAAAAATGCGGCAGCGGGAGGCGCAACTGGCGGTCAACAATGATCTGGACGCCTACCTGCTCGCCATCAATGCCGAGCGACAGATCGTGGACCAATACCTGAAGGTGCTAAATAGGACTGACAATGCCGATCTGCGTCAGGCGCTGTTGCGGGTTTTGTCCCTCGATCGGCAGGAACTCGAAGAGCTGGAACAGCTCTACGACTTTGTCAACGCGCCGACCGATTCCCTCGAATGGGGCGAGTTCAGCAACCTCGACGAGTTTCACAACTTCGGGCGCTATGATGACCTGCGCCAGGGCGAACTCGGTGATCCGGTGATTCCAGAGCCGGTCAAACACTAACGGGACTGCACCCACGAAGAAAGCGCAAGGAGGGCGGGGGTGCGGCCGGAAGGAGAAATCCGCATGGCCAGCAACCTGACCCGAAAAATTCTAAAGGCGCACCTGGTGGAAGGGGAACTGGTGCCCGGCAAAGAGATCGCGATCAACATCGACCATACCCTGTTGCAGGACGCCACCGGGACCATGGCGATGCTCGAATTCGAGGCCCTCGGTCTCGATCGGGTCAAGGTCGACCTCGCCGCCCAGTACGTCGACCACAACCTGCTGCAGACCGACTTCAAGAACGCCGATGACCACAAGTATCTGCGCACCTCCTGCGCCCATTACGGCCTTTACTATTCCCAGCCGGGGAACGGCATCTCCCATATCGTCCACATGGAGCGTTTCGGCCGGCCCGGCCTGACCATGATCGGCGCCGACAGCCATACCCCCGGCGCCGCCGGGGTGTCGATGCTGGCGATCGGCGCCGGCGGCATGGATGTCGCCCTGGCAATGGCGGGGCGACCCTATTCCTTTCCCTGTCCGCAGGTCCTTGGCGTCAGGCTGACCGGGGCCCTTCCCGACTGGGTCAGCGCCAAGGATGTGATACTCGAAATGCTGCGCCGCTACGACGTCAAGGGGTGCGTCGGCAAGGTCGTCGAGTATTTCGGACCGGGGGTGAAGAGTCTCTCCGCCACCGATCGCATGACCATCGGCAACATGGGGACCGAGCTCGGCGCCACCTCGACCGTCTTCCCCGCGGACGAGCGCACCCGGCAGTGGCTGGAAGCCCAGGGACGGGGGGAAGACTGGCAGGAGCTGACCGCCGATCCCGGCTGCAGCTACGACGAGGAGGATGAAATCGATCTTGCTACCCTCGAGCCGCTGATCGCCTGCCCGACCTCGCCGGGGAATATCAAGCGGGTCAGCGAAGTCGCCGGCACCCCGGTCGACCAGGTGATTGTCGGTTCCAGCGTCAATGGCAGCTTTCGCGACATTCTGGTGACCGCGCGCATCATGGCGGACCGGCATGCCGCCGCCGATCTCTCCTTCCACGTCAATCCGGGGAGCCGTCAGGTACTCGAAAACGTCGCCGAGCAAGGGGGCGTAATGCCGCTCCTGCTTGCCGGTACCCGGATCCACCAGTCGGGCTGCCTCGGCTGCATCGGCATGGGACAGGCGCCGGGGACCGGCCAGGTCAGCCTGCGGACCTTCCCGCGCAACTTTCCGGGGCGCTCCGGCACCAAGGACGACCAGGTCTACCTCTGCTCGCCGGAGACCGCCGCGGTTTCAGCCCTGCGCGGCGTGATCACCGATCCCCGGGATCTGGGGAAGGAGATGGCCTACCCGCGCGTCAGCGACCCGGAGCGGTTCATCGTCGATACCTCGTCCTTGACCGCACCGACTCCAGAGCGGCGGCGCACCGCGGTGGTACGCGGGCCGAACATCAAGCCTTTTCCCGATTTCGAGGCGCTGCCGGCGACGCTGGAGGCGAGCGTCGTCCTCAAGGTCGGCGATAATATCTCCACCGACGGCATCATGCCCGCCGGCAGCAAGGTCCTGCCGCTGCGCTCCAACATCGAAGCGATCAGCGAATACGTCTTCTACCAGATCGATCCCGAATTCCATCGCCGGTGCCGGGAGCTTGGCAACGCGGTGGTGATCGGCGGCGAGAATTACGGCCAGGGATCGAGCCGCGAACATGCCGCGCTGGCGCCGCGTTACCTCGGGGTTCGGGCCAAGATCGTCAAGAGTTTCGCCCGGATTCACCATGCCAATCTCTGTAACTTCGGCATTCTGCCGTTGACCTTCAAGGACCCGGCGGATTATGCCGCGATCGAACCGGGCGCGAAGGTTCTCTTCACGGGGATTCAAAAACTGCTGGCGGAGGGGGCAGAGGAAATCCCGGTGCGGGTCGGCGACCGGGACATCACCACCCTGCTGCAGGTTTCACCGCGCCAACGGCGCAACCTGCTGGCCGGCGGCACCCTCAATCAGGTCCGGGAGACCCTGGCGGAAGCGGGGTGACGGCCCGGCGCCCGTTGCGGGGATCAGGGCTGGCGCCAGAGGCCGACGCCGGCTTTTCTGGCCCGTTCTTCACTGCGCAGAAAATCGTTTTTGCGGGAAAAGTCGAATTTGCGAAAGACGCTGGCGTAGCCCCGCTCCAGCAGCACCTGGTTGAGGAGCCGGCCATCGGGGAGTTCAAGGTAGACGAGGAGCCGGTCGTACTTGTCGCGGGAAACCTGGTCGAAGGTCAGGGTGACCTGCTTCCCTTTGACCTCCCGAAGCAGAAACTGGCGGGCCTCTGCGGCGATCGCCCGCAGCCTGGAGGGCGGGATCTTCCAGCGCTGATAATAACGGTCCCGCAGGGAATCCTCGTGTTCGGGCGCGTCGATCCCGAGTAACCGCACCTTGCCGACCTTCTGGATTTTCAGGGTGTCGCCATCGTAGATCCAGGTCACTTTTCCGGCGAGCGGCAGAGTGCCAGCCCGAGCCGGCAGGCTGCCGGCCAGAAACGCCAGGACCAGCAGGAAGAGACAGAAGACGGCAAGGCGGCGGGAAATCACCCCCGGCCCCAGAGGGCGCGGGTGAAGAGCCCGGTAAAGAATCCCCAGACAAAGTTGGCGAGCAGGACGAAGAGGGGGGTCAGGGTGCCGAGGCCGATCCCCAGCGGTCCGTAGGGGGTCTGGTAGGGGAAGACGAAGAAGAGCTGGGCCAGGGTTGGCAGCAGGCTGAGCCAGAGCCCCTTGCGCACCCAGTGGCGCCGAAAGCGGGGGCGCGCTACGCTGAAGTAAAAGAGGAGTCCCCAGAGCCCGCCCCAGACCAGGCGCGGGTAGAGCCAGTCGACGCTCAGCTGGGGCAGGATCTGTACCCCGGCCAGCGCGGTCAGTCCCCAGCGCCCGGCCAGCCAGAGAGCCAGGCTGTTGGCGAGGCCGCCAAGCAGCCCGGCGCAGAAACAGACGGCGAGCAGGGCGCTGTTGCGTTGCATGGAGCCTCCGGGGGTCAGGGGGTGATTTCGTTCATACTGCCGGTGCGGTATCCCTCAAGGTCGAGGGCGACGTAGGTAAAGCCCGCGGCCTTGAATTCATCGACCAGCGCTTCGCGCAGCTCCCATTCGAGCAGGCGGGAAATCTCTTCCGCGGCGACTTCGATCCGTGCCGTATCGCCGTGGTAACGAACCCGGTAGTTGCGGAACTTGTGGTGGCGCAGGAAGGTTTCGCAGCGATCGACCTGGGCCAGGCGCTCGGGGGTGATCGCCGTGCCGTAGGGAAAACGGGAGGAGAGGCAGGCGAAGGGCTGCTTGTACCAGGTCGTCAGGCCGAGTTCGCGGCTGAGGTAGCGGATTTCGTTTTTGTCGAGGCCGGCTTCGAGGAGGGGAGAACGCACCTGCAGCTCTTCCACCGCCTTGCGTCCGGGGCGGAAATCGTGGAGGTCGTCACTGTTGGAACCATCCAGGATTTCCTGGTACCCGAGTTCGACGGCCTTTGCCCGGCAGACGCTGAACAGCTCCCGTTTGCAGTAGTAGCAGCGCTGCCGGTCATTCTCGGCAAAGCCGGGGATTTCCAGCTCGTTGCTTTCGACCAGCAGCTGGCGCACCCCCAGCGATTGGGCCAGGGCCTTGCTCTCTTCCAGTTCGCTCTGGGGGTAGGTCGGCGAAGTGGCGGTCAGGGCGAGGACCTTTTCCGGGCCGAGGGTGTCGCGGGCGACGCGCAACAGGAAGGTCGAGTCGACCCCGCCGGAAAAGGCGATCAGGGCGGAATCCATGGTGGCAAGGATCTCTTTCAGACGATTGAACTTCTGGTCCAGTGGCAATGACAGCTCCGTGGCAAAGGGTTCCCGGGGGACTTCCGCTCCGGCCCGGCAGGAGGGGCTCAGATATAGTACATGAAGCGGTGGTCGACCTCCTTCTCGATGCCCATCTCCCGGGCGTCCTTGCAGAGGTCCTCGAGGGTGACGGCGGCAAAATAGTCGAGCAGGCGCCTGGTCGCTTCCTGCCAGATCTTCTGGGTGACGCAATGGTTGTCGAACTCGCAGCGGGGCTGGCATCCGTCGCGATTTTCCGTGCAGTCGACCAGGACCACCTTGTCCTCGGCCGCGAGGACGATATCCTTGACGGTAATCTCGGCGGCTTTCCGGGCCAGGGTGTAGCCGCCCTGGGGACCACGGCGGCTCTTGAGCAGGCCGGCCTTTTTCAGATCCTGGAAAATCTGTTCGAGATAGCGCGGCGAGATCGCCTGGCGCCGGGAAATGTCCTTGATCTGCGCCGGCAGGTCGCCCGCGTGGTAGGCCATGTCAAATAAAGCCCGCAACCCATAGCGGCTTTTGGTGGAAAGTTTCATGCAGGCACTCCTTGGGAATGGTGAGCTTCAATCATTGACGAACCTTATCCCGCCTGTCAAGAATTAATGCCGACCGCAGCAGTGGTCCGCGACTCTTCTTGCCCGGCGACCACTGCCTGGGTTAACGTGGACAAAAGTCCCAAAATTCCGCAGGGAGGCCAGACTGTTGCAGCGACCCTCAAGCGAGCCTCTTGATACGGCGTTACCCTTCTCCGTGCCGCTACTTACCATCCCCGGCGCAAGTGACAGTGTCCGGGTCTGGAGCAGCGAATGGGTTGGCCTGGTCTGCTCCTCCCACCCCTCCCTCACCCTTGGATTCAGCGCCAGCACTGCCGGTCGCCTTGGCCCTGGTTCGCTGCTGCTGCTCGGGGTCAGTCTGCCGCCGGCAGGACTGCTCGTCCCCCCCTGGCTGCCGGCCCTGCTGACCGGTGCCGACAGCCAGATCCTGGCCGAGGCGGGGCTGGAGGTCGGGCCCGGTCCGGTTGCCGGCGCGCCGCTGGTGAGCGGTTGTCCGCTCCGCTTCGAGTGCCGTAACGGCGTCCTGAGTGCCCGTTCCGGAACGGTGCTGCTCAGCGCCGAGATTGCCGCCGTTCATCTCCCGGATGAGACCATCGGGCCCGAGCGCTGGGCGGAATTGGCGCGCCTGCGTCCCCTGGAGAGGGTCTTCCCCCGGGGGAACGAGAGTTGATCCGGCAGCTACTTGACAACGCTGGCGGAGGGGATAGAAGTTAACAGAGGAAGACTTTTTTCTGGCTTACCGGGACGGTTCAGACAACGAAGGAGGTGACAACCATGTTGCCAATACGTTGGGATCCTTTCCGCGACTTGAGTTCGTTGCACAAGGAGATCGATTCCCTGTTCCGCCGGAGTTTCGGTGCCATCGAGGAACCCGAATCCGGGACCGGAATGATGGCGTCGCCGCGGCTCAACGCCTTTGTGAAGGACAAGGTTTATCATGTCGAAGTGGAACTTCCGGGCATCGACCGCGAGGATCTGGATGTCCACATCGACGGGAATATCCTGACCCTTAGCGGCGAGCGCAAGCGGAGCAAAGAGACGAAGGAACAGGATTTCCTGATTCGGGAATCGAGTTATGGCTCCTTCCTGCGGCGGCTGACTCTGCCCGATGGGGCCGACGCGGAGAAGGTGCAGGCCCGTTTCGATAACGGGGTACTGATGATTACCATGCCGATGACGCAAAAAAGCGTCACCGGGCGCAAGGTTCTCATCGAAGGGGGCGCTGGCAAGCCCGGCGCCAAGCAGGTTCACTGAGGAGTATTCGCGCCAGCCCTGCCGCCCAGGGTGGCAGGCGAACCGGTCTCGGCCGCCAGCTTCCAGGAATTCTTCGGACGCCCATCATGAGCGTCCTTTTTCTTGCGGGGCCGATGCAACGACAAGGGAGAAGAGTTGGGTGTCGGATGATTTTGATCAGGATCGTTTGCCCTGGGAGGCTTGCCTCAATACCGGTTCCTCCGCCCTCGGGCTCCTGCTCTCCCTGGCCGGGCTCCCCCTGGTGGTCGTTCATGCCAGCCACCACGGCAGTGTTTGGCAGGTGGTCAGCGTTTCGATCTATGGCGCTACCCTGGTCCTCTCCTATCTCGCCTTTACCCTCTATCACCAGTTCAAAACGAGCCGCTTCCACACCCTGTTCAAGATTCTCGACCATGCCACGATCTATCTGCTGATCGCCGGCAGCTACACCCCTTTTATTCTGGTCAATTTGCGGGAGCATGGCGGCTGGTGGCTCTTCGGTGTGGTCTGGGGCGTAGCTCTGGGCGGGATTGTCTTCAAGGTATTCTTTGTTTACCGCTTTCGCGTCGTTGCGCCGCTGCTTTATGTCGCAATGGGCTGGCTGCTCGTCTTCGCCGTGAAGCCGGCGCTGCTCTATATCGCAAAGCCGGTGCTCTGGCTGTTGCTGATCGGGGGATTGCTCTATACGGGTGGCCTGCTCTTTTATGCTTTCAAACGAATCCCCTACCACCATGCCATCTGGCACCTCTTTGTCGTTGGCGGCAGCCTGTGTCATTTTTTTGCGGTGTTTCAAAACGTGACTCTGCTGCCAGGATAAAAGAGCTATGTCAAGTGTTTACGGTATTTTGACGTTGCCGGAAGCTCGGTTTTGTGCGAAGGTGACGACGGGCCGGGATCCCCTGATGTCATCCCGAAACTTTGACCTGCGAGGATAGCGATGGCACGCAAGGTTTTTATTGCCGCAACCGGCCAGAACAGTGGCAAGACCACCACCAGCCTGTCGCTGGTGCACCTGGCGCGCAAGGTTTACGGCCGGGTGGGATTCATCAAGCCGCTCGGGCCGAAACCGGTCGCCTATGGTGACCTGGTGGTTGACAAGGACGCCGCGGTGATGGCCGAGGTCTTCGGCCTGCAGGAGGATATCGGCTCGATGTCGCCGCTGGTGCTCCATCCCGGCATGACCAAAAAGGTCCTCGACGGCGAGATCTCGCGGCAGGAGCTGGAGGACCGTATCGTCAAAGCCGGTCGTATTCTCGATGAAAAATATGATTTCCTGGTCATCGAGGGATCGGGTCACAGCGGCGTCGGCTCGGTGATCGGGCTTTCCAATGCCCGCATCGCCCAGCTGCTCGATGCGCCGGTGATGATCATCTGCGGCGGCGGCGTCGGTAATGCCATCGACGCGGTGAGCCTCAACCTCGCCATGTTCCGGCAGCAGGGGGTGGCGGTCAAGCTGGTGATGGCCAACAAGATCATTCCGGAGAAGCGTATCGCCACGCTCCATTACCTCAACCAGGCCTTTGCCGGCGCCGAGTTCCCGATCTTCGGCGGCTTCAACTACTCGCCGATCCTGGCCAATCCGACCCTCGGCCGGATTGCCAAGATTCTCGATCGACCCTTGCGCGGGGATTACGGTGACGGCACCCGGATCATCCACCACGTGCAGCTCGCCACCGCCTCTTCCCAACGGGTCATCGACCTGCTCGACGACTCTGCGCTGCTGCTCGTCAACAGCACCCGCGACGAGCTGCTGGTGACCCTCTCTTCCCTTTACCACCTGCCCGAATACTATGCGCGGATTGCCGGCCTGGTCGTTCCCGGTCTGCAGCCGGTGTCGAAGATTACCCAGAAAATTCTCGACGACAGCCGCATCCCCTACATCCGCACCGAAATCACCAACGCCGCCGCCTTCACCATCATCAAGGACGACGTCTCCAAGATCACCGCCGAAGACACCGAAAAGATCGAACTGATCGAGTCTCTGGCCGAATCGGAACTCGACTTCGCCGCCATCGACGCCCTGCTTTAGCCGGCGTTTTTGTGCTGGAAACAGAACGAGACCGCAAGGCATTGCCTGCGGTCTCGTTCTGTTCAGGTTCGGGCCAGGAATGTCTCAGGCGCCGGGACGGAAGGCATCGGGCGCGAAGTTGTAGGTGGCAAAATAGTCTTCCAGGGTTTCGGCGCGGCGGATCAGCTCGACGCTGCCGTTGGCGCGCAACAGCAGTTCCTTGGGCCGCAGCCGGCCGTTGTACTGGAAACCCATGGCGTGGCCATGGGCGCCGGTGTCGTGGATCACCAGCAGATCCCCCTCTTCAATCTTCGGCAACTGGCGCTCGATGGCGAACTTGTCGTTGTTCTCGCAGAGGGAGCCGACCACGTCGTAAGTCTCGGTCTTGGACGCCTCTTCTTTGCCGATGACGTCGATGTGGTGGTAAGAACCGTAGAGGGCCGGACGCATCAGGGCCGACATGCAGGCATCGACACCGACATAGTCGCGATAGATCTGCTTGTGGTTGATGGCGGTGACCACCAGGGCGCCATGAGGGCCGGTCATGTAGCGGCCGCTCTCCATGTACATCTTCGGCACGTAGCCGTGTTTGTTGGCAAAGGAGGTGAACATGGCGGTGATTTCCCCGGCCATGGTCCGGATGTCGAGGGGGTTGTCCTCGGGCTTGTAGGGGATGCCAAAGCCGCCACCGATGTTGACGAACTCGAAGCGGATACCGAGGGCGGTCTCGACTTCCTCGGCGATGGTCAGGACCATGCGCGCCGTCTCCACCATGTAGGTGTAGTCGCGCTCATTGGAGGCGACCATGGTGTGCAGGCCGAAGCGCTTCGCGCCGCGGGCCTTGGCGAGGCGGTAGGCCTCCACCACCTGCTCGTGGGTGACACCGTATTTCGCTTCCACCGGGTTGCCGATGATGATGTTACCGGTGCGCCGCGGCCCCGGGTTGTAGCGGAAGCAGATCAGCTCCGGGAAGGGGGCCGGGACCTTGTCGATCAGGCTGATGTCGTCGAGGTTGAGGATACAGCCGCCATCCTTGGCGGCAAAGGCGAACTCCTCCTGGCTGGTGTTGTTGGAGGTGAACATGATCTGCTCGCCGGTGGCGCCGAGTTCGCGGGCGAGGATCAGTTCCGGGATCGACGAGCAGTCGAAGCCGAAGCCCATCTCCGCCATCAGCTTGAGGATCTGCCGGTTGGGGAGCGCCTTGACAGCGTAAAACTCCTGGAAGCCGGCGATGCCGGAGAAAGCCTGTTTCAGCTCTTCTCCGGTAGCGCGGATGCCGGCCTCGTCGTAGATGTGGAAGGGGGTGCCGTAGTGCGCGGCGATCTCTTTTGCCACCGGAAAGAGGCGGGACTTGAAGGACGGGGACATGGGCATGGTGGTTCTCCTTGAAATTTGGTCCGTTGTTAGCGCTGCATCGGTTCAGGATAGGTTTTGACAGCTCGGGATTATCGGCTGCCCGTTGAATTTTCCAAGTCAATGCGCCGGGTTTCCTTCACGGTGTTGAGGACGATCTGGGTGCGGGTACTGCGCACACCCTCGATAGCCGCCAGTTCGTCGCGCAGGATGCGCCCCAGGGCAGTGGTTCCGGCGACCCGCAGTTTGACCAGGTAGCCATCCTCCCCGGCAACCTGGTGAACCTCCTGTACACCAGTGATGGACGCCAGTTCGCCGGCCAATCGGCCGTTGCCGGCACGGGTGGCGGCAACGGTGATGAAGGCGGTCAAGCCCTGGCCAAAGGGTTCGGGATTGAGCCGCACCTCGTACCCCTCGATAATGCCGCGCTCTTCCAGCTTGCGGATCCGCTCCAGCACGGCCGACGGCGCCATGCCGACCTGGCGGGCGACCTCGGCGTTGGGGATGCGCGCCTTCTCCTGAAGGATGTTCAGAATTTGTATGTCAATATCATCAATCATTCTCTAAAACCTAATTTTTAGAGAATTATATTCTTGTGTGGGTTGGTTGTCAAGAACCAGTCCCGATTCGCCGGGAGCTGTGCCGAACCACAGGGCACCGCTGCCGCTCCCTTCGCCAAAGCGTGCGAGTCTCCCCCTTTTCCCATCCCGGCCGCTGGCGTAGAGTGGCGCCGAGCTGAACCAATCCTTTCATCTCAAGGAGTTGTCGATCATGCTTCGTAAGAGTCTGGGCCTTGCCGCGCTTCCCCTCTTGACCGAGGCCGGGAGCGCCTTCGCCGCAGGGGAGTCGGCGTTCCGCCCCGACCAGTTCATCCTGCTGGTCTTCCTCAATCTCGTCGTCGGCTTATGCCTGCTGATCCTGGTCGGTGGGGTGGTCGTCGCCCTCGTCGACCGCCTGCGCCGGTCGCGGAAAGCGCAACTGCGGTTCGCCCCGGCGTCCCGAAAATTGGGCCGGACCGGGTCGCTGGTGCCCATCGAAACTCGGACCGCCGCCGTCCGTCACCCAGGGGTGGGCGGTTAGCTGAACCCCCGGGGCCGATCACGCAAAAGGGCCTGCCGTAATGGCAGGCCCTTTTGCGTTAGCAGGGAGCAGCCGCCGAACTCAATGCATGCTGGCGAGGATCTGGCGGACTTCCTGTTCAAGAGGTTCACTCGGGGTGACGACAATGGCCCGATCGGCGACTGTGGTGCGGAAACGGGCTTCCTCCTGGTGGCGCTGGTAGGCCTCGCGCAGCTCATCCGAAACCCGGTTGAGGGTCTGGACCGTGACGTTGTGCTCGGCCATCATCGACTTGAAGCTTTTCACTTCATCCCCCTCGATCCAGGCGATGCCGAATTTTTTCGGCGGCTTGCCGATGAAGACGTAGGCCCCGCCATCCCCCGGAATCACCTCCAGCGGGTCGGAGATGTCTTTCGCCAACTCCTCGAGGTTACCGCGGATCGCTTCCAGCCGGCCGGCCGCTTCGGTATCGGGTCCCAGCTCCGGAAACTGGGGTTCGCTACCGAACATTTTCGAGAACAGTCCCATGACTTCCTCCTTTCCAAAACGGTGGTTTATAAGTAATACCCTAGCGGAACAGTGGGAGAATTGCAAACCACTCGTTGAAAATTGTTAACGATTTTGCCGGCCCGAAGATGCGGCGGACAGATTTTCGCTGGTCAAACCGGGATCATTAAGGGAGAATAAAATCACTTTTCATCCTGAGGAGTGTTTGCCGTGCCCCTGACTGCCGCCACCCTGCTGCGCGTCTTCATCCCCTTTGCCCTCGGCTATTTCCTCTCCTACGTCTTTCGCACCGTCAACGCGGTCATCGCTCCCGACCTGGTGGCGGAGATCGGCCTGGCGCCGGCCAGCCTCGGTCTGTTGACCTCTGCCTATTTCCTGACCTTTGCCGCCTTTCAGCTCCCCCTCGGCCTGCTCCTCGACCGCTTCGGTTCGCGCCGGGTCGAGGCGGCGCTGCTCCTCTTTGCCGCCGCCGGGGCCCTCCTCTTCGCGCGGGCAGAGAGTCTGACCGGCCTGGTGCTCGGGCGGGCGCTGATCGGCCTCGGGGTTTCCGCCTGCCTGATGGCGGCCTTCAAGGCCTTTTCCACCTGGTTCCCCCCGGAACGACTGCCGCTGGCCAACGGTGTGCAGATGGTCTCGGGCGGCATCGGCGCCCTGACCGCGACGGCACCGGTGGAGGCCGCCCTGGCGTTCACCGACTGGCGTGGCATCTTTCTGCTGTTGGCCGGGTTGACCCTGGCGGCTGCGATTGCCATCTTTCTCATCGTCCCGGAAGGGAGCGCTCATCATTCCCGGGAGAGTCTGCGCCAGCAGCTGCAGGGGTTGCGGACGATCTTCACCAGTCGGGCCTACTGGCGCCTGGCGCCCTGGGCGATTCTCGCCCAGGCGGCCTACCTGTCGATTCAGGGGCTCTGGTCCGGCCCCTGGCTGCGCGACGTGGCCGGCCTCGAGCGCGCCGCTGCCGCCGATGTCCTCTTCCTGATCGCGCTGGCGATGATTGCCGGTTATCTGGGATTCGGAGCCCTGACCGATCGGCTCAGTCGCCGCGGGGTGGCGCCGCGCACGGTGGCCACGGCCGGCATGGGAAGTTTTCTGCTGGTGCAGCTGCTGCTGCTCGGCCAGTGGTCTTTTGCCACCGTTCCGCTCTGGTTCCTGTTCGGTCTCTGCGGCACCGCCTCGATCCTCCCCTATGCCGTCATCGCCCAGGCCTTCCCCCGCACTCTCGCCGGCCGCGCCAATACCGCCCTCAACCTGCCGGTCTTCGTGGCGGCCTTTGCCGGCCAGTGGGCGATCGGCGCGATAATCGGGCTCTGGCCGGAAGTCGCCGGCCACTACCATCCCGACGGCTATCGGGCCGGGTTCGGTCTGCTGCTGCTGTTGCAGGGAGGAGCGGCGCTCTGGTACTGGTGGGGTGGCAGGAGGGAGGCTGAAGGCAAATAGGAGGGACTTTAAGTTCAAGGTGATCCAGGACCGATTTGCAGAACAGAATATAGGACGGCCCAACCTGATGATTTCAGGCTGGGCCGTTTTCCATCCTGGAACTCGTGCAAGGCGAGCAAAGCCTGCCAAATTCCTCTGGCGGGCTTTGCATGTTACAGGAGCACTGGGTTACCGGAAAAATGGGTTTTGGGGCAAGAGACAACGACCGGCTGGGATCCTAAAGATGCGTCTCGATGTCCATTCGCTCATGCAAGACGCGCACGATTTCGATCATGCCGGGGCTCTGCGTGCGATAATAGATGACGTGGCGGCCGGTGGGATATTTGCGGTAGCCGGGACGAACCCGGTCTAAGCGTTCACCCTGGTTTGGGTTTTCGGCAAGAGCACGAAAACAGCGATCGAGTTGAACCAGATATGTGCGCCGCTGCTCGCGCCCCCATCGTCCTTGAGTGTAGCGGCCGATCTCCCGGAGGTCTTCGAGGGCGCGCTTTGTCAGCGTAAATAGCGGCATTAGCCGAGTTCCTTGTCAAGTTCGCGGTTTAAGGCGTCCAAGGAGTAATCCGCCATACCGCTTTGCTCGCCCTCGACCAGTGCCCGGCGCAGCACCTCCAACCGCGTCTCACGCTCCTCTAGCAGGCGTAGACCGGCGCGGATTGCCTCGCTGGTCGAGCCATAGCGGCCTTCTTCGATCGCGTGGGAAATAAATCTCTCGTAGTGTTCGCCCAAGGTGACGCTGGTGTTTTTGCCCATGATCTCCTCCTTTTGTCTTCTTGATATTACCATATAATATTTATTGGTAGTTTTCCAGGTTTCAGCGCAAATTTTTAGAGCAAACCATATCATCCATATCATCAGCGGATATTTTTTTACCTGATTAGGTCTGATTCTCAGCTATGACACATTCTGTCGCACAGGGAGCATAGAGTTTGGCCATGGAACTCATGAATAACAAGGAGGTTAGCATCCATGGCCATCAATCGTATCCAGTTCCAACCGGGGCTGAGCTTGGCTGATTTTCTCAAAGACTATGGTACGGAGGCCCAATGCGAGGCGATCCTTGAGCACTCGCGCTGGCCCCAAGGATTTGTCTGTCCAGCATGCGGTGCAAGCCGCGCGGTCCAGTTTCGGCGAGGACGGTCGAACATCTTCCAGTGCTGTCGCTGCCGCAAACAGATCTCGCTGATCTCCGGAACGATTTTCCATGGGAGCAATCTGCCGCTGACCCAGTGGTTTCTGGCCCTCTACTTCATGACACAAGGCAAGTCCGGCCTGTCGATGCTGGAGTTGAGACGAATGCTGGGTTTGAGCTACAAAGCGGCTTGGCGGCTCAAGCACAAGCTCATGCAGGCGATGTTCGAGCGCGAAGAGACAACGGTTCTGGCCCAGCGGGTCGAGATCGACGACGCCTACTTGGGCGGGGAACGCTCCGGCGGTAAGGTTGGTCGCGGTTCGGAGAACAAAGTTCCCTTCATTGCGGCAGTGGAGACCAGTCACGAGGGCCATCCGCTGCGAGCTGTTTTTAGCCGGGTGACGACCTTCAGCAGCCATGACGTTGATCAATGGGCCAAGAATCACTTGGCACCGACGGCGCTGGTCGTTTCTGATGGCCTGAATTGCTTCCGCGCCGTCACCAAGACTGGGTGCTACCATCAGCGAAAGGTGGTTGGTGATCAACGCAGAAGTACCGACATGGGCTGCTTCCACTGGATCAACACCATCCTGGGCAATCTTAAGACGGCCATGGCCGGAACGTATCATGCGTTTGACTTCGACAAATATGCGCATCGCTATCTGGCCGAGTTTCAGTACCGGTTCAACCGGCGGTTCGATCTGCGCAGCATGCTGCCAAGACTGCTGTTCGCCTGTGTCTCAATCGGCAAGCGGCCCGAGGCCTGGCTTCGCCGAGCTGAGAATTGGACCTAATCAGGTTTTTTTATGACGACTCCCACCGCGGCGGAATTCAACCCCAAGGGGAAAAGGAGCACGTCATGGCAACAGGAATGCGAATAGGTTTTCAAGGGTAAGTTCATCGGGGCAAAGACTCGATGTCCAACTGGATCGACTGGCGGATTGCGACAGAGTTTTTCGCGAGAAGGTCTCCGGAAAATCCACCAAAGGCCGACCCCAGAAAGACACTGCAACTAGAGACACCTTTCGGGTGAACTGACAGCCAAGAGGGCGGCCCTGCCGGGACGCCCTCTTGGCTGTGAACCCGCCCGCGATCAATGCATGCTGAGGCCGAAGGTGTGCGGGAAGAGGATCAGGATGGCAAGGACGATTACCTGCAGAACAATAAAGGGGGCCACCCCGCGGTAGATGTCCATGGTTCGGACCTCCGGCGGCGCCACCCCCTTGAGGTAAAAGAGGCTGAAGCCGAAGGGCGGGGTCAAAAAGGAGGTTTGCAGGTTCATCGCTACCATGATCGCGTACCAGAGTGGGTCGATGCCGAGGCGGTCGGCGATCGGCGCCAGGATCGGGACGATGATGTAGGCGATCTCGACGAAGTCGATGAAGAAGCCGAGGGCCATGATGGCAATCATCGAGAAGATCAGAAATCCCCATTTTTCCCCGGGGAGGGCGAGCATGAAATCCTCGACGATGTAGTCGGCGCCGGTGTAGGTGAAGACCATCGAGAAGGCGGTCGCACCGATCAGGATGGCAAAAACCATGGCGCTGATCTTGACGGTTTCGGAAGCACTGTCCCAGGTCATTTTTACCGTCAGTTGCCGGTAGAGAGCGGCCAGGATCAGAGCGCCGATGCCGCCCACGGCGGCCGATTCGGTCGGAGTGGCGACGCCGACCAGGATCGAACCGAGGACCAGCACGATCAGGACCAGGGGGGGGACGATCGCCTTGAGGGCGGTCATGACCTGGTGGCGCTTGTTGCCGTGTTCTTTCCCGAGACGCACCGGCGGCGCCAGCCTGGGCTTCAGCACGGTGATGGCGATGATGTAAATGACGTAGGCGAGGACCAGCGTCATTCCCGGCCAGAAAGCGGCCTTGAAGAGGTCCCCGACCGGCTGCTGGAAGACATCGCCGAGGATGATCAGGATGATCGACGGCGGGATGATCTGGCCGAGGGTCCCGGCGGCGCAGATGGTACCGGTAGCGAGGCGTTTGTCGTAGTTGTATTTCAGCATGACCGGCAGGGAGATGACCCCCATGGCGACGACGCTGGCACCGACCACCCCGGTCGAAGCGGCGAGCAGGGCGCCGACCAGGACCGTCGAGATGGCGATGCCGCCGCGGATTTCGCCAAAGAGAGAGCCCATCGATTCGAGCAGGCGCTCGGCCAGCTTCGACTTCTGCAGGATGATCCCCATGAAGATGAAGAGGGGAATCGCCATCAGGATCGTGTTGTTCATGATGGAATAGATGCGGTGCGGCATCAGGCTGAAAATTCTCGGGCCTTCGGCCAGCAGGCCGAAGAAGACTGCCGTCCCGCCGAAGGTGAAGGCAACCGGGAAGCCGGCCAGCAGCAGCACCAGGGCGGTCAGAAACATTAAAATGCCGATCATGAAAACCTGTCCCTTTATTCCAAGAGTAACGCCTGCGATAGGCTGACGGCGATCAGAGCCGCTTGCTCTGGTCGGAGATCTGGCCCGGTGGCTCGACCCCGAGGAAGATGTTGAGGTTGCGGATCATGAACCCGAGGGAGGAAATGATCAGGAAGATGAAGGAGATCGGGATCACCGCCTTGATGATCCAGCGCTGGCCAAGCCCCCCGGGGTCGCCGCTGATTTCGCCCGACTGCCAGGATTCGTGCACAAACCAGATCGAGCCTTCGATGATCAGAACGCTGATCGGGATCAGCAGCAGCAAGGTGCCGGCGATATTGATAATCGCCTTGCTGCGTGGCGCCAGCCGGTCGTAGAGAATATCGACGCGCACGTGGCCGTCTTCCATGAGGGCGAAGGCGATGCCGAACATGAAGAGGACCGAATAGAGGTGCCACTCCATTTCCTGCAGGGCGATCGACCCGCTCCGGAAAAAATAGCGCATGATGGCGTCGTAGAAGACGTTGACCAGCATCAGCAGCATGGCGACCGTGGCAATCGCCCCGACGACCCGGGTGAAGCGGTCGATCCATTTTTCCAACCGAAACAACATGATTCACGAACTTTCTGGACAGGAGTAAGCCCCGGGCCCGAGCCGGGCCCGGGGCTGCAAGGGGCGCGTCAGTCTTCCAGGTTGTCCTTGAGATAGGCGTAGTCGGAGATGGCCGTCCAGCGCCGGGACATCTTCATGTAAGCCTTCTGCGAATCGATGATCTCCTTGAACTGGGGATCCTTGGCCGAGTACTCGGCGATCAGTTCGTTGTTGGCCTTCTTCATCGCCTCGATGATCGGTTTCGGGAAGGTGCGGATCTTGACATCCGGGTACTCCTTGTCAATGGAGGCGAGGCCGACCGCGCTTTCATGATAGGAACGGGCGTACATGTCGTAGGCGGCAAATTCCATCGCCACGGTGAGGATTTTCTGCAGGTGCGGCGGCAGGGAGTCGAACTTGCCCTTGTTGACCAGGAACTGGAGTTCGGTGGCCGGCTCGTGCCAGCCAGTGTAGTAGTAGGGGGCGATCTTCTGGAAGCCCATGTTCAGGTCGAGGGAGGGGCCGACCCATTCGAGGGCGTCGATGGTGCCACGGTCAAGCGCCGTATAGAGTTCCCCCGGGGCGATGTTGGTGACGACGACGCCGAGCTTGGAGAGGACTTCCCCGGCGAATCCGGGAATCCGCATTTTCAGCCCCTCCAGATCCTTGAGGGTTTTGATCTCCTTGCGGAACCAGCCGCCCATCTGGTTGCCGGTGTTGCCGCCCGGGAAGGAATAGACGCCGTGCTGGTCGTAGACCTTTTTCATCAGGTCCATGCCGCCGCCATAGTAGAACCAGGCATACTGCTCCGGGGCGATCATGCCGAAGGGCATGGTGGTGAAAGGCATGGTGCTGATGTCCTTGCCTTTCCAGTAGTAGGAAGCCGAGTGACCCATTTCATATTGCCCCTCCTTGACCATGTCAAGGATGCCGAAGGGGGACTTGTGCTTGTTGGCAGTGTCGATGCGGATGATCATCTCGCCGTTCGACATCTCCTTGACCAGCGCCGCCATTTTCTCGACCGCGTCGCCAAAGATCGGGAAGCCGCTCCCCCAGGTTTGCGCCAGTTTCCATTCGATGACTTTCTTGGGCGCCTGCTCGGCCGCAGTCTTGGTCGCCTGCTGTTGGTTGCAGGCGGTGACTCCCAGCAGAGTGCCACATGCCAGCAACCCGATGGTGAATTTCAAGAACCGTGCTCTTTTCATCCGTTCTCCTCCTTGGCTGGTGAACTGTTTGAGAGGGCCCAGGTGCCCGTTGTCGCAGACATTCTGGGATGGATTGATGGACAACCCAGATTAAAACTATTGCTTGGAATGTCAGGCTTGTCAATGGATGTACAACGATGTTTCCAATCTGTTGAAGCAGCAGGTCAGAGTCTTGACGGATTGTCGCCGGCTGTTAACGTTGAACAGGAAAAATCCACACGGAGGTGACCAGATGACAAAGGCTGTCCGGTTTTACCAGGCTGGCGGGCCCGAGGTGCTGCGCTGGGAAGATGTTTCGCTCGCTCCGCCCGGTCCGGGGGAGGTCCATCTGCGCCATACGGCCGTCGGGTTGAACTTCATCGATATCTACCACCGGACCGGCCTCTACCCGCTGACGCTTCCCGTTACCCCGGGACTGGAAGGGGCCGGCGTGGTCCTGGCGGTCGGAGACGGGGTCGGCGACCTCGCTCCCGGCGACCGTGTCGCCTACGCCGGCGGCCCCCCGGGGGCCTATGCCGAAGAACGCCTGATCCCGGCCCACCGCCTGGTCAAGCTCCCCGACTGGCTCGACGACCAGCGCGCCGCGGCGATGATGCTGCAGGGGATGACCGCCCAGTACCTGCTGCGACGCACCTTTCGCGTCGGCCCCGGCGACCCGATCCTGGTCCACGCCGCCGCCGGCGGCGTCGGGCTGATCGTCTGTCAGTGGGCCCGCTATCTCGGCGCCACGGTGATCGGTACCGTCGGCAGTCCCGAAAAGGCCGAGCTTGCCCGGGACCACGGCTGTCATTATCCGATACTTTATCGGGAGGAAGATTTTGTCGCCCGCACTCGCGAGCTCACCGGCGGCGAAGGGGTGGCAGTGGTTTACGATTCGATCGGCCGCGACACCTTCCTCAAATCCCTCGACTGTCTGCGCCCCCTCGGCATGCTGGTCAGCTTCGGCCAGGCTTCCGGACCGGTCGAATCGTTCAACCCGGGTCTCCTCGCCGCCAAGGGCTCGCTCTTTCTGACGCGGCCGTCGCTGATGGCCTACACCGCCAAACGGGAGGACCTCCTCGCCAGCGCCGCCGAGCTTTTTAACGTGGTGGAAAATGGAGCCGTCAGGATCGAGGTCAACCAGACCTACCCGTTGCGCGAAGCCGCCCGGGCCCAGCGCGATCTCGAAGAACGCAAGACCACTGGTTCGACGGTGCTGCTCCCCTGATCCCGGGGTTCCCTTGATTTTGTGTTGACCTCGAGTAGTATGAAGTCCTGATCCCGGCTGGTATCCCTGGCGTTGACGGCCTTCTGCCGCCGCGGTGGCGCGGCGGTTCGACCGTCCCGGCCGGATGTGGTGTTTCAGAGGAGGATTGCCTTATGGTTGCCCTGATACGCTTTTTTATGCCGCTGCTCCTGCTGCTACTCCCCCTCGACGGGGCCATTGCCGCTGATCAGCCCCTCAACCGGGCGGAGGTCACAACCGTCAAGCGCAAGCTGGTCGCGGTCATCGAGGCCATCGGCGCTCCCCAGGGCTATGTCAGGGCCGAGGAGAACTTCAGCTTGCCGACCAGTATCTCGACCATGACGTCGGGGGCCTTCCATGCCGTCAGCGCCGGGGCCGACCTGCGCTTCGACGGCGGCGCCGAAAAGCAGTCGAAACGTTCGGAGAAGGAAATAGAGGAGGAATACCGCCGCAAGATCCTCGAAGCGCAGGCGTCCGGCGATTACCAGGCGCTGGCGACCCTGACCCAGGAAATGATGCAGAAGGCCGGCCAGGCCCAGCTCGCCGCCGAGGACGCCCGCCGTGAGCCGGTTGCTGTCAATATCGAGTTCAACCAGGCGACCGGCGCCACCATCGACCCCGACGGGGTGGTCTTCGAACGCCCGGGAGTGATCGCCCTCAAGGAGCGCTCCGGGCGCGACGAGGAGAAGCTGAGGGTACGCATCTTCTGCGATCCGGTCCATCTCAAGCAGACCGAGACCCTCTCGGAGATTCGCCTTTACGACGATCCCGATCCGGGGGTGGAGGGGAAGACCACCGTTCGCAACCTGGTGATCGAGTTCAATGGCCCGGCAGCAGTCGTCGAAGCCTGGGCCAAGCAGGTCGACATCGCCAAGGCAATGGCGCAGATCGGGGGAAAGTAGCTCGTCCCCCGGTCGGCAGAAAAAAGAACGGCAAGCGGGCGCCTTTCCGAAGAGTGGCGCCCGCTTGCCGTTTAAGGTTGCTTCTGGGGCGGCCTGTTATGGCGCCCCCGTCCCCCCCTTCCGGGCGCTTCGCCCTGCCGCCACCACATACAAGGTCGGCAGGACCAGCAGCGTCAGGAGTGTCGAGGTCAGCACCCCGCCGATGACCACCGTGGCGAGTGGACGCTGCACCTCGGCGCCGACCCCGCTCGAGAGCGCCATCGGCAAAAAACCGGCGGCGTCGACGACGGCGGTTGCCACCACCGGCAGCAACCGTTGCCGGGCGCCGGCGCTGACGGCCTCGACCAGGGAGGAACCGTTCTCCAGGAAGGTGCGGATGGCGGCGATCATGACCTGGCCGTTGAGGACGGCGATGCCGGCGAGGGCGATGAAGCCAACGGCGGCGCTGACGCTGAAGGGGATGCCGCGCAGCCAGAGGGCGCAGACGCCGCCGACCGCCGCCAGCGGAATGCCGGTGTAGATGATCAGCACGTCCCGCAGCCGCTTGAGACTGAACCAGAGAAGCACGAAGATTAGCAGCAGCGTCAGCGGCACCACCAGGGCGAGGCGCTGTTGCGACCGCTCCAGGTTCTCGAACTGCCCCCCCCACTCGACAAAATAGCCGGGCGGCAGCTTGAGGTCGCGCTCGACCAGCGTGCGCGCCTCGTCGACAAAGGAGGCGACGTCGCGGCCGGTAACGCTGATCGAGACCTTGAGCAGGCGCCGTCCCCATTCGCGGTTGATGGTCGAGGGGCGCTCTTCTTCGCTGACCTCGGCCAGCGCCTGCAGCGGCAGGATCGCGCCGCCGCGGGTCGGCACCAGGGTCGCGGCGAGTGCGGCGGGATCCCGCCGCTGGGCCTCGGGAAGCCGCAGCACCAGCGGGAAGGAGCGCTCCCCCTCGTAGATCGTGCCGACCCGGGGGGTGCCGACCGCCTCGACCATGCTCAGCACCTCGCGGACGGTGACCCCGTTGCGGGCGAGCCGCTCCTGGTCGACCTTGACCTGCAGGGTCGGTTGCCCGGTGATCTGTTCCGCCGACACCTCGCCGACCCCCGGAACCCCATGCAGCAGCTGTTCGACCTGTTCACCGAGCCGGACCAGCTCGGTGAAATCTTCGCCGTAAATCTTGATGCCGACATCGCCGCGAATCCCCGACAGCATCTCGTTGACCCGCAGTTCGATCGGTTGCGTCAAAACCACCCGGATTCCCGGCAGCCCTGCCATCTCCTGCTGCACGGCGGCGGCCAGTTCCCCCTGGGTGGAGGCGCGGGTCCACTGTTCGCGCGGGTAGAGGGTCATGAAGATGTCGGTCAGCTCGGTCCCCATCGGGTCGGTGGCGACCTCGGCGCTGCCGAGCCGGCTCCAGACGTGGTGTACCTCGTCCGGGAACTTTTCGCGAATCATCGCCTCGAGCCGGGTGTTGTAGGCGACCGATTCCTCGACCGAGACGCCGGCGAGCCGGACGATGCTCGCCACCAAAGCCCCTTCCCCCATGCGCGGCAGGAACTCGCCGCCGAGGCGCGGGGCGAGGGCCCCGGTCGCCAGCACCAGGGCGAGGGCGACGCCGAGGGTCAGCAGGCGACGACGCAGGACCCAGCGCAGGGCCGGCAGGTAGAGGCGCCCGAGCCAGTTTTCGGCCCGCCCCTCCTTTTCGCTGAGCCGCTGCGGCAGGAACTGGTAGGAGAGGATCGGGGCGAGGAAGATCGCCACCAGCAGCGCGCCGAGCAGGGCAAAGATAAAGGTCCAGGCCATCGGCCGGAACATCTTCCCCTCGATCCCCTGCAGGGTCAGCACCGGCAGAAAGACCAGCACGATGATCCCCATACCGAAGGCGATCGGTCGCGCCACCTCGCGACTGGAGGCGAGGATGCAGCTCATGCGCTCGGCGGCAGTCAGCTCGCGGCCGAGCTGCAATTGCCGTTCGGTAAGGCGGCGCAGATTGGCCTCGGTCATGACCACCGAGCCATCGACCAGGATGCCGAAGTCCATGGCGCCGAGGGAGAGGAGGCTGGCGGCGATGCCGAGCTGCCACATCCCGAGGCCGGCGAAGAGCATCGAAATCGGGATGGCCGTCGCCACCAGCAGCCCGGCGCGGACGTTGCCGAGGAGCAGAAAGAGGATGACGATGACGAGGATCGCCCCGGCGATCAGGTTGTGCTCGACGGTGGCGATGACCTGGTCGATCAGCTCGGTGCGGTCGTAGACCGTCTCCAGCACCACATCCGCCGGCAGCGCCTTGCGCACCGTGTCGAGGCGGGCCTTCAGCGCCGTCGTCACCTCGCGACTGTTCTCCCCCATCAGCATGAAGCCGAGGCCCATGACCACCTCGCCCTCCCCCTGGTAGGAGACGGCGCCGCGGCGCAGCTCGTGGCCGATGCGCACCTCGGCGAGGTCGCGAACCCGCACCGGAATCCCGTCATGGGTGGCGACGACGATATTGCCGAGCTGGTCGAGGCTGCTGACCCGGCCGATGCCGTGAACCAGCAGCGCCTGGCCGGCGGTGATCACCTGGCCGCCGCCGACGTTGGCGTTGTTCTCCTCCAGCGCCTGGCGCAGATCGCCCAGCACCAGCCCGTACTTGATCAGCCGCTCGGGAACAACGATGACGTGGTACTGGCGTTCGAGGCCCCCCCAGGAGTTGATCTCGGCGACCCCGGCGACCTTGCGCAGCTCCGGCTTGACCACCCAGTCGTGCAGGGTGCGCAGCTCGGCGAGGGTTCGTTTCGGATCGCTGGAGCGCAGCACGTAGTGAAAGACCTCCCCCAGTCCGGTGGAGATCGGTCCCAGCTCGGGGCGGTCGATGCCGTCGGGGAGGCCGACGTTGGCGAGGCGTTCCATCACCAGCTGGCGCGAGTCGTAGATCGGCATGTCGTCGCTGAAGGTGACGACGACCTGGGAGAGGCCGAACTTGGAGATCGAGCGGACGCTGGTCAGGTGCGGCAGGCCGGAGACGGCCAGTTCCACCGGCATGGTGAGCTGCCGTTCGATCTCCTCCGGACCGAGGGCCGGGGCGATGGTGTTGATCTGCACCTGCACCGGGGTGGTGTCCGGGAAGGCGTCGACCGGCAGCCGTGCCAGGGTCCAGGCGCCGACAGCACCGGTGATGACGAAGAGGAGAACCACCAGCAGGCGGTTCTTCAGGGTGAATTCGATCAGACGTTCAAACATGGCAGCTCCCTAGTGGTCCGCGCAGGATGCGCCGAGGCGCGATTTGAGCAATTCCGACTTGAGGGCGAACCCCTGGCTGGCCGCGACCCGCTCGCCGGCCTGGACGCCGGCGGCGAGCAGGACGTCGTCGCCGCGCCGCGGCCCGGCCGCCACCCGGCGCACTTCGAAGAGGTCCTTCTCCCGGGCGACGAAAACATAGGCCTTGCCGTCGATCGACTGCACTGCGGCGGCCGGAACTGCCACCATCGCAGGGCCACCAGCCACCGTTTCCGCGCCGGCCAAAAAGGCCTGGCCGAAGAGGCCATCCTTGAGGGTGCCATCGGGATTGGCGACCTCGGCGACCACCCGCAACAGACGGGTCTGCGGGTCGAGGCCGCTCGCCACCTGGGTGATTCTCGCGGCAAAGCGCCGGCCGGGGAGATCATCGAATTCGGCCTCGATCGCCGCGCCGACGCGGGCGAGCTGCAGCTGGGCCGGACTGAGCTGCAACTCCAGCCAGAGGGTGGAGAGGTCGGCGACGGTGAAGAGCAGGGTCTCCGGCGCCAGGGTCTGGCCGAGGACGACGTGACGGGCGACCACGGTGCCGGCCAGCGGCGAGCGCAGCGCCAGACGCGAGCCGGTGTCGGTCCCCTCTGTGGCGTCAAAGGCCTGCAGCTGCTCGCGCAGCTGTTCGGTCGCGGCCCGGCTTGCCTGCTGATCGGCCAGGGCCTGCTCCAGTTCGCGGCGGGCGCTGACGCCGCGCTCGACCAGCTCCTGCTCGCGGCGGACGTTGGCCTCGGCCAGCTCCAGCCGCCCGAGCGCGGCCCGGTAGTCGGCCCGGGCCGTCGCCACTGCCGGCGAGTCGATCTCCGCCAGCAGCCCGCCGCGGGTAACGCGCTGCCCGGGCTCGACGGCGAGGCGGCGCACCACACCGCCGGAGAGGGCCATCACCTCGGCGAGCCGCGAGCGGTTGTAGAGTACCCGCGCCGGGACGGCCTGGCCGGCCGCCAGCTGCGCCGGCTCTGCCGCAGCAATCAGGATGCCGGCACGCTCCGCCGCCTCCGGGGTGGCGAGACGCATCAGCACCCCCTCACCGGGGAGGAGGCTGGCCATCAGCGGCGGATTGCAGAGGACATCCACCGCCTCAGGCATCCGGTGCTCGACGCAGTATTCGCCCGATTCGGGCGCGGCGCCATGGCCGTGCCCGGCATGTTCATCGGGTGCAGCGCCGTGGTCGTGGCCGGCATGCTCGTCCGTGGCCGGGGCATGGTCATGCCCGGCATGCTCGTCCCGGACTTCCGCCGCCGTGGCCGGGGTGCCCTGTGCATGGCCTTCCTCCCTTTCGGTTTCCGTTGCGGCGTGCAGGTCCGGGGAGTGGGCGCCGACCCCCCAGCCGAGACCGGCGGCGAGGAGGATGAGTGCGGCGATAATGAGATGACTCTTTTTCATGATGTGAACCTCACTGGACAGGTGATTGGTTGATGGTCGCGGCCGGGTCGGCGCCGAGCAGGCGCTGCAGCTCACTGGCGGCGAGCTGGCAGGTATAGACCGCTTCAAGCTGCCGCCGGCGCGCCTCGAACAGGGTCCGTTGGGCGTCGAGCAGTTCGATCAGGTTGAACTTGCCGGCGCGATAGCCGAAATCGGCAGCGGCGAAGCTCTCGGCGGCAGCGGGGACGATCTGCTGCGCAAAGAGCTCGGCCGCGGCCCGGGCATCGGCGAGGGCCTGCCAGGCGCTGCGCAGCTCCTGGCGTGCCTGGTTGCGGGCGCTCTGCGCCCGGGCCAGCTCGCCCTGCAACCGGCTGCCGGCGGCGGCCACCGCCTCCCGGCCCGAGTTGAAGAGGGGAAGGGGGAGCGCCACCCCGAAGACCAGGGCCTGGTCGTCACTCTCCTGGAAGTGCCGCCAGCCGAGGGTCAGGCTCGGGTCGGGAATGCGCTCGGCCCGGGTCTGGGCGAGCTGGTTCCGGCTCCGGGCGCTGGCGAGCCGGGCGCGCGCTGCTGCCGGGGTCTGCTCCAGCAGTCCTTCCACCGTCGCCAGTTCGGGAAGATCGGGGAGGGGCGTGAGCTCCCCGGCGAGGCGCTCGAAGTCGACCGCGGTTGCACCCCAGGCCGCCGCCAGGGCCTGCCGCGCGAGCTCCAGGGCGCGTTCGGCCCGCGAGCGTTCGAGGGCGGCGATGCTCGCTTCACCCTGCAGGCGCAGGCGGTCGACGCGCGGGGCCTTGCCGGCGCTGATCCGCTCTTCGGCCGCCTGCAGCGAGCGGTTGGCTGCCGCCACCTCTTCCTGGGCCAGCTGCAGCTGCTCCTGGGCTGCCAGCACCGCGAGGTAGCGCTGCCGGGTTGTCGTCAAAGCCTTGATGCGGGCGCTGGCCTGCGCGGTGGCGGCGAGCTCGAGGGCGAGGTCGGCCGCTTCCCGGCGCAGCCGGCGTTTGCCGCCGAGTTCGACCGGCAGGCTCAGTTCGAGGGTCAGCTCGGCGCCGTCGCTCCCCTGGTAGGCGCCACTGCCGAGGGCATTTTCCAGCGAAACCCCAAGTTCGGGGTTGGGACGGCGCCCGGCCTGGCGGCGCTCGGCGGCCGCGGCCTGCTCTTCGGCGCCGGCCGCGGCGAGGTCGGGATTGGCGGCGAGGGTGCGCTGCAGCGCCTCCTGCAAAGTCAAAATCTGCACCGGCGCGGTGCCGCTTTGGGCTTCAGCCGAGGTGCCCAGGGGTAGGACAAAGGGGCCGAGCCCGAGCAGGACCACGAAGGTCCCGAACAGGAAGGGTCGGGTGGACATGGTGATATCTCCAGATGTACTGCGCCCACAGGACGCAGTGAGAGGGTCTTCGGGGCGGTTGGGCACCCGGGGTGGTGAGGGGCAATGCGGGAGTGACTTAAATCAGCAGGACGATGGTGCGGTGCTGGCGGATCTGAGCGGAGAGACGTGGCGGGACGTGCGGGGTGTGGCTGGCAACGCGGGCGGCCCCGGTCGGACTGGCGGTAAAGGCCGCTGGCACGATCGCCGGCAGGGCCGGAAGGTCGAAGTGCGACGTTAAGTCGCGGACCCGGGGCGAGCCCCACTTAAAGGAGGAGGAGATGTCGAGGTAATGGTCACAGTCTTCGTCCCCGGCTTCGAGGGCGATGTGAGGGGGCGCGCCTGATCGCGCGGCGGCTCCGTCCATGCTGCAATCGTTGGCCAGCGCTGCTTCGAGGGTCGCCTGGCCGTCGGTACTCAGGCACCAGACATGGCCGGAGACGCGCGCTCCGCTGGTGACCAGGGAGAGGAGGAGCAGGCAGAGCAGGGGGAGATGAAAGCGGCGGCGTTTGAGCATAGTGGGCGGAATATAACCCGAATCGGGTTTCGAACGCAAGCCCTGGCCCTTCGGAGTGGCGGGCTCTGGCGGCCACTCCGGCAAATCCACCCGGGCAGAACCTGTCCCGGGGCGAGCCCGGAAGAAAAAGGGACAATACCGGTGGCCGGCCTCCTCCCGGATTTTTCCTGCGGTCGGCAATGGCTAACGAACGCGCATCCGTTTCTGGTAGGACCTGTTGATGTTGGCCAGCCAGCGCCGCACCAGCTGCTCCTCGTCCTGGCTCAGGTCGGTCCCGGGGCTGCGCAGGATCTCGACGGTCCCCTCGCTCTGCACCGTGGCCAGGACCTCGGCGCAGAGTTCGCCGCCCCGGCAGGCCTGGGCAGTGACGGTGTGATTTTCCCGGTCGAGGCCGCGAACCTCCCAGCGGTATTCGGCAAAGGCGTCGAGCAGCGCTTTCATCGCGCGCTCCTGGACCGCCGCGCCGCTCTCGCCGGCCGCGGGCTCGGCATGAAGGATGTAGGGCTTGTCAAGCAGGTAACGGGAAGTGGAACAGCCGGCGGCAACCAGGCACAGGGCGAGCAGTGAAATCCAGATCCCTCTTTTCATGGTCTCTTCCTTATTTTGGTGGGGGATGGCGCTTTCGGACCGACCGGGTCGGCGTTCCGGACAAGTATGAGGTATCGGGGGCTCTTTGCAACCGGGAAGATGGGGTGAAATTGTTGTTTCTGACAGGACAGGCAAGGAAAGGACGGGCCGGTTTCCAACCAAAGCGTCTCTCATCTTTCGAACACGCTGATGGAAATGGCCCAGGCGGCGCAAACCGGATGCCGCAGCGGGTCCCCCTTCTGTTCCTGCAGCTGGTGCTGTTTTTTTCTGCGGAAGTTTACACACTGGCAGAACCTTTGATGGCATGCGGGGGGATTTTTCTAGGATACCTGCCATGCAGATTGCGCCGAGCGAAAATATGCCGGGGCCATTTTCGGACGTCATCGGGGTGCTGCTGGCCGGCGGCAAGAGCCGGCGGATGGGGCAGGGCAAGGAAAAGTTCATGATCCCACCGTCAGCAATCTCAGGCACGCTACGGGGAATCCGGCCAAAAGAGTAGACATTCAGCAAAAATATGGGAAAAATGAGGAACGCCGCATCGAATGAAATTTTTTCTGCCTCAGGAGGAGATAATGAAAAAGAGCTGGTGTGCCATTTCGGTTGCCGCCCTGGTCAGCCTTTCCCTGTCGCCGCTCACCACCCTGGCCGCCCAGGCGGAAAATTCCATTACCGCCTACAAGAGCAGCACGGCGCCGGTACTTGACGGCGACTGCAGTGAACCGGCCTGGAAGGAGATCAAGCCGACAACTGTCATGGATCGAACCGCCAATACGCCCTTTTTTTTGAAAGCGATACAGGCCGACGGCCAGCTCTTTTTCTGCGTTCAGTATGCCGATGCCGCTGAGAACGCATTCCATAGCCCATGGCTCTGGGACAAGGATTTGAACAAATATCTTTCCGGGCCGCACCGCGAAGACACCTTCGTGTTCAAGTGGAACATGATGGACAAACCGGTCAACCTTTCCAACTTCTCCGAGGACCTCTACACCGCCGATGTCTGGTACTGGAAAGCCAACCGGACCAATCCGGCCGGATTTGCGGATGACAAATATCATATTCTTTCCGACCAGCCCGGCGATGGTGCGACGGAAACCGTCAGCGCCAGTGGCAAGAAGCGTTACCTCTTCCGCAAGAGCGATTCCGGCAAGCCGGCCTACAAAGAGGTCAAGAAGGCCCCGGCCGAATTCACCACCCCGCTGGTTAACCGTTTCGAGGCGGTGGCACCCGAAGGTAGCCGTAGTGATGTCAAGGCCAGGGGTGTCTGGAGCGCCGGCTACTGGACCATCGAGTTTTCCCGCATATTCAACACTGGGCACCAGGATGATGTGCAGTTTGATCCGAAAAGCGACAAGACCTATCTCTTTGGGGTTTCGATCTACAGCCTTTACGGCCAGCCGCTGGTGATGGATCAACCGAACCGCTACGGCATGGGACGGATCTCCGATCCGCTGGAGCTGGTATTTGAAAAATAGCTTTCCGTGGTAGCGGTTTGCGAGATCACCGGGAAAACCGAAGCGGGGTTCGGAAGCTTGGCCACTTGGAGGTCTGCCCTCGGGGACCCGCATCGTTAAATGGCAGGCTGGCAAGTAACGCCCCGCCAGCCTCTGTACGTAGGGGACGAGCAGAAACTCCGTACCGCCATGTGAACTCCACCTCGCCACGCACCCGGGACCCCAGACGGATGGGTCCCGGCGCCATTGGGTGCGGGTCGGAATACAGATGGAAGCCCACCGCCCTACCTGACCAGCACTCCGCTGCGCCACCGCATGGCCCCACGCCCAGTGGCGGCCCTTTCTTTGGTGACTTTCTTTGGGCCGGCAAAGAAAGCCACCCGGCTACCGGCCGGGACCGGGGGTCCTATTTCCATGTTTGCAGGCCTGGCAGGAATGCCCCTCCTTAACACTGCCTGCCAGAGCGAAAAAGCAGAAAATCTCCGCGGTTACCTCCCCTTTTCGCCGACCACCTGTCCCGGGTGGTCGGAGGCCTCCTGGGGCTGTTTCCGGGCATCGACGTAGGCGTCAAGCAGTTGCCGGATCATGCGCTGGTATTGGGTGTGGTGCTTGCCGGCCTCCGTCTTGAAGAAGTCGACGCTCTTCTTGCTGAGCGAGATCGTGACCTTTACCGATTCCTCACGGAACGCCAGTTCTTCGGGCGCGGGGAGGAAGTCCGAAACGACGCGCAGGTCGCCGAGGGGTTCATCCGTGTAGCGAATTTTCTTGCTCATAAATGGCCCTTCCTTTCCGCCAGTACCCGGCCCCGATGATGCGGATGACGTCTTTGCGGTAAGTGAACCGCACCGTGAGGATGCCACCTTTCACCTCGCCAAAACAGTAATAGCGGCGCTCCCGTTGGCTGTGGTTCGCGTCCTCGGCAATGACGCGGCGCGGGTCGGCGAAGGCATACTGGGCTTCGGCAAAAGCGATACCGTGCTTTCTTCGGTTTTCCAGGTCCTTTTCCAGGTCCCATTCGAAATGCGTCATCGACCCGGCACCATTCTATCACGAGCTGCCCGATAAGCCATACCTTTGTATGGGTGATTGGGTGCGGTGCGTTTCGCTGGCGAGCAGGGCAGGGCGGGCCAGGCTGCCGGGAAAAACGGCCTGTCGGACCGATTAAAGGGGGCGAGCCAGAAAACTGGCTCGCCCCCTTTCGCGCATGGAAGATAACGATTCATAACGGATTGTTTCACGGTTCCCCCTCCGGAAATTATCGATGAAAGCAGGCCCTCCTTTGATACCGGCAGCAGCACCGGCTGTCAGCCGAATTTCAGTCCTCCAGCTTCGGCACCTGCACCTGCTGCTTCTGCAGTCGCTTGTAGTAGAAGTTCTGGCCGTAGAGGACCGCCGCCGGGTTGTGGCCGGTGACGCGGTCCTTGACGACGAGGGTGGTGACGGGAGCGTCGGAGTGCTTGGCGAAGAGCATGTCGTGGCCGACGCAGAGGCCGATGATGACGTTCATGTCGGTGCCGGCCTGGTTGAGGAGCTGGGCCTGGGCGATCGGGTTGCAGGCCGGCTCGAAGGTGCCTGGGCGGACCTTGTGCTCCTCGCCGATGCCGAGCTCGAGCTTGTCGATGCTGCCGGCCTTGCAGCAGACCGAGAGGGGTTCGAAGCCCTGGGCGGTGAGGATCTCGGCGAGGCGGTTGGACTCATCGAGCAAGCCGATGCAGGTGCCGATGCCGATCTTCTTCCAGCCCATCAGCTTGGCCAGCGCGATGGTGTCCTCGACCCGGGTCCAGCGGGCGTTGACGGCGTCGGAGCCGGGGACCGGCTGGTAGCAGAGCCCTTCGACGATCGCCGCTACCCGCGCCAGCTTGGCGTCGGCGTCGCTGCCGGTGTAGCGGGCGAAGGCGTCATTGATGATCTGTTCCTCCCGCTCCGAGGGGCAGTAGGCCGGGGCGGCGCCGCGGCTCTTGGGATCGCTCCAGCAGTTGGTCGTCCCCTGTTTCTGGAAGACGGCACTGCAGCTGGTGCAGCTCAAGGGACTCTCTTCTCCGGACTCTTTCATGGGGCGGCCTCCGTAATATGCGGATTCTGGAATGGATGGCCTATTCTGCGGGGAAGCGGCCGCCGGCGCAAGGAATAATTTGCGCCAAGGGCGATTCAATTCTGCTAAACTTGGCCGCAGTCCCCGCTCTCCCCCGATTCCGCACCGAAGCGATTGCCGATGCTGGTCTACCTCAAACTCCTCGCCACCATGCTCTTCTGGGGCGGCACCTTCATCGCCGGCCGCCTCCTCGCCGGGGTGGTGCCGCCACTGCCGGCGGCTTTTCTCCGTTTTGCCATCGCCTCGCTGCTGTTGCTGATCCTCCTCTACCGCCTGGAGGGGGGGCTGCCGCGCCTCGACCGCCGCCAGCTCGGGGCGGTGACCCTGCTCGGCCTGACCGGGGTCTTCGGCTACAACGTCTTCTTCTTCACCGGTCTGCAGACGGTGAGCGCCAGCCGCGCCGCCCTGATCATCGCCCTCAACCCGGTCGGCATCGCCCTCCTCTCGGCCCTCTTCGGCGGCGAACGCCTCACCCCGCGCCGCGCCCTCGGCATCGCCATCTCGGTAAGCGGAGCGCTGCTGGTGATCAGCAACGGCCACCTCGCCGGGCTTCTCGCCGGCGCTCTCGGCCGTGGCGAGCTGGCGCTGCTCGGCTGCGTCTTTTGCTGGGCACTCTACTCGGTCCTCGGTCGCCGCGCAATGCGCGGCCTCTCGCCGCTGGCGGCGGTGACCTGTTCCTCGGTCGCCGGCACCCTGCTGCTGGCGCCGCTGGCCGTCGCCAAGGGGGTGGTGACCGCCGCAGCCGGCTACGGCCTCCACGCCTGGCTCAGCCTCGCCTACCTCGCCCTCTTTGGCACCGTCCTCGGTTTCCTCTGGTACTACCAGGCGATCCACCGCCTCGGCGCGGTGCGCAGCGGCGTCTTCATCAACTTCGTGCCGGTCTGCGCCGTCGTCCTCGGCTATCTCCTCCTCGACGAGGCCCTCAGCGCCACCCTGTTGCAGGGGGGAGCGCTGGTCATCTGCGGCGCCTGGCTCACCAACCGCAGCGGGCGCCCGCCGGCGCTGGCCGCCGTCGTCACCCCCGAGCGCAACGACCCCGCCTGAAGATTTTTCTTAGCTGCGAAAAATGAAGAAGACCGCCCCGACCAGGCAGAGTCCGGCCCAGAGATAATCGAGCTTGAGGGGCTGCTGCATGTAGTAGAGGGCGAAGGGGATGAAGATCGAGAGGGTGATCACCTCCTGCAGGATCTTGAGCTGGGCGAGGCTCAGCTCGCCGTAGCCGATGCGGTTGGCCGGCACCTGCAGCAGGTACTCGAAGAGGGCGACCCCCCAGCTGACCAGGGCGGCGAGGTACCAGGCGCGGTGGCCGAGGTGCTTGAGGTGGCCGTACCAGGCAAAGGTCATGAAGAGGTTGGAGAGGACGAGGAGCAGGGTGGTCTGCAGGACGACGGGCATGGCGAGCCTCGCAGCAGGGGGCCGGGAGATCCGGCGCCGAAATCTTACGGCCGCTGGCGGGAGGAAATCAAGAGCTGTTGCGCGGGGCTTGCCGGCGAGCGTTTCAGGCGGGGAGAAGGCGGGCCGGGCGCCAGCCGCGTACCCCGTTGATCAGCCAGAGGCGCTCGGCCTGGCGCAGCTCCGCCAGCGTCACCACCCGCTCGCGAACCTCCCCCCGTTCCAGCAGCTGGCGGCGCAGGGTACCGGCGAGCAGGCCGCAGGCAAGAGGCGGGGTGACGTGCTCGCCGTTAAGCTCCAGCACCAGGTTGGCAGTGCAGGCCTCGGTCAATTCGCCGCGCCGGTTCCAGAGCAGCACCTCGTCGGCGGCGGGAGCATCCTGGCGTGCTTCCTCGTAGGTGGCGCGCCAGGTTGTCTTGTGGAAGAGGAAGGGGTCGTCGGCATCGACGGGGCGGGCGGCGATGGCCAGGCGCAACGGCTCGTCGCCCGGCGCTGCCAGCAGCTCGGCAGTAGTTTCGAGACGGCCGTCGGCGTGCAGCAGCAGCCGCACCTTGTGCGGACGCCGGGGGAGGTTCTCCACCGCCGTCGCGAGGGCGGCGCGCCAGGCCGCGGGGTGGCAGGGATAGTCAAAATAGTCGGCCGAATCGCCGAGCCGTTCGAGGTGTTCCGTGAGGAGCCAGAAACCCTCCTCTGGGGTCCAGCGCAGCGATTCGAGGAGGGCGAAGGCGCGCCGCGGTGCGCTGAGAATGCGCGCCTTGTCGAGACACTCGCGGTACTCGGCGGCGCTGCGCGAGTCCCAGGTGATGCCGGCGCCGACCCGATACTCGACGCTGGCGGCGACGCGGTCGATCAGCGCGGTGCGGATGGCGACGGAAAAACGGGCGCGGCCACCGGGGGCGAGATGACCGATCGCCCCGGTGTAGACCCGCCGCGGTTCCCCTTCGAGGTCGGCGATGATCCGCATCGTGTTCAGCTTGGGCGCGCCGGTGATCGAAGCGCAGGGGAAGAGGGCGCCAAAGAGCTCCGCCAGGGAGGCGTCGCTGCGGGTGGTGGCGCTGCTGGTCAGCTGCCAGAGGGTCGGGTAGCGCTCCAGGCGGAAGAGCTCGGGGACCGTCACCTTCCCGCCGAGACGGGCGAGGTCGTTGCGCAGCATGTCGAGGATCATCAGGTTCTCCGCCCGGTCCTTGACCGAGTCCTGCAGGGCGGCGCCCCGGGCCCGATCCTCCGCCGCGCTGCGGCCGCGGCGGGCGGTCCCCTTCATCGGCCGGGTGAGGATCTGGTCGCCGTCGCGGCTGAAGAAGAGCTCGGGGGAGGCCGAGCAGACGACGAAGCGGCCAAGATCGAGATAGGCGGCCTGCCCGGCCTGCTGCCCCTCGACCAGGGCACGAAAGAAGTCCCAGGGGGCGCCGGCGAAGGCGGCGCGCAGCGGGAAGCTGAAGTTGACCTGGTAGGTGGCGCCGCGGGCGATCGCTTCGTGAATCGTCGTCACGGCGGCGGCGAAGGCGGCCGCGTCGAGGCCGGGCTGCCAGGTGTGGGGGAGGAGCGCCGGGGCGGCTGGTTCCAGTGTGATCGGTTGCGGCGCGCCATACAGGCCGAACCAGAGGAGCGGAAAATCGGCGTCGGGATGGACCGTGCAGGCGGGGTCGAGCCCGGCGGCCGACTCGTAGGCGACCATGCCGACGGCATGCAGCCCCTCATGGACCGCCGCGGCGACAGCATCGAGGGCGGGCAGAACATGGTCGGGATGGTCGGCGCTGATCACCCGCAACGGGGCGGAAAAGCCGAGCCAAGTGTCCTGCGCGGGGTCGAAGATGACGGCGGAGTAGGCCATGGCGGTCCGGTTCCGGCACGGGGAGCAGGGGTTGAAAGACGCCCGATCTTCCTAGCACAAACGGCAGGACAAGACCAGTCAAAAGCCCGGGTTGGAGAGACGGATCGCTGTCGTTGCGGGAAGGGGTCAGGCGGCGAGAAGGCTGCGGATGGTCCGGACCAGGTTGGCGGCGGAGAAGGGTTTGGGGAGATAGCCGTCGGCGCCCGCCATGGCGGTGAGGGTGCGCAGCTCGACTTCCTCCTTGGAGGACATCAGCAGGATTGGAATATCGCGGCTGCGCTCACGGCTTTTCAGGGCCTTGGCCTTCTTGGTTCCCGACATCAGCGGCAGCATCACGTCGAGGAGGATCAGATCCGGCGGCCGCCTGGCGTAGATCAGGTGATTGGAGTAGACCGCGCAGTCGCAGGTGGAAACCCGGAAGCCGGCCTCCGCCAGGTAATCCTTGACCATCTCCAGGGTGACGGGGCAATCGTCGATGACGACAATGTGACGGGACATTCAGTTTCTCCTATATGAAACAGTGTTTGAAATATACGGTAAGTGCCAGGGGGAGTCCAGTTAAAAATATTCAATCAGCCGCACCGAATTTCTCCCAGTTTTCTCGGCGCTTCCGGCGGCCGCCGGTAGTTTGCCCTTGCCGGGAGTGGCCGGAGCATGGTAACTGTGCGGGACTTTTTTCCTGGAGCTCTGCATGATTCATCTCACCAACATCACCCGCCAGCATGGCGCCCGCGTCCTCTTCAAAAACGCCAGCTTCCAGATCACCCCCGGCAGCCGCAGCGGCCTGGTCGGCCCCAACGGCGCCGGCAAGACCACCATCTTTCGCCTGATCACCGGCGAGGAGCCCCTCGACGGCGGCGAGATCAGCTGCAGCAAGAAGACGGTGATCGGCTACTTCTCCCAGGATGTCGGCGAGATGGCCGGCCGCAGCGCCCTCGCCGAGGTAATGGCAGCCTCCGCGCGCACCATGGAGTTGGGGGAAGAGATCCGGGCGATGGAAGCGCAGATGTGCGAACCGCTGGACGACGACGTCCTTGCGGCGTTGCTCGAAAAGTACGGGGACGCCCAGGAGGAGTTCGAGCACCGCGGCGGCTACGATCTCGAAAACCGCGCCCAGGCGGTGCTGACCGGTCTCGGTATCGGCCCCGACGACTACGTCCGGCCGGTGGAGAGTTTCAGCGGCGGCTGGAAGATGCGCATCGCCCTCGCCAAAATCCTGACCATCAACCCCGATGTCCTCCTCCTCGACGAGCCGACCAACCACCTCGACGTCGAGTCGATCGTCTGGCTCGAGAACTGGCTGGCGACGGAATTCAAGGGGGCGCTGGTGATGACCAGCCACGACCGCGACTTCATGAACCGGCTGGTGACGCGGATCATCGAGGTCGCCGCCGGCACCATCACCACCTATGGGGGGAACTACGACTTCTACCTGCGCGAGCGGGAGGTGCGCCGCGAGCAACTGCTCGCCAGCCACCGCCGCCAGCAGGAGATGCTCGCCAAGGAGGAGGAGTTCATCAGCCGCTTCGCCGCCCGCGCCAGCCACGCCGCCCAGGTGCAGTCGCGGGTCAAGAAGCTCGACAAGATCGAGCGCATCGAGATCCCGGCCGAGCAGAGGACGATCAGGTTCGAGTTCGCCGAGGCGCCGCGCTCCGGCGACGACGTCGTTCGGATCGAGAACCTGGCCAAGGTCTGGGCGCTGCCGGACGGGCAGGAAAAACCGGTCTTCTCCGGGGTCTCCGGGCTGGTGCGGCGCGGCGAGAAGATCGCCGTGGTCGGCGTCAACGGCGCCGGCAAGTCGACCTTTCTCAAGTGCCTCGCCGGCCAGACCGAGCCGAGCGGAGGCAGCGTGACGATTGGCGCCAGCGTCAATCTCGGCTACTTCAGCCAGCACTCGATGGACCTGCTCGACCCGAAGCGGACCGTCTTCGAAACGGTGCAGGAGGCGATGCCGATGGCCTCCATCGGCGTGGTGCGCAACCTCTGCGCCGCCTTCCTCTTCTCCGGCGACGACGTCGACAAGCGCATCGACAAGCTTTCCGGCGGCGAGAAGAGCCGGGTGGTGCTGGCGATGCTGCTGGCGCGCCCCCTGAACCTGCTGATCCTCGACGAACCGACCAACCACCTCGACATCCAGTCGCGCGAGGTTCTGCTCGAAGCGCTGCAGGGTTATACTGGGACGGTGCTGCTGGTCAGCCACGATCGCCACTTCCTGCGTTCGCTGGTCGGCCGGGTCTTCGAGATCGATCATGGCCGCATGCTCTCCTATGAGGGGGATTACGACTATTACCTGCACAAGAGCGGTCGCGACGCCTGGGCGGTCTGAGCCAAAACGGCCCGAGGCCGGAACCGTGGGTTATCGGTTCCGGCCTCGGGCCAGGTTGATCGGTGCGGGCGGCGGGTCGTTCAGCGACCGAGGGGAACTCCGCCGGCGGCGCTGATGATCGGCGCTGCGGCCGGCGCACTGACAAATTCGACAAAGGACTGCAAGGTCCCCTTGCGGTTGGCCTCCTTGAAGACCAGGGCGAGGGTGTTGACGACCGGGTAGTCCGGGAAGGTGGCGAGCCGGCCATCGAGACTCAGTACCTTGACATTCTGGTTGCGGGCGACATCCAGGGGACCGAAGCCGATGGCGAGGGGCGTCGTCTCGACCGCCTCGAACATCAGGGGGGTTTTCTCGGTGAGTATCGCCCGCTCGGTGATGGCGAGATCCTTGAAGGCGGGGAGGCTCTTCTTCAGAGTACTTAAGGAACTGTCGCCCTCTTCGCGGCGGACCACGGCAATCGGCGCATCGGGTCCGCCTACGGTTTTCCAGTTGTCGATCGCCCCGCGATAGATGGCCGCGGCCTGGTCACTGCTGAGGTTCTGCACCGGCAGGACGGGGTTGACGAAAAAGACCACCGGAATCCGTGCAAACGGGAGATAGGTGAGACCGTACCCCTGCTCCTTCTCCTTGATGGTCCGGGCGACGCGGCCGAGGGCCGCCTCGCCTTCACCGACCGCCTTGATACCACCGCTGGAACCGATGCTCTCGGGGATGGTGATGGTGGTACCCGGGTGAAGCCGCTCGAAGGCCGCGCCGAGGGCTTTAAGAATTTTGACCCCGTCACCGGTGCCGACGATAGCCAGCTCTTCCGCCAAAGCGCGGCTGCCTCCGCCAAACAGAGTCAGGGCGAGGACCAGAAGGACCAGGTTCAAACCACGCGCAGTACGTTTCATGCAAGATGCTCCTGTAAAGGTTTTCGCCGGCGAATCACGATATTGGGAAGCGCAGGCGATCGTTTCAGGCAACCCCTTGTCGGGGCCGCGCCCGCTATTTCGTGGGCAAATGAGCAGGAATCGTACCGTTGGCACCGCCATGAGTGAAACCGTTTTTTCAATCTGAATGACCGCACGGCTTACTCCCTGAAGAACGCCGTGCCCCGAGATCCCATGTCCGCAAACCGCCGCCACCCGCTTTTTCCCTGCCATTACGGCTGGGTCATCGTTCTCACCGGGGCGTTGACTCTCTTTGCCTGCCTCGGCCTGGCCCGTTTTGCCTTTGGCATGCTGCTGCCGGCGCTGCGCAGCGGTCTCGGTCTCGGTTTCGACGAGATGGGTTTCATCAGCACCGGCAACTTCGCCGGCTACCTGCTGTCGGTTGCCGTCACCCCCTGGCTGCTGCGGCGCAGCGGGCCGCGGCTGTTGATCACCTGCGGGCTGCTGCTGATCGCCCTCTGCATGGTCGGCATCGGCCGCAGTGAGGGGCTGGTCACCGTCGTCCTCCTCTATGCCCTGATCGGCGTCGGCAGCGGCTTTGCCAACATTCCGGTGATGGTGCTGGTCTCCCACTGGTTTCGCCGCCAGCAACGGGGACGGGCCGCCGGGCTGATGACGATGGGGAACGGCGTCGCCATCGTCGCTTCGGGGCTGGTCATCCCCCTCCTCAACGGCGGGTTCGGCATCGACGGCTGGCGGATCAGCTGGTATTTGATCGGCGGCCTCACCCTCGGTGTGGCCCTGCTCGCCGCCCTGCTTTTGCGCAATGACCCCGCCGCCCTCGGGCTGGAACCGGTGGGAGAAAAGCGTGACCTGCCGGAGAGTCTGGTTGCCGGCAGCGAACCGCCCCATCCCGGACGCCTGCTCGGTCTGCTCGGGCTCCTCTACCTGGTCTTCGGCATCACCTACATGGTCTACGGCACCTTCATCGTCACCACCATGGTCGTCGAGTACGGTTTTGCCGAGGCCAGGGCCGGCCTCTTCTGGTCCTGGGTCGGGGCCTTCAGCCTCGTCTCGGGGGTCGGTTTCGGCATCCTTTCCGACCGCATCGGCCGCCGGCGCGGGCTGGCGACGGTCTTCATCATCCAGACCGCCGCCTACCTGCTCGCCGGGTCGCATCTCGGCACCGCCGCGCTGCTGCTGTCGGTGCTCCTCTACGGCATTGCCGCTTTCGCCATCCCGACCATCATGGCGGCGGCGGTGAGCGATTATTTCGGGCTCTCGCGGGCGGCGAGCGCCTTTTCGACCGTCACCCTCTTCTTTGCCGTCGGCCAGGTCTTCGGCCCGGGCGCAGCCGGCCTTCTGGCCGAGGCCTGCGGGACCTTCACCGTCAGTTTCCTCCTCTGTGGCCTTCTTACCGGTAGCGCCGCGCTGCTCGCCATGCGCCTCCCCGGGGTCGGCGCCAACGGCGGGGAAGGGGGGCGCTAGGATGGAAAACTTTATCCTGATCGGGCTCTTTGTCGGTCTCGGCATGCTCTTCCGGCGGCTCCCCGCCTTCCCCAAGGAGTCGAGCCAGGTCCTCAACATGTTCGCCCTCTATGTTTCGCTGCCGGCGGTGATCCTGCTGCAGGTGCCGAAGCTGACCTTCTCCGGCGAGGTCCTGGTGGCTGCGGTGGCTCCCTGGGGGATGCTCCTGGTCTCGGCGGCGCTGGTGCTGCTGGCGGCGCGCAGTTTCGGCTGGCCGCGGCCGGCGACCGGGGTGCTGCTGCTGGTGGTGCCGATCGGCAATACCTCCTTCATGGGGGTGCCGATGGTGAGTGCCTTTTTCGGCGCCGCCGGGCTCCCCTACCTGATCGTCTACGACCAGTTCGGTACCATGGCGATCTTCGCCACCTACGGGGCGGTGATCCTCGCCCTTTACGGCGGCGAGGGGGCGGTCAGCCTTGCCACCGTCGCCCGGCGGGCGCTCTTCTTCCCGCCGACCCTGGCGCTCCTGGCCGGCCTGGCCCATCGCCCCTGGCCCTATCCGGCGCCGCTGGTCAGCATCCTCCAGGGGATCGCCGCGACCCTGACCCCCCTGGTCATGACTGCGGTCGGTTTCCAGTTGCGGCTGCGGTTGCGGCCGACCCTGGTCGCCCCCCTCGGCTTCGGTCTCGCGGTGAAGCTGCTGCTGGCGCCGCTGATGGCCCTCTTCGTCTGCCGGCTGCTCGGCATGCACGGTATGGCGGTCGACGTCTCGGTTTTCGAGGCGGGGATGCCGCCGATGGTCACCGCCGGCGCCCTGGCGGTCGCCGCCGGCCTCGAACCGGACCTCGCGGCCGCCCTGGTCGGTCTCGGCATCCTCGCTTCCTTCGCCACCCTGCCGCTTCTTTACGGGGTGCTGCAGCTTTTTGCCTGAGCGATTGCAGCAAAGCGCTTTGGCATCCGGCCGCTCCTGTGGCAAACTGGGCAAAGACTCCGGCGTCTCCGCGCTGACTCCATCCTTCAGCTACTGGCCCCGGCCAGGAGGAAACCTATGCTTCACCTCGGCAAGACCCAGACCCTGACCATCTCCCACCTCGACCAGCGCGGCGCCTGGCTGGCGGCAGGTCCGGTGCTGGTGCTGCTGCCGAAAAACGAACTGCCGGCCGCTGCCCGTCCCGGGGATAAACTGAGTGTCTTCGTCTTTGGCGAAATCGCCGGGCAGGCGATGGCAACCCTGCGCCGGCCACGGGCCGAGGTCGGCGAATTCGCCCTCTTTCCGGTCAGCCAGGTCAATCCCCACGGGGTCTTTCTTGACTGGGGGATCGGCAAGGAACTGCTGGTGCCGCGCAGCAAACAACCGAAGCAGCTCGGCTCCGGCGACAGCTGCATCGCCCGGGTCGAACTCGACCGCGCGGGGCGTCCCTTCGCCAACGGCCGCATCGAGCAGCTTCTGGAACCGGCCGGCCCCGAGCTGAAGCCCGGCCGCAAGGTCAAGCTGCTGCTCTGGGCCTTCACCGACCTCGGCGCCAAGGTGATCGTCGAGCATCGCTATTCCGGGCTCCTCTACCGCGCGGAACTCCTCCCCGGGATGGTGCCGGGCGCGCTCTTCGACGGCTTCGTCAAGACCGTGCGCGCCGACGGCAAGCTCGACGTCACCCTGCGACGCGGCGGCAGGGAAGAGCTGGAGGAGGCACGCAAGGCGCTGCTGGCGGCCCTCGCCGGGTGCGACCTGCTGCCGCTGCATGACAACAGCCCGCCGGAGGCGATCCGGGCCCGGCTGGGGATGAGCAAAAAGCTGTTCAAGAAGGCCCTCGGCGGGCTATACAAGGCCGGCCTGGTCGAGCTGGTCGAGGGGGGCATCCGGCGCAAGAGGTGCTGAAGCGCCGGCCGGTGACGCTGCGTCCGGGCATTTCGGGAAAGGATTGGGAAGAGATGGCGATTCGGCTCGGCGATCTGCTACTGCAGGAAAAGCTGATTACTACGGCGCAACTGGAGGAGGCCCTCAAGTACCAGGTCATCTTCGGCGGCAAGCTCGGCACCAACCTGATCGAGATGGGCGCCATCGACGAGGCAACCATTACCCGGGTTCTGAGTCGCAAGTTCGGGGTGCCGGCGGTCGATCCGGACGAACTGCTGCAGATTCCGCCGCAGGCGCTGCAGGTCCTGCCGCGGGAGCTGGCGGAGAAGTACCGGGTTGTGCCGCTGCGGCTCAACAACCGGCGCCTGGCGCTGGTGATGACCGACCCCTCCGACCTCAAGGTTCTCGACGAGATCGCCTTTCGCACCGGCTGCATCATCCAGCCGCTGGTCGCGACCGAGTTGCGCATCGTCCATGTCCTGGAGCAGGCCTACGGCATTCCCCGGGAGCGCCGTTATATCAACGTGCTGCCGGAAATGGGGGGCGGCAACCGACCTTTCGGCGCCAAGCCCGTCGCCCCACCCGCACCGCAACCCAAGCCGCAACCCGCAGCGGTTCCGGTGGTCGAAATCCCCGATCTCGAAGCCCCTGTCGAGGAGGAGATCGTCGAGCTTGCCGCCGCCGACGAACTGATCGAAGTCCCGCCGGTCCCGCCGGTCCCGCCGGCCCCGGTGCCGCCCCCGGAAGTGCCGCCGGCGCCGGTTACCCTGGGCGAGGAGCTGATCGCGGCGCGCAACCGCGACGATATCCTCGACGCCATGGCCCGCTTTCTCGGCGGAGAGTTTCTTTACTCGGCCATCCTCCTGGTGCGCGGTGAGGTCGCCTTGGGGTGGAAGGCGACGGCCAGCGCCCGGGAGGTCCCCGGCTTCGGCGATCTCGAAATCCCCCTCGACGAAGCGTCGGTCCTCAAGACTGTGGCGGAGACCCGCGGCTACCATCTCGGCCCGCTGCCACGCACCCCCTTCAACTCGATGTTTCTGCAGGGGATGGGGGGGAGAGTGCCGGAGCGGGCGCTGCTGGTTCCGCTGTTGATGATGGGCAGGGTGGTGGCGATCCTCTACGTCGATGCCCCCGGGATCGAGCTCGGGCCGTTGCTCCCCGAGTTGCAGAAGCTGACCGCCAAGGCGGCGATGGCCTTCGAAATTCTCGTGTTGCAGAACAAGATTCTCAGTCTTTAGGCCGGGGCTTGCGCTGGGCAGATGCAAAAAGGGGACAACCGCCGGTTGTCCCCTTTTTGCGTCTCGTGGACCGGATGGGGTCAGTCGAGAAAGAGGTCGGGGATGAGCGGCGTTCCCGGGGCAACGGCGTAGCGCTCGAAGTCGGTCCTGCCGGCCGCGGCAAGCACCTCTTCGTCGATGAAGAAATTACCGCTGCACTCCCGGCTGTTGCGGGTGAGGATCTGGTGGGCGGCGTCGGCAAGAATCTCCGGGGTGCGGCAGGCGGCGGGTGGCACCCGGCCGCCGAGCATCGCCAGCGCCGCGGTGGCGATCACGGTGCGCGGCCAGAGGGCGTTGACGGCGATGCCGATTTTGGAGAACTCTGCGGCCAGGCCGAGGACGCAGAGGCTCATGCCGTACTTGCTGAGGGTGTAGGCGACGTGGTCCTTGAACCAGCGCGGGTTGAGATTGAGCGGCGGCGACATCGTCAGGATATGGGGATTCTCGGCCTGGCGCAGATGAGGCAGGCAGGCCTGGCTGCAGAGGAAGGTGCCGCGGGTGTTGACCTGGTGCATCAGGTCGAAGCGCTTCATCGGTACCGCATCGGTGCGGGCGAGGTAGATGGCGCTGGCATTGTTGACGAGAATGTCGATGCCGCCAAAGTGCTGCGCCGCCTGCGCCACCGCCGTCACGACCTGCTCCTCCTCGCGGATGTCGACCTGCAGCGGCAGGGCCTGGCCCCCCGCCGTCTCAATCTCTTCGGCCGCCGAGTAGATGGTGCCAGGGAGCTTGTCGCGCGAACGCACTGACTTGGCGGCGATGACGATATTGGCGCCGTCGGCGGCGGCGCGCAGGGCGATCGCCTTGCCGATGCCGCGGCTGGCGCCGGTGATGAAGAGGGTTTTGCCGGCGAGACTTTTCATGGGGAGACTCCTTCCAGCGTGACCCGGTTGCGGCCATTCTGCTTGCTCTGGTACATGAGGGCGTCGGCGCGCTCCAGCACGCTCTCCACCGTATCGCCGGGGACGGCGAGGGCGGCGCCGACGGACACTGTGACCCGCAGCACCTCCATCGCCGTCGGCAGTCCCGACTGCTCGATCATCGAACGGTAGCGTTCCGCAATGCGTTGCAGGGAGGTGCGATCGACGTTGGCGAGGACGGCGACGAACTCCTCTCCCCCCCAACGGCCGACCACATCGAAAGAACGCGCACAGCCGGCCAGGGTCTTGGCGGTCATCTTCAGGACCGCGTCACCGGTCTCGTGGCCATAGCTGTCGTTGAAGCTCTTGAAGTGATCGATGTCGAAGAAGAGGACGCCGAAGGGCCAGCCGTAGCGGCGCTGCTCCTCCAGGCGGGAGTGGAGAGTGATCTCAAGAAAACGCCGGTTGGCCAGGGCCGTCAGCGGATCGAGAAAGGCGAGTTCCTGCAACTCCTCGATCTGCTGCCGGGCGGCGTTCTGGCTGCTGTTGTCGCTGAAGATCTCCACCGCCCCGACGATCGCTCCCGCTTCGTCGTGAATCGGCGACACCCGCACCAGGACCGGCACCCGCTGGCCGTCGGCGTGGTGCATGAAAACCTCCGCCTGCCGTTCGTTGCCGTCCGCCATCGTCGCCGCCAGCGGGCAGCCGTCGAGGCAGAGGAGCTTGCCGTTGTCGTCCATGTGGACCAGGAGGTTGTCCCGGCAGCTCTTCCCCAGTACCAGGTCGGCCGAATAGCCGCTCAGCCGCTCGGCGCCGCGGTTCCAGTAGGTGATGATCCGGTCCCGGTCGACGAAATAGACCCCGTCGTAGAGGTTGTCGAGGAGTTGGCGGAAGAAGGGGTGATGATCCTGCATAGTGTCACCTTTCCAGGCGGTCGGGCAAAGGACGATCGAGCGCCTGCCGCACCTTCAGCAGCAGATCCTTGGGAGCGATCGGTTTGGCGATGAAGCCGGCGCCGGCCGCCGCCAGCTCGGCCTGGCGGGTGCCTTCCGGCGGATAGCCGCTCATGAAGAGTGCCTTCATCTCCGGCTGGAGGCGGCGGATCGCCTGGAACGTCTCCCAGCCGTTCTGTTTGGGGAGGACCATGTCAAGGAGACAGAGCCCGATCCTGGCGCCATGTTGGCGGCAGAGGTCGATGGCCGCGACGCCGTCCGCGGCCGCCAGGACCGTGTAGCCGGACTCTTCGAGGATGATCGTCAGCAGCTGCCGCATCACGGCCTCGTCATCCATCACCAGGACGGTTTCCTGCCCCCGCGGAGGCGCAGCGTCCGGCAGCGCTGCCGGCGCTTCGGTCGCCGGGTCGAGCAGCGGGAAGTAGAGGCGGAAGATGGTGCCGCGCCCCGCTTCGGAGTAGCAGTTGATATAGCCCTGATGCTGTTTGATGATGCCGTAACTGACCGCCAGGCCCAGACCGGTCCCCTTGCCGACCTCCTTGGTGGTAAAGAACGGCTCGAAGATGTGCTGCCGGACCGTCTCCTCCATCCCTGCGCCGGTATCGGCGACGGTCAGCAGGGCGTAGCGTCCCGGCGAGCCGAAGCCGTGGAGCCGGGTGAAGTCGGCGTCGAGGTGGATGCTGGCGGTCGTCACGCTGAGGGTGCCGCCGTCGGGCATGGCGTCGCGGGCGTTGGTCGTCAGGTTGAGAAGGACCTGCTCGATCTGGCCGGCATCGGCCCGGATCGTCAGCTGCTCCTGCGTCAGATCGAACTGGAAGGCGATCTCCACCCGGATCAGCCGGCGCAGCATCTTCTCCAGGCCGCGAATAATGCCGTTGAGGTCGACCGGCCGCATATCGATGGGACCCTTGCGGCTGAAAGTGAGCAGAGAGCGGGTCAGGACGGCGCCGCGCTCCGCCGCCGCCAGAATCTGCACGGCGTGGCCGTGCAGGGGGTGGTCCGTCTCCAGGTGTCTCTCCAGCAGGCTGGCGAAGCCGATGACCGCCGTCAGGATGTTGTTGAAGTCGTGGGCGATGCCGCCGGTGAGAGTGCCGACGGCCTCCAGCTTCTGTGCATGGCGCAGCTGGTTCTCGAGGTTTTTGCGGTCGGTGATGTCCTTGGCGATCGCCGAGGCGCCGGCGATCGCGCCGGCCGCGTTGCGGATCGGTGATACCGTCAGGGCCACGTCGAGGCGCCGCCCATCCTTGGCGATGCGCACGGTCTCGACATTCTCTATCCGCTCACCCCGCTCGACCCGGGCCAGAATCGCCGGCATCTCGTCGGCGGCGTCCGGGGGCGCCAGCAGACTGACGGAGCGGCCGAGAACTTCGTCGGCGGTATAGCCATAAAGGTTTTCCGCTCCCCGGTTCCAGCTGACGATCGTCCCCGCCAGGGTCTTGCCGATGATGGCGTCGTGGGACGATTCGACGATCGCCGCCAGAAAGGCCCGCTCCGCCTCCGCCTCCTTGCGCGCGGTGATGTCTGTCACCATCCCCTCGAAATAGGGATCCTTGACGCCGTTGCGTGCCAGGCGGAGGTTGAGGGAGACCGTGATCGGCGCGCCATCTCGGCGCCGGAAACGGGTTTCGAAACCGCGCACCACCCCAGCGGCGTCGAGGCTGGCAAGCAAGCGCCGCCGGTCGGCGGGGTCGAAGTAGAGCTGTCCGCCGATATCCTCGATCTCCCGGATCAGTTCCTCGGGGCTGCCATAGCCGAGCATCGTCGCCAGGGCCGGATTTGCCGCCAGGAAGCGCCCCTCCCGGGTAGTCTGGAGGATCCCTTCGATCGCCTGGTCGAAAATGGTCCGGTATTTCGCCTCGGCCCGGGTCAGCTCCCGGGTTCGCTCTGCCACCCGCAGCTCAAGCTCGGCATTGGCGGCGGCGAGGGCCGCTTCGCTCTGCTTCAGGCTGCGGAAGATCAGATCAAAGGGGCGTACCAGCCCGGTCTGGATAATCGCCCGGTAGACGAGATAGAAGGAGGCGATCTTGAAGATATGGCCGACCAGGTTGGAGAGGCCGTAGACGCTCACATAGAAGGTGAAGGCGAGTTCCGCGCCGATGGTCAGCAGGATGGAACCGGCCAGCAGCTGAAAGACATCCCGGGTGAATTCCTGCCGGCGCCGCCAGAGCAGGACCAACCCGCCGGCCAGCAGCAGGCTGATCAGGTATTCGCTGCCGATCTTGAAGGGGGTGAGACCGCGGCCCACGACAAAGCAGTCGGGGAAGAGCCCGGGGCGGCTGAGCGCCCAGAAGAGCAGGGCGGTGAGCAGGGCGTAAACCGCCAGGACCTGCCGCTGCGGCAGGCGTCTGCCGATGAAAAAGGCCGCGGCGACCAGGGATGCGCTTTGCAGGTAACGGGCCGCGATCCAGAGCTGGGTCGGCAGGTTGGGGTCGCCGCCGGAAAAGACCCCCATCCCCTGGTAGGCGAGGGTGTGGACGAGATCGATGGCGCCGATGAAGAGGTAGGCGATGCCGATCAGGAGGAGGTAGCCGTTGGTCAAAAAGCGCCGGGTATGCCAGGCGATGGTAAAGGTGCCAAAGGCGACCAGAATGCTGAAGAGCTCGGCGAGGCTGTGAAACAGGAGGTAGTTGAAGCGGCTTGTCAGGTAGAGACCGGCGCTGGCCGCAAGGGCGATAAGCAGGGGGGCGGCTTCAAGACGCAGGCCGGAGCCGGCGATGGCCAGTTCTTCCGTTGCGGCATTCATCGGTCGAGAACCTCACGGACCTTCCGTAGCAGGTCGTGGGGGCGCATCGGTTTCTGGATGAAATCGAGCTCCGGGTCGACGACGCCGTGACGGTGGATGATGTCGGCGGTATAGCCGCTGATGAAGAGGACCCGCAGGTCGGGGACCAGCCGGAGCATCTCGTCGCGGACTGCCTTGCCGTTGAGTTTCGGCATCACCACGTCGAGGATCGCCAGGTCGATCTCCTGCCGGTGCGAGCGGAAGAGCTCCAAAGCCTCTTCGCCATCGGTGGCAGCGAGGACCCGGTAGCCGAACTGGGTCAGGACCTCCGTCGCCAAGGAGCGCAGCAGGGTATCGTCGTCGGCGACCAGGATCGTCTCGCTCCCACCGGGAAGCGTCGCTTCCAGAACCTCATGCGCAGGCGCAAGGGGTTCTTCACTGGTGCAGGGGAGGTAGATATTGAAGGTGGTTCCGGCCCCCGGCTCGCTGTAGACGTTGAGATAGCCCCCGTGCTGTTTGACGGTGCCGTAGACCATCGCCAGGCCGAGACCGGTCCCCTTGCCGACCTCCTTGGTGGTGAAAAAGGGCTGGAATATCCGGCGCTGGGTCTCCTCGTCCATGCCGATGCCGGTATCGGAAAAGGAGATCAGGGCGTAGGCGCCGGGTTCGCCGAAGCCGTGGGAGTGCCGGAAGGCTTCATCCAGGGTTGCCTGCCGGGTTTCGATGGAGATCACCCCGCCGGTCGGCATCGCATCCCGGGCATTGGTCGCCAGGTTCATCAGCAGGTGTTCGAACTGGCCGCGGTCGGCGCGGACCACCAGGGGTTCCGGAGCCAGGATGGTGCGCAGCTCGATGTTTTCGCTGATCACCCGGCGCAGGAACCCTTCGATCTTGCGGATGGCTGCGTTGAGTTCTATCGGCTCCAGGTCGATGACCTGCTTGCGGCTGAAGGCGAGCAGGCTCTGGGTCAGCTCAGCGGCGCGATTGGCGGCGGCGAGGATCTGGCTGGCGTTGTGGCGGAGGGGGTGCTTTGCCTCCAGCTTCATCTCGAGGAGGGAAGCATAACCGATGATGGCGGTGAGAATGTTGTTGAAGTCGTGGGCCACCCCGCCGGCGAGCTGTCCCACCGCCTCCAGCTTCTGCGCCTGCTGCAGCTGTCGCTCCAGGTCCTTGCGCTCGGTGATCTCCTCCTTGATGGCGATGTAATGGGTAATGGCGCCCTGCGCATCCTTGACCGGGGCGATAGTGGTCGCATCCCAGAAGAGGGTGCCGTCCTTGGCGCGGTTGAGAAATTCCCCCTGCCAGACCTGGCCGGCGGTGATGGTTTCCCACAGCCGCTGATAGTCCCGCTCCGGGGTGCGCCCCGACTTGAGAAGGCGCGGGGTCTGTCCGCGCGCCTCGGCGGCGCTGTAGCCGGTAATCTCGCTGAACCTGGGATTGACGAACTCGATGCGACCCTGGGCATCGGTGATGAGGATGGCGACCGGGCTCTGGTTGATGGCAGTGGAGAGCTTGCGCAGCTCCATCTCGGCCGCCCGGCTGGCGGTGATATCCCGGGAGGTGATGGAGATCCCGCTGAGGGCCCCGGCCAGGTCGGGAAGGGGGGAGAGGGTGAGGGCGACCCAGATCGGGCGCCCCTCCTTGTGCCGGCGTTCCGCGATGTAGTTGTCGATCACCTCGCCGGCCTCGATGCGCGCGATCAGCGCGGCGTATTCATCGCCGCTCGCCGGCGGGAGGAGGAGGGAGACGGGCTGACCGAGCACCTCGGCGGCTTTGTAGCCGTAGATTTTTTCCGCGCCGGGATTCCAGCTGAGAATGGTCTGGTTCAGGTCGATGGCGAAGATGGCGTCGTTGGAGGCGCGGATGATGGCGGCGAGGAATTTCTCCCGCTCCGCCGCCTGCGCCCATTCCTGGACCTGGCGGCGGCCGCGGAGCCAGAAGCCGCCGAGCAGGGCCATGCCGAGCAGCCAGATCAGGCCGAAGGAGAGACTGAAGCTGGTCAGTCCCTCCCGTTCGATGGCGAGGTACGGGGCGAGGGGGATGGAGACCGACAGACCGCCGCGGATATCGCCGACCCGGTAGCCCTGCCGGGCATGGCACTTCAGACACCCTTGCTGGGTGATCATCGGTTTCATAAGCCGCAGGAAGGGCTGCCCCTCGATCTCGCTGACCCGGGTTACCTCGGTGGCGCCGTTGGCAAAGGCCGCAAGCGCCTGGCGTTCCCAGGGGTCGGGAGCATTGATCGGGTTGAGCGGGTCGAGGCTGGTCAGATGGCCGCGCACGCCGTACAGCTCCTGGTACTGGCTCATCGCCTGGCGCATGATGTAGGCGGGGTTCATCAGGGTGAGCCGGCGTCCGTCGGGGAGGTCGATGTCCCGGTGGGGGAGGTGGCTCAGGTAGGGGTTGGGGGGGGTCTCCTCGGTAACCGGAACGTAGACCCCGCCGTGGCCGGTCGCCCAGAAACGGAAGGACTGGTCCTTGTTGAAGGTGGCCAGGGCTTCGAGGCGGGCATGGTCCAGGGTGTTCGCTTTTTCAATGTGGATGCTCCAGGCCAAGAAGCCGGCGCAGAGGAGGGAGAAGACGAGGCCGAAGAGGAGGCAGCGCCGGCCGTGCCGGCGCAGGGCCCGCAGGCGGAGCGATTTACTCTTCGGGGTCGTTCCGGCCGCCGGCGCAACGGGCATGCACTCCTCCTTGGAACGGAATTGTACCAGCCCCCCAGCGGAAAGCTTAGCCGGCAGCCGGGGAGAGTCAAGCGCCTCGCCGGGAGTGCTGCCGGGAGCTGTCCTGTCATCCCTTTCCTGTTAGACTTCTCCTGACCTTTCCCCTTTTCCCCCAGGAGATGATCGCGATGCGTGTCGAAAGCGATGTCAAGCTCGGTTTCAAGGATGTCCTGATCCGTCCCAAGCGCTCGACCCTGGCCAGCCGGGCCGCGGTCGATCTCGAGCGCAGCTTCACCTTTCTGCACAGCCGCCGCGAATGGCGCGGGGTGCCGCTGATTGCCGCCAATATGGATACCGTCGGCACCTTCGAGGCGGCGGCGGTCCTCGCCCGTCACGGCCTGCTCACCGCCATTCACAAACACTACCCGGTCGCCGCCTGGGACGATTTCCTCGCCGGGCAACCGGCCTCGATCTTTCAGCGGGTGATGGTCAGCACCGGCTCCGCCGAGGCCGATTTCGCCCGGCTGCAGGAGATCCTGGGGCGCCACCCGCAGCTCGAATTCATCTGCATCGATGTCGCCAACGGTTACGCCGAGAGCTTCGTCGCCTTTGTCCAGAAGGTTCGCAGCACCTTTCCGGAGCAGACGATCGTCGCCGGCAATGTCGTCACCGGCGAGATGGTCGAGGAACTCCTCCTCTCCGGTGCCGATATCGTCAAGGTCGGCATCGGCCCCGGCTCGGTCTGTACCACCCGGCTCAAGACCGGGGTCGGCTACCCGCAACTGTCGGCGGTGATCGAGTGCGCCGACGCCGCCCACGGCCTCGGCGGGCGCATCATCGCCGACGGTGGCTGCACCTGTCCCGGTGACGTCGCCAAGGCTTTCGGCGGCGGCGCCGATTTTGTCATGCTCGGTGGCATGTTCGCCGGCCACGATGAAAGCGGCGGCCAGGTCATCGAACGGGGGGGGCAGACCTTCAAGCTCTTCTACGGCATGAGCAGCGCCACCGCCATGGAGAAGCACGCCGGCGGTATCGCCGAGTACCGCTCTTCCGAGGGGAAGACGGTGGAGGTCCCCTATCGCGGCCCGATCGAGGAGACGGTCCGGGATATTCTCGGTGGCCTGCGCTCGGCCTGCACCTATGTCGGCGCCGGCGCGCTGCGCGAGCTCTCCAAGCGCACCACCTTCATCCGCGTCGTCGAGCAGGAGAATCGCAGCTTTTCCTGATCGCCGCCGCGTCAATCGTTCCGGGAGGTGCCTGGCCCGCCCGCGAAAAAAGGAGCACGAGGGAAACGATGGACTATTACCGGCAGTCGGTCGATGAAGTGGTGGCGCAGTTGCAGACCACGGCGGCAGGGCTCACCACGGAAGAAGCCCGGCGGCGGCTCCAGCATTGCGGTCCCAACCGCCTGGAGACGACCTCGACACTTCGCCCCTTGATTCTCTTTCTCAACCAGTTCAAGAGTTTCATCATCTATATCCTGCTCTTTGCGATGCTCTTCGCGCTGGTGATCGGCGAGTATGTCGATACCGCGATCATTTTCGCCATCCTGCTGGCGAACGCCCTGATCGGCTTTTTCCAGGAACTGAGCGCCCATCGCTCCCTCGACGCACTGAAGAAGATCAGTACCCTTCAGGCAACCGTATTGCGCGACGGCCAACTGCGCCGTATCAACGCCGCCGACCTGGTTCCCGGCGATATCGTCGAACTGGCTGCCGGGGACAAGGTCCCGGCCGACCTGCGGATCGTGACCGCAACCCGGCTGCAGGTGGAAGAGTCGACCCTGACCGGCGAAAGTGTACCGGTCGAAAAAAATAGTCAAGCCCTTGAGCAGGAAGCGCCACTCGGCGACCGCCATAACCTCCTCTTCTCGGCGACCACGATCGCGGCCGGTCATGCCCGGGCGGTGGTGATCGCCACCGGCATGGCGACCGAGCTGGGCCGGATTGCGACCCTGGTCCGCGAGTCGGGGGAGGAGCAGACCCCGTTGCAGCGGCGCCTCGACCAGTTCGGGCGCAAGTTGGGTTTCGCCATTATCGGCATCTGTCTCCTCGTCTTCTTCCTCTCCTTCTTCAAGGCCTATCTAGCCGGTGCGTTGAGCGCGGAGGTGAGTGTCGCCTTTATCTTCGTCGCCATCAGCCTGGCGGTGGCGGCGGTACCGACGGCCCTGCCGGCGGTGGTGACCATCGCGCTCAGCATCGGCGTCAAGCGCCTGCTGGCGAAAAAAGCGCTGGTGCGCAACCTCGCCGCGGTTGAGACCCTGGGGAGCTGCGACGTCATCTGCACCGACAAAACCGGGACCCTGACCGAAAACCAGATGACCGTCCGCCATGCCTGGACCCTGGCCGGCGAGGTGACTTTTGCCGGCTCGGGGTATACGCCGGAAGGGGAGGTGACCGGGCCGGTGGCTGAGCGTCTGCTGCGCTGCGGCCAGCTCTGCAACAATGCCAGCCTCTTTGTGGAGGAGGGGCGCTGGCTGATCAGCGGTGACCCGACCGAGGCCGCGCTCCTGACCAGCGCCGCCAAGGCCGGTGTCGCCGTCGATGCCCGGCGCCGCGATGAGCTCCCCTTCGATTCGGATCGCAAGCGGATGAGCGTGCGCGTTCTTCTGGCGGCGGAGGGGGAGGAACTGGTCCTCACCAAGGGCGCCCTCGACAGCGTTCTCGCCCGCTGCAGCACGATTCTCGTTGGCGACGAGACGGTGCCGCTGACACCCGAGCATGTGGCGGCGATCGAGGCGCAAAATGAGCACTATGCCGCCAGCTCCCTGCGGGTGCTCGCTTTTGCCGAAGGGCGCCTCGCCGCCGATGACCCGCTTTTGGAAGAAGGCCTCACCTTTCTCGGCCTGCAGGCGATGATCGATCCGCCCCGTCCCGACGTGATCGAGGCGATCACCCGCACCCGGCAGGCGGGGATCCGGGTGATCATGATTACCGGCGACTATGGCGAGACGGCGCGGGCCATCGGTCGGGAGATCGGTATCGAAGGCGATTTGCTGCGCGGGAACGAGGTCGAATCCCTCGACGAGGCAGGTCTGAGAGCGGCGTTGCAGGGGGGAGTGAACCTCTTCTCGCGGGTCAGTGCCGAGCACAAGCAGCGGATCGTCGCCGCCCTGCAGGCGCTGGGGCACACCGTCGCCATGACCGGCGACGGTGTCAATGACGCCCCGGCCCTGAAAAAGGCGAATATCGGTGTCGCGGTGGGTAGTGGCACCGAGGTGGCCAAGGAAGCGGCCGACTTCGTACTCCTCGATGACAGCTTCACTCACATCGTCAACGCCATCGAGGAGGGGCGCGGCATCTACGACAACATCCAGAAATCGATCATGTTGCTCTTGTCGGGCAATCTCGGCGAGGTGCTGATCATCTTCCTGGCGACCCTCTTCGGCATGAACCTCCCCCTGACCGCGATCCTGCTATTGTGGATCAACCTGGTGACCGATGGCGCCCCGGCCCTCGCCTACAGCGTCGATCCCTACGGCAGGGAGATCATGCGGCGGCCGCCGAAATCCCGCAACGAGGGGATCCTGCCACTTCCCCGCCTCGCCCTGCTTGGTCTCCTCGGTCTCATCGGCACCGCCATCGCGCTCGTCCTTTTCGCCCATTTCGGGGGGAATTCTGCCGATCCCCAGGCCCTGGTGCATGCCCAGACCGTGGTCTTCAATTTCGTTGTCCTCTACGAGGTGATCCTGACTTTTGTCATTCGCGCCGGGTACCAGGTCCCCTTCTGGACCAACCGCTGGATCTGGGCCGCCGTTCTCCTCTCCGTGGTCCTGCAGGGGCTGCTGATGTACACCCCGCTGGCGGCCGTTTTTCGGATCGTCCCCCTCACCGGGGCCGAACTTGCCGAGCTTCTGACCGGGGGGATCCTCTTCGCGATGATGGCCTTTCTTTGTCAGGCGGGGGTGCGCCGGTGGCTGGGCGCGGCGTGAGGAGGACTTTACGTTGCCGATGGGGCAGGCGGGGGGGGGAGGGACTGCAAAGGAAAAGAGAGGTCCGCCTTTCCGGTGACTGCGAAAGGCGGACCGATGTTGGGAACTATTCGCGGACGAAGGTGTCGATATCGGTTTCGTGTACCATTCCCATCAGCCGGGCGTACTCGGACTCGATGAGGAGGTAGTGGTTGTGGGTCGACTTGGCGTTGGCCTCGTAGACCGCCCGCACTTCGGGGTCGGCAATCTTTTCTGCCATGCTGCGCAGATGTTTTTCGAGCTGCTGTTCCTTTTCCATGGCGAGCTCCATCGCCTTGCGCTCGTCGAGGGTCGGCAGCAACTGGCGCTCCTTGGCGCCGAGCCAGTCCGAATCGTCGCTCACATCCGTTTTGATGAATTCCTCGAAGCTGCCGAGGCCGGCCCCCTTGTAGACCTTGAAGAACCAGTCGGCGTGCTCGCGCTCCTCCCGGGCCAGCAGTTCGAAGGTCTTGACCGCTTCCGGGTCCTTCATGTGGCGCGCACAGTGGGTGTAAAAGTCCATGGCGTTCTTTTCGGTCTGGATCGAGCGGCGCACCGCCTCCTGTACATCAATTTTGTCCGACATCCAAAATTCTCCTTTGTTGGATTGAACCGTCATGGTTGGCCTGAGGAAAGTTCAGAAAAGGTAGCCGATTCAGCGGCTGGTTGTCAACCTGCCAGAGCCGTTCCGGCGGTTGCTGCTAGAATGAAATGGAAACCGGCAAGTCGGTTCCCCGAGGAGATGGAGCACAATGAAAGCGAGGCCGGAATTCCCCTTGAGCGTTTTTTATGATGGCTCCTGCCGCGTCTGTTCCCGGGAAATTGATCACTACCGGAACCTGGAGCACGGCGGCAAGCTGATCTTTGTCGATATCAGCGCCCCTGATTTCGAGCCGGCCCTTTACGGCCGGAGCCGCCGGGAGTTCATGGTGCAGATGCATGTCCGTGACGCGGGCGGACGCTACTTTCTGGGCGTCGACTCCTTCCCGGCGATCTGGGAGGCGTTGCCCGGCCCCGGCTACCATCGGCTCGCGAAATTGATCCGCCTGCCGGGGATTCACCTGCTGGCGACCCTCGGCTACAGGCTCTTCGCGCGACTGCGGGTTTACCTGCCCCGTCGCCGTGATTGTGGCCAGGGGCATTGCGACATCGGTCATTCGCGCTGAGGAACCCGGATCGGGGCCGGAACAGGCTGCCTCCCCTGAATACGAGAGGGGCGACCTGTCGAGGTCGCCCCTCCCGTTTTCGTTCTTGGCCCCGGTCAGGCGCCAGCGCCGGCCGCAGCCGGCGGGACGAAAACCCGCTGGCCCAGTTCCTGGTCGAGGAGCAACAGGCCGCGTCCGTCCCCTTCGACACGTTTCAGCTTGCGGATGATCAGGGAGAAGTTGGACTCCTCCTCGACCTGCTCGGTGACGAACCATTGCAGCATGATCTGCGCCGCATGGTTGCTCTCGGCCTTGGCCAGGTCCATGAGTTTGTTGATGCTGTCGGTGACGAACCGCTCATGTTCCAGGCCGTATTCAAAGGCTTCGAGGGGCGACTTGAAGTCATTGCGCGGGCCGGCGATCGGCAGCAGGTTGGTGCGGCTGTTGACATCACAGATGAAATTGAAAAAACGTTCGCCGTGGGTCATTTCCTCCAGGGCCTGAACCCGCATCCAGGTGGCGAACCCGGGCAGATCCTCGGCCTGGAAATAGCCCGCCATCGCCATGTAGAGATAGGCCGAGAAGAATTCGTTCTTCATCTGTTCGTTCATCGCATCCTGTAGCTTGGTACTAAGCATTTATGCCTCCATGATGAGCGTTACGGCTGGTGAAGTGGCTGCCCGATTTATATCACGGTGCGCCGTTTTGTCCAGTTGCCGACTTCTCTTGGCGAGGGATGGAACGGGCTCCGATGAGGAGCAGCGGGCAAACGCTGATTGGCGTTGATCTGGAAAAAATAACGGAATGACCCTTGAGTTTGGTTGCAGATGCCCTGGAATCTTACCCGAGGTCACCCGTTTCAACGCTTCCCTCGCGTCGGGCTCCATGCTAGCATAGCGGCGAGAGATACTAAAGTTCGGAATCCCCGCCGCCCACCTTTTCCTTTTCCCAGCCAGGACCTCGCGTGCAGATTAAATCGACCGAATTCTTGAAAAGCTGTACCGCTCCCGGCCATTATCCCGAGGCGCTCTGGCCGGAGATCGCTTTCGCCGGGCGCAGCAATGTCGGCAAGAGCAGCCTGATCAACACCCTCCTCAACCGGCGCGCGCTGGTCCGTACCTCCTCCACGCCGGGGCGCACCCAGTTGCTCAACTTCTTTCTCGTCAACGGCGAGCTCGGCCTGGTCGACCTCCCCGGCTACGGCTTTGCCAAGGTGCCGATGGCGGTGCGCAAGGATTGGGGGCCGATGGTGCGGACCTACCTTGAGACCCGTTCCTGCCTGCGGGCGGTCGTTCTGCTCTTCGATGTGCGCCGGGTCCCCTATGGGGAAGACCTGCAGCTTCTCGACTGGCTCGAGGAGTTCGGCGTGCCGACTATCCCGGTGATCACCAAGGTGGACAAGATCAGCCGCGGCCAGCGCGCCCGCCAGCTCGCGCCGATCTTCGCGGCGACCGGTCTGCCGGCCGACGCCTTCACCCTCTTCTCAGCCAAGACCCGCGAAGGTCGGGATGAGATCTGGCAACGCCTCGGCGTCGCCCTGGAAGAGGCCGGCAAGGAGTAGCCAGCTCGTCTTTGGTATTCCCGTTGACAGGCTCTGCGCGCCTCTGCTACAAAAGAGCGACAATCAACCATTCGGGTGCCTGCCCGCGTCGCGAGATGCCGGCGGGAGAATAGGGAAGAGGGTGAGACTCCCTCGCTGCCCCGCAACTGTAAGTGGTGATGACCGCCGATCGAGCCACTGTCCCTTCCCGGGACGGGAAGGCACGGCCAGTAAATCGACCCACGAGCCAGGAGACCTGCCCGGATGTCGCAGTAACGAACCCTTCGCGGGAACGGTTCGGGTCTTCATGGTGCATTGTGCCAGCCGGCCCCGATTTCTCGCGAAATCGGGGCTTTTCTGTAGGCCGGGGGAGTGAATATGCCACAGCCGGGACTGGTCCAGGTCTATACCGGAGCCGGAAAGGGGAAGACGACCGCCGCCACCGGGCTGGCGCTGCGTGCCCTCGGCCAGGGGCTGCGGGTGCTGCTGGTCCGGTTTCTGAAGTCGGCGGATTCGATCAGTGGTGAGGTCGCCATTCTGGAAACCCTGCCCGGTATCGAAATCATCACCGCCGGGATCGGCATTATCGGCCAGCGGCCGCCGCCAGCGCTGGTCACCGAGTCGGTGCGTCAGGCCTTCGCACGGGGCCGGGCGCGGGTTCTGTCCGGGGAAATCGATCTGGCGATCTTCGATGAAGGGAACAATGCCCTGCACCGGGGCGATCTCGCTCTTCAGGAGGTGCTGCAGCTGATCGCGGAGCGTCCGGCCCATGTCGAACTCCTCTTCACCGGCCGCCATGCCCCGGACGAACTGGCCGCCCGGGCCGACCTGGTGACGCGGATGGAGGCGGTGCGTCACCCCTACTCCGAGGGGATTCCGGCCCGCGCCGGAATCGAATACTGAACCCATGGCCGAGTTGATCTTCATTACCGGGGGGACCCGTTCCGGCAAGAGCGCTTACGCCCAGCGCCGCGCCGAAGGGCACCCCGGGTCGCTCCTTTTTGTAGCGACCGGGAGGGGCGGCGATGACGAGATGCGGGAGCGTATCGCCCGCCACCAGGCGGCCCGCGGCCCGCGCTGGGACACCCTGGAGGAACCTCTGGAGTTGACCTTGCGTCTGCCGGCCGCGGCCGTGGGGCGAGGGGCCGTCCTGATCGACTGCCTGACCCTGTGGCTCTCCAACGCGTTCTTTCACCATGGCGAAGCCGCCGGGCCGGTCCTTGCCGCGGTGGAGCAGCTGGTGGCTCAGTTGCGGCAGCTAGCCGCCCCGGTCTACCTGGTCAATAACGAACTCGGGGCCGGCATCGTGCCGGATAACCCGATGGCCCGCCAGTTCCGCGATCTCGCCGGTGAGGCCGGCCAATTGCTGGCCGCAGCCGCCAGCGAGGCCTGGCTGGTCGTCGCCGGGTTGCCGCTGCGGCTGAAATAGACGACCCGATCTTTTGAAATTGCCAGGGAGTGAATTTCGATGACTTTGCAGGAGACCCTCGACCGGATTGAGCCGGTCTCGACCGCCAGGCTGGCGGCCGTGCAGGCCCGCCTCGATCAGCAGACCAAGCCCTGCGGCTCCCTCGGCCGCCTCGAAGAGTTCGCCCGGCGCTTTGTCGCCATCAGCGGCCGGGAGACGGTGCGCGCCAAGACCATCTTTACCTTTGCCGGCGATCACGGCGTCTGCGCCGAGGGGGTCAGCGCCTTCCCCCGCGCGGTGACGCCGCAGATGGTTCTCAACTTCCTCGCCGGCGGCGCTGCGGTGAACGCCCTGGCGCGTCAGGTCGGTGCCGGGGTGACGGTGGTCGACATGGGGGTCGATTACGACTTTCCTCCCCACGCGGGGTTACTCGACCGGAAGATCGCCCGCGGCACCGCCAACCTCGCCCTTGGCCCCGCCATGAGCCGCGCGCAGGCGGTGCAGGCCCTCGAGACCGGCATCGCCGTTGCCGAGGAGTGCGTCGCCCGGGGGATCGACCTGGTCGGTACCGGTGACATGGGGATCGGCAATACCACCCCCTCGGCGGCCATTGCCGCCGTCTTCACCGGACTGCCGGTGGAAGCGGTGACCCACCGCGGCACCGGCATCGACGATGCCGGCCTGGTGCGCAAACTCTCGGCCATATCCCGGGCGTTGCAGGTCAACCGTCCCGACCCCAAGGACCCGGTCGATGTCCTCGCAAAGGTCGGCGGCTTCGAAATCGGCGGTATCGCCGGGCTGGTCCTCGGCTGCGCAGCGCTCAAGCTGCCGGTCGTTGTCGACGGCTTTATCTCCACCGCCGGCGCCCTGATCGCAGTGCAGCTCCACCCCGAGGTCAGGGACTATATCTTCGCTGCCCACCAGTCGGTGGAGGTTGGCCATACCGCCATGCTCGAACGGATTGGCCAGAAGCCGATTCTCGATCTGCAGATGCGCCTGGGCGAAGGGACCGGGGGGGCGCTGGCGATGGGGCTGATCGAGGCGGCGTTGCGCGGCCTGCGCGAAATTGCCACCTTTGACGATGCCGGGGTCAGCCGCGGGAGCGATGCATGAAAGAGCAGTGGGACGATTTCCGGGCCGCCATCGCCTTCCTGACGGTCTTCCCGGTGGCTCGCAACCTGGCGCTGGAGCCGCCGCGGCTCGCCCGCAGCATGGCCTTCTTCCCGGCGGTCGGCCTCACCCTCGGCCTGCTGCTGGTGGTGGCCGACTGGTTCCTCGGGCTGCTGCTGCCGCGGGCGGTGCTCGACGCGCTCCTGCTGCTGCTGCTGATCGGCGCCACCGGCGCCCTGCACCTCGACGGCATCGCCGACCTGATTGACGGTCTCGCCGGCGGGCGCGACCGGGAGGGAATCCTCCGTATCATGAAGGACAGCCGGGTTGGCGCCATCGGCGCCGTCGGCCTGGTCATGACCCTGCTCCTCAAGTACCTGAGCCTGACCAACATTCCGCTCCCCGCCAAGGCGGCGGCGCTGGTGCTGATGCCGGCGGCCGGGCGCTGGATCCAGGTGGTGCTGGCGGTCAACTGCCGCTACCTGCGGGCCGAGGGCGGCACCGGCAGGATCTTTGTCGAGCAGGTCGGCGAGCGGGAAATGCTGATCGCCACGGCGACGCTGCTGGCCGCCGTCCTTGTCCTGTTCCATCTCCAGGGGATCCTCCTCTTCTTCCTGCTGGCGGTGGTGGCAGCCCTGCTGATCCGCTACTTCAACCGCCGTCTCGGTGGTGTGACCGGCGATGTCCTCGGCGGCGCCACCGAGGTCGTTGAGATCGTGGTCCTGCTGCTGGTGCTGGCAGTGAGCCACTGATGGTCGCCCCGGAAAGGAAGCTGTCATGACCCGGACCCGCATCTACCTCGTGCGCCATGGCCAGGTGGTCGGCCACGAGGAAAAACGCTACAACGGCCAGGGCGATGTCCCCCTCACCCCCCGGGGGGAGGCCCAGTTCGGCATGCTGCAGCTGCGCCTCGCCGGCAAGCCGATCAAGGCGGTCTATTGCAGCGACCTGCAGCGCACCCTGCTGGGGGCCCGGGTGTTGGCGCAACCCTTTGCCCTGCAGCCGGCGGCGCTCGCCGACCTGCGGGAACTGCACATCGGCGCCTGGGAGGGGATGACCTGGCAGGAGCTGAAAAGCCGCTATCCGCAGCAGTGGCAGGCGCGGTTGGACGACGTTGTTCACTACCGGGTTCCGGGAGGGGAAAACCTGATCGATCTCGCCGGCCGGGTGCTGCCGGCGATACGGGGAATCGTCGCCCGTCATCAGGGCGAGGAGGTGGTCGTGGTGGCCCACGGCGGCGTCAACCGGGTAATTCTGCTCGATGCTATCGGCGCCCCCCTCCAATCGCTCTTCAGTGTCGAGCAGGATTACGGCTGCCTCAATATCATCGACTATTTCGCCGACGGGAATTCGGTCGTGCGCCTGCTCAATGGCTGATGTCATGCGTCCGCTGCTGATCGCCGCCCCGGCCAGCGGTTGCGGCAAGACCACCGTCACCCTCGGCCTGCTCGCCGCAATGCGCCGGCGCGGCCTGGTGGTGGCGCCATTCAAGGTCGGCCCCGACTTTATCGACCCCGGCCACCACGCCGCCGCCTGCGGGGGCAGCAGTCGCAATCTCGACGGCTGGATGTGCGGCGAGGCCTGGGTCCGGGAAAGCTTTGCGCGGAGCAGCGCCGGTGCCGATCTGGCGGTCATCGAGGGGGTCATGGGCCTCTTCGACGGCGCGGCGGGTGGCAGTGACACCGGGTCCAGCGCCGAGATCGCCCGCTGGCTCGGCGCCCGGGTGCTGCTGGTGATCGATGCCCGCGCCCAGGCGCGCAGCGCTGCGGCGCTGGTGCAGGGCTTCGTCAACTTCGAGCCACGGCTCGAGTTTGCCGGCGTCCTCTGCAACCGGGTCGGCAGTGACAACCACCGCGCCCTGCTCACCGAAGCCCTCGCCGCGGTCCCCGGCCTCCCCCCCCTTCTGGGTTGCCTGCCGCGGGCGGCGGAGCTGGCCCTGCCGGAGCGCCACCTCGGGCTCGTCACCGCTGGCGATTGCGGCCGCGACGAAGAGTTTTTCGCCCGTCTGGCCGACGCGATCGAGCGTCATGTCGATCTCGACCGGCTGCTGGGCGGAAGGGGTCGGCTGGACGGAAGGGGTCAGGTCTTGACATGGGACACTCGTGTCCCATGTCAAGACCTGACCCCAAGGATTCGGCCCCCAAAGGTTCGCATCGGCGTCGCCCGCGACGCGGCTTTCTGTTTCTACTACCCGGAAAACCTCGAACTGCTGGCGGCGGCGGGGGCGGAACTGGTCGAATTCTCGCCGCTCTCCGACGGGCGGTTGCCCGAGGGCCTCGACGGTCTCTACCTCGGCGGCGGCTATCCCGAGCTGCATGCCGACCAGCTGGCGGGCAATCGCTCTCTGCTCGATGGGTTAAAGCAGGCGGCCGCCGCCGGCCTGCCGATCTACGCCGAATGCGGCGGGCTGATGCTCCTTGCCGAATCGATCGACGGGCGAGCGATGACCGGCATTTTCCCCGGCGCGGCGCGCCTCCTGCCGCGCCGCAAGGCCCTTGGCTATCGCGCGGTCACCCTGCGCAAAGATACGCTGCTTGGCCCGGCCGGCACCGTGGTGCGCGGGCACGAGTTCCACTACTCGGAGTTCGAGCCCGGCGCCGTTGTCGATCGCGTCTACCGGGTCAGCCGTCGCGACGGGGCCGCCCTGGCCGACGAAGGTTTTCGCCGCGGCAATCTGCTCGCATCCTATATTCACCTGCATTTCGGCAGCAACCCGCAGGTGGCGGAGCACTTCGTCACTTGTTGCCGCAATCACCGTCCCTGACCGGACCGAGAAGGGAAATAAGTAATGCTGACTCAGATTGAACAGGCCCGGAAAGGGATCATCACTCCCCAGATGGAGGCCGTCGCCCGCTCCGAGGAGATGGCTTCCGAATATGTCAGGCAGATGGTCGGTGAAGGAAAGATCGTCATCCCCTGGAACCACAACCGCCAACCGCAGGCGGTCGGCATCGGCCTGGGCCTGCGGACCAAAGTCAATGCCTCCATCGGCACCTCTTCGGATATCATCGATTACGCCGCCGAGGTACGCAAGGCACAGGCGGCGCAGGCGGCCGGCGCCGATACCCTGATGGAGCTTTCCGTCGGCGGCGACCTCGACCGGGTGCGCCGCGAGGTGATCGCCGCCGTCGACCTGCCGGTCGGCAACGTCCCTCTCTACCAGGCCTTTTGCGAGGCGGCGCGGCGTTACGGCGACCCCAACAAGCTCGATGCCGAACTCCTCTTCGACCTGATCGAGCAGCAGTGCGCCGACGGCATGGCCTTCATGGCGGTCCATTGCGGCATCAACCTCTACACCATCGAACGCCTGCGCAAGCAGGGGTACCGCTACGGCGGGCTGGTTTCCAAGGGGGGGGTGTCGATGGTCGCCTGGATGCTCGCCAACGGCCGTGAGAACCCTCTCTACGAGCAGTTCGACCGGGTGGTCGGCATCCTCAAGAAGTACGATACCGTCCTCTCCCTTGGCAACGGCCTGCGCGCCGGAGCGATCCACGACTCCTCGGACCGGGCGCAGATCCAGGAGCTGCTGATCAACTGCGAACTCGCCGAACTGGGGCGGGAGATGGGGTGCCAGATGCTGGTCGAGGGACCAGGCCACGTACCGCTCGACGAGGTCAAAGGGAACATCCAGTTGCAAAAAAGGATGAGCGGCGGCGCTCCCTACTACATGCTCGGTCCTATCGCCACCGATGTCGCTCCCGGCTACGACCACATCACCGCGGCGATCGGCGCCGCCCAGTCGAGCCGCTTCGGCGCCGACCTGATCTGCTACATTACCCCCGCCGAGCATCTTGCCCTCCCCAACGAAGCGGACGTGGTGGCCGGGGTCAAGGCGGCGAAGATCGCCGCCTACATCGGTGACATGAACAAGTACCCGGAAAAAGGGCGCCAGCGCGACAAGGCGATGAGCAAGGCGCGCCGCGACCTCGACTGGCCGCGGCAGTTCGACCTCGCCCTCTTTCCCGACGACGCCCGGGCGATCCGCGCCAGCCGTACCCCGGAAGACGAAGCGACCTGCACCATGTGCGGCGACTTCTGCGCCAGCCGCGGCGCCGGGGCGCTGTTCAAGGGGGATCTGCGGGGGGATAAGATCTGAGGCAATTCACACCGGGGTAAACGAAAATGAGAGCGTAGAAAGTTTCCAGAAGGGAGCAATTATGTTTCAGATCAAGGAAGGTTTACTGGGACGCGGAGGCGTAGCGGCAGCTACGCCGCACAAGGCCCAGGAAACCTGACGCGGAGCTGGGACAAAAGGGCCGCTTCCATAGATAAGAGTGTTTCGACCGCCGATGGCAAACGAGGTCGGAGGACCTCGTTTGCCCGAGCCTCCGGTCGCTGTTGCCAGAGGCTCATTTTGTTGCCGGGAGATTGTATAATGAAGACTGCTATTCTGCTGATGGGCCATGGTTCGCGGGTCGCCGATGCCAACGACGCGCTCCATGCCATCGCCGCCATGGTCCGCGAAAACTCGGGATTCGAGATCGTCGAGGTCTCCTTCCGCGAGATGCACGCTCCGAACATCCAGGCCGGCATCGACCGCTGCGTGGCCCAGGGCGCCGGGCGCATCCTCCTCTACCCTTATTTCCTCTTCGCCGGGGCCCACGTGCTTGAGGATCTGCCGGCGGAGATGGCCGCTGCAGCGGCCCGCTACCCGGGCCTGGAGATGACCCTCGGCAAGCCCCTCGGCGTCCATCCCAAGCTCGCGGAAATCGTCTGCGAGCGGGTCGCCGAATCACTGGAGGAAGCCGGCTGGCTGCCGGTTGGCTCCTGAGGAACTCATGAACAGGCTCTCCCCCGGGGTGATCGTCGACCCCGCCGCCATCGAGGCACACAGTTTCGACATCATCGACGACGAAGTCGGCCCCCATGGCTACGACCGCCAGCAATGGCCGGTGGTGCGGCGCATCATCCACACCACCGCCGACTTCGAGTTCGCTACCAGCACCTTCTTTGCCCCAGGCGCCGTCGCCGCCGGTCTGGAAGCGTTGCGCTCCGGCGCCGGCATCTGCTGTGACACCAACATGGTTCTGGCCGGTGTCAACAAACCGCGGCTCGCCCGTTTCGGCTCTTCCATCGCCTGCCATGTCGCCGACCCGGAGGTTGCCGCGCAGGCGCGCGCGGCCGGAATTACCCGCTCCATCCTGGCACTGCGCAAGGGGGTTGCGGCCGGCTGCGCCATCTACCTGATCGGTAACGCGCCGACCGCCCTCTTCGAACTGCTGCGGCTCGCCGCCGCCGGGGCGGTGGCACCGGCGCTGGTGGTCGGGGTCCCGGTCGGTTTCGTCGGCGCCGCCGAATCGAAGGAGGCGCTGCTCGCTTCCAACCTGCCGTTTATCACCTGTCGCGGCCGCAAGGGGGGGTCGGCGATCGCCGCCGCCATTCTCAATGCGCTGACCCTGCTCGCCGAGGAGAGCTGAAATGCTTCGCTTCCTGTGTTTCGCCATCCTGCTGCTGGCGCTCCCGGCGCGCGCCTTTGCCATGCATATCTCCGAGGGGATCCTCCCCCCCGCCTGGTGCGTCTTCTGGTTCGCTACCGCGGCGCCTTTCGTCGCCTGGGGAGTGCGCCAGGTCAGCAGGCGCAAGGCGCTCGATCCCTCCTACATCCCGTTGCTCGGCATCTTCGGCGCCGCGGTCTTTGTCTTCTCCTGCTTCCCGATCCCGGTGCCGGTCGCCGGCAGCACCGCGCATCCCGCCGGGACCGGCATGAGCGCCATCTTTCTCGGTCCCTTCGCCAGCGTCGTTGTTGCCTTCATCTCGCTGCTGCTGCAGGCGCTCTTTCTCGCCCACGGCGGCCTGACCACCCTCGGCGGCAACACCATGTCGATGGGGGTGGTCGGCTCCTTCGCCGGCTACGGTGCCTTCCGCCTCGGGCGGCTGCTGCGGCTCAATCTCTTCTGGTGCGGCTTCTTCGCCGGGGTCGCTGCCGACCTGCTGACCTACCTCTCGACCTCCTTCGAGATGGCGATCGCCCTGCACGGGGATCACCCCTTCCTCGCGGTTCTCGGCCAGATCTACCTCGCCTTCATGCCGACCCAGATCCCGCTTTCGATCCTCGAAGGGGTGGTGACCGGCGGCATTATCGTCTACGTCCAGAAACACCGGCCTGATATTCTGCGCAAGCTCAAGGTCTTCGGGGAGGTGCCGAAATGAAACGGTTGCTGACCGGGCTGGTCCTGGCAATGACGCTTCTGCTGACGGCTCCCCTCGGGGCCGAAGAGACGAAGCCGAAATGGCCGGGGGTCGACGAGGCGGTGGTCGAAAAATACGCCAAGGAACTCGGCCGCGAGGCGCGCGACCCTTATATCAACACCGACCAGGGGGACCTGCTCCTCTTCCTCTTTGCCCTGGCCGGCGCGGTGGGCGGCTTCATCATCGGCTTCTACTGGCACAAGGTGTTTGTCGCCGGCAGGAAAGAGCGGGACGCGGACGACTGAATGGGCGGCCATCATCACTTCATCGATGCCCAGGGGGAGGACCGGCGTTTATTGGTCGCCCTCGACGGCCGCGTCAAGCTGATCCTGCTGGTGGCGGCCCTCGGCGTCAACCTGACCGCCGGCGGCCTGCGCACCCCGGCCGCCCTGGCCATCACGGCTTTTCTGCTGGTCCTCCTTGCCGGGGTGCGTCCGGCGCTCTTTTTGCGGCGCATGATGGTGCCGGCGACCCTCGCCCTGGTGGCGATGATCACCCAGTTTTTCTGGGTCGAGAGCGGCGAGATATTGGTGCGACTCCCCTTCTTCGCCTGGTCGCTGACGATCACCAGCGGCGCCCTGCTGCGCGGGCTGGAACTGGCGGCGCGGATTCTCGGCGGCATGGGGGTGCTCCTCTTCTTCTCCCTGACCACGCCGCTGCCGGAGCTGATGCGGGCCGCCCGCTTCTTCCGCTGTCCGCCGGTGCTGGTCGAGCTGGCGTTGATCATGTATCGTTACATCTTCCTCCTTCTCGAAGAGGGGGAGCGGATTCGCGGCGCCCAGCGGGCCCGCCTCGGTTTCGTCGATTTCCGCACCGGGTTGCGCTCCTCGGGTACCCTTGGCGGCATGCTGGTGCTGCGTACCTATGACCGCGCCGAGCGCTCCTTTGCCGCCATGCGCTGCCGCGGCTACAGCGGCGCGCTGACCGGCTATCCCCCCGGGCCGCTGCAATCCCGTGACTGGCTGTTATTGACGGCCGGCCTGGTGCTGTTGGCGGGGCTCTACGCGGTGCGGTGAAAAAAATTTTGAATTTTGAATTTTGAATTAAATTCAACATTTAGAATTCAAAATTCAAAATTGAGGATCCCATGCTGAAGATCGAAAATCTCCACTACACCTACGAAGACGGCACCCCGGCCCTGAACGGCATCGACCTGGAGATCGCCAAGGGGGAGTTCCTCGCCATGCTCGGCAGCAACGGCAGCGGCAAGACGACCCTGATCAAGCACCTCAACGGGCTGCTGCGACCGACCCTCGGGCGGGTCCTCCTCGACGGCAAGCCGATCGAGAGCGTCGAGGACCGCGAGGTCTTCAGCCGCATCGGCATCGTCTTCCAGGATCCCAACGACCAGCTCTTCGCCGCCACGGTGGAGGAGGATGTCGCCTTCGGCCCGACCAACATGGGACTGCCGCCGGAGCAGATCAAGGAGCGGGTTCACAGCGCCCTGCACCAGGTCCACATGCAGGACTTCGCACGCAAGTCGATCCATGCCCTCTCCCACGGCCAGAAGAAACGGGTCTGCGTCGCCGGCATCCTGGCGATGCAGCCGCAGGTGATCATCCTCGACGAGCCGACCGCCGGTCTCGACCCGATGGGGGTTCACTCGCTGATGCACCTGCTCGAGGACCTCAACAAGAAGCAGGGGATCACCATGATCATGGCGACCCATGTCGTCGACCTGGTCCCCCTCTTCATGAGCCGGATCGCGATCCTCAGCAAGGGGCAACTCCTCCGTTACGGCTCGCCGGAAGAGGTCTTCGGCGATCCGAAGGCGCTGGAACGGGCCAAGCTCAACCTGCCGCTGGTGGCGGAGCTGATGAACATCCTCAAGACCCGGGATCACGTCAAGCTGCACCATATCCCCCTCACCGTCGGCGAGGCCCGTCGCGAGATCCTGCGCCTGCTCTCGGTGCAGGACATGATCGAGCGGGTCTGAGATGGCTCGACCCCTGCGCAGCGGCTTCACCACCGGCGCCTGCGCCGCCGCCGCGGCCAAGGGCGCGGCGCTGCTGCTGCGCGACCGTGAAGCGGTGCCGCGCGTCGTGATCGACCTGCCAGCCGGATTCGCCGCGCCCTTCGCTCTCCACGGCCAGCAGTTGCTCGACGGCGAGGCCTGCTGCTTCGTCGTCAAGGATGCCGGCGACGACCCGGACGTCACCCACGGGGTTGAGGTACATGCCGAGGTGCGCCTGCTCCCGGCGGCCGCCGGCGAGGACGGAGTGGTGCTGCGCGGCGGGCCCGGCATCGGCCGGGTCACCAAGCCGGGCCTGGCGGTGGCGGTCGGCGAATGGGCGATCAATCCGGTGCCGCGGCAGATGATCCTGGCGGCGGTGCGCAGCGTCTTCCCCCCTCCGCAGGGGGTGGAGGTGACCCTCACTATTCCCGACGGCGTCGAGCGGGCCAGGCGCACGCTCAATGCCCGGCTCGGCATTCTCGGTGGCCTCTCGATCCTCGGTACCAGCGGCGTGGTGCGGCCGATCTCGCACCAGGCCTGGACCGACACCCTCGATGTCGCCCTTGACGTCGCCCGCGCCGCCGGCTGCGAGAGTGTGGTCTTGAGCACCGGGCGCAGCAGCGAAGCGGCGGCGCAGGCCCTGCTGCAGGATCACGACGGTTTCCCCGAGGAAGCCTTCGTGATGATGGGGGATCACGTCGGTTTCGCCTTGCAGGCCTGCCACCGCAAGGGGGTGCCCGGAGTAATCCTCGCGGTGCAGTTCGCCAAGCTGCTGAAGATTGCCTGCGGCCATCCCCAGACTCACGTCAGCGCCTCGCGCCTCGACCTCGCGCAACTGGCCCGCTGGGCCCGGCAGAGCGGCCTTGACGATGCCGTTGCCGCCGGGCTAGAGTGTGCCAACACCGCCCGGGAAATCTATCTCGGGCTGGGTCGGGACCACCCCCTGATCGCCACGGTTGCCACCCATGCGCTTGAACAACTGCGCCGGTGGGGAGCCGGGGTGACGGTCGGGGTGCTGTTGGCCGACTATGCCGGCGGTCGACCCCGTTCTTTTGGCCAGCTGCCAATTGCTGTCACGGAGGAGAAGAGACCATGAAGCGGATTTACGTCATCGGAGCCGGAGTCGAGGGGCAGGAGGGGTTCAGCCGCCGCGCCATGGAGCTGGTCGAGCAGGCCGAACTCCTCTGCGGCGGGGAACGCCAGCTCGCCCTTTTCCCCGAATTCTCCGGCGAGAAGGTGGCGATCGGCAGCGATCTGACCGGTCTTTCCGAACGGCTGAAGGGGTCCTCCCGGCGCACCGTGGTCCTCGCCTCCGGCGATCCGCTCTTCTTCGGTATCGGCCGCCACCTGCTGCGCAACCTGAGTGCCGACGAGCTGGAATTCGTCCCCAATGTCAGCTCGGTGCAGTATGCCTTTGCCAAGATCAAGGAGCCCTGGGATGACGCCGTCTTCATCTCCGCCCACGGCCGGGGGCTGCAAGGGGCGGTCGACCGCATCGTTGCCAACGACAAGGCGGCGGTCCTCACCGACCAGCTCAACACCCCGGCAGCCATCGCCGCCGAGCTGATCGAGCGCGGCCGCGACGGCTACGCCGCCTGGCTCTGCGAGAACCTCGGCACCGCCGAAGAGCAGATTACCGCCACCGACGTCAAGGGTCTGCTGCAGATCAAGGCCGCCCCCCTCAATGTCCTGATCCTGATCAAGGAATACGAGGCTGGCGGCGAAGAGTACGTGCCGACCCTCGGCATCCCCGACGAAGAGTTTGCCACCGTCAAGAAGCTGATCACCAAGGAAGAGGTGCGGGTAGTGACCCTGGCCAAGCTCAAGCTTCGCCACGACATGACCCTCTGGGATGTCGGCGCCGGCTCCGGTTCGGTCAGCATCGAAGCCGACCACCTCCTCCCCAACGGCCGCATCTTTGCCGTCGAGCGCAATCCCCAGTGCCGGGAGTTCATCAAGGCCAACCTGCGCAAGTTCAGCGCCCGCCACGTCACCCTGGTCGAGGGGGACGCGCCGGCCTGCCTGGAAGCCCTGCCCGATCCCGACCGGGTCTTCGTCGGCGGCTCGGGCGGGAATCTCTACGCCATCCTCGATGCCGTCGACGGCCGCCTCCCCGCCGGGGGCCGGGTTGTCATCAACGCTGTGACCCTCGACACCCTCACCGCCGCCAACGAATATTTCGACAACGCCGGCTACCAGGTCGAGGTGACGACCATCAACATCGCCCGCACTCGCCCCTTGACCGACTACAAGATGTTCGAGGCCTACAACCCGGTCTACATCATCACCGCCGTAAAGGACTAACGGCCGTTTTGAGTGCCAGGTTTTGAGTTCCAGGTTGCAACTCAAAACCCAAAACTGATTTGGATTTAAATATGTCTGGACGTTTGATCGCCGTCGGCATCGGACCCGGTGACCCGGAGCTGATCACCCTCAAAGGCGCCCGCCTGATCCGCGAAGCGGATGTCGTCGTCTGCCCTGTCGGCGACCGCTCGGACAGCTCTATCGCCCGCGCCATCGTCGATGGGCTGGTCGATCCGCAGCGCCAGCAGCTTGTCACCCAGGTCTTCCCGATGCAGCGGAACCAGGCCGGCCTCGAGGTCTACTGGCACCAGGCCGCGGTCGAGGTGGCCGGCTTCGTCGCCGCTGGAAAGAGGGTGGTTTTCGTCACCCTCGGCGACCCCTTTCTCTACAGCACTTTCCTCTACCTCTGGCAGGAGCTGCGCGCCGATTTTCCCGACCTGCCGGTGGAGGTCGTCTCCGGCGTCTCCTCGATCCATGCCGCCGCCGCCCTGGCCGGGCTGCCGCTGGGGCGCTCGGACGAACGCCTGGCGGTCTTGCCGGCAACCTACGAAGAGGGGCGCCTCGCCGAAACTCTCGAACACTTCGACACCGTGGTGCTGATGAAGGTGCATCGGGTCTTCGATCGCATCCGCGAACTCCTCACCGATCTCGGCCTCAAGGAGCGCGCCGTCTACATCAAGCGCGTCGGCCTCCCCGGCGAGGCGGTGATCCGCGATCTGGATGCAGTACGAGCGGAGGATCTCGACTACCTGTCGCTGGTGATTGTGCGGAAAACGGAAGGGGAATGATTTATGCCCGAAAAAATTGATATTCGAATGTCCCTAGCATCCCCAAATTTGAAAGCAAAGTTGCTTGCGGAATTGGCTGATGCAGTTCCGCAGGTTTTCAGTGAGGGGAAAATCGACTTTGAAAAGCTCAAGGCTGCCTTGGGTGAGCAGATCGAGCAAGGCGTCGAACGCTATGGCCTTTCCTGGGCGGGTAAATCAGAAGCCTTTCGTAACGTCCAGATTTCGAGTGTCGGCACCCTGCGGCCGATGGTGGAGGAGAGTGTAAATTGGGATGACACGGAAAATCTGATCATCGAGGGGGATAATCTCGAAGTTCTCAAGCTACTGCAGAAGCCCTATCACGGCAAGGTCAAGATGATCTATATCGACCCGCCGTACAATACCGGCAACGAGTTCATCTATCCCGACAACTACCGGGAAGGGTTGCAGGATTATTTGCGCTATTCGGGGCAGGTGGATGAGGCCGGGGTCAAGCAGAGCACCAACACCGAGACTAGTGGCCGTTTTCACTCCAACTGGTTGAACATGATGTATCCACGGCTCTTTCTGGCGCGGAATCTGTTGCGTGAGGATGGGGTGATTTTTGTCAGTATCGATGATCATGAGGTGAACAATCTTCGGCTACTGATGGATGAGGTATTCGGGGAGGAGAATTTTGTCGTTCAATTAACCTGGAAGAGCAGAAAATATCCGGATTCACGTGCAAAAACCGGAGTATCTACAGACCATGAGTACGTGTTGGTTTACTGTAGAGCAGAAGCGAAACTTCTTGGTGTTGAAAGGGATGAATCCAAGTTTTCTAACAATGATAACGACCCACGAGGGTTATGGATGAGCAGGAGTTTGCTTGGTCTAGCGAACAAAAAGCAAAGACCAAATTTACATTTCCCTATGGAAGATCCTGAAACAGGAAATATTTTTGAACCACCAGCGGATACAGGTTGGCGCTATTCAAAAGATAGAATGCAACAACTAATAGATAGTAAGAGTATTTTGTTTCCTAATAAACCAGGCGGTAGGCCAAGAGAGAAGAAATTCAGGGAGGACATGCAGGCAGATTTGATCGCGTTTCCTTCAATCATTGATGACACGTATACCGCTGATGGTACGGCCGACATAAGATCTCTTTTTGATTTTCAAATTTTCGATTTTTCTAAGCCTGCGAATTTAATAAAGAAGCTAATTAAACAAGGGGCTAGTGAAGACTCGTTGATTCTCGATTTTTTTGCGGGCTCAGGTACGACCGCACAAGCGGCTCTGGAACTAAACAAAGAAGACGGTGGAAACCGTAAATTTATTCTTGTACAACTCCCCGAAAAGACTGAGAACAAGGAGTACCCCACCATTGCTCACATCACCCGCGAGCGCGTGCGGAGGGTGATCTCGAATCTGAATAAGGAAAACGAAGAACAGCTTGACTTTCAGGGGCAACAAGATCGTGGCTTTCGATCTTTCAAGCTAGATTCGTCCAACTTTAAAATCTGGGACGCTACCCAAATGCCTAGCACTCCAGAAGCCTTATCCGACCAACTTAAACTTTACGCGGATAACGTCGAGCGCTTGCGGGACCAGCAGGACATTCTGTATGAGCTGATCCTCAAAAGCGGTCTGCCGCTCTCCAGCCAGATTGAAGGTATCGAAATTGGCGCCTCAACCGTCTGGTCGGTCAATGGCGGTCAGTTGCTCGTTTGTCTGGAGCGGCCTGTCACCCAGGACGTATTGCGCGAAATGATCGCGTTGAAACCGGAAAAACTGCTTTGTCTTGATGTGGCTTTCGATGGGGAGGACAAGCTCAAGACCAACATCGTGCTGGAAGCGCAATCTTATGGAGTTGTCTTTAGGACGGTTTAACGGAGGGGGCAAGGGTGGTTGCAAGAACACATTACCCGGTGAGTCAGCAGCGGCTAAAGGCTCTACGCATAACAAGGCTCAAGAATCTTGAAAATGTGACCATCACTTTTGATGAAGAGCGCCCACTGACGGCCATAATGGGGCCAAATGGGTCCGGTAAATCCACGGTATTGCATGCATTGGCTGCCACTTTCAAGCCATCCTCATTCGGCGAAGAGGGGGACTGTCGTTTTACGGACTTTTTCCCCAATACTCCACATGGTGTTTGGTCGGGGACCGAGTTTACAGTGTCACATAGTTTTCGCTTGGGTCCCGCAACTCATACGATTGCCACTCAGGGTACTAAAATGACAGGGCAATGGTTGCCCATCCAAAAATATAAGCCGGCACGTGAGACTTTTTTTATCGGAGTGCATTCCGCTGTCCCGAAAGTCGAAATACAGGGGACCCGACGCAAGGTTAATTACACGACCCATGATCTGATCGATGAGAAGTCTATCGAGCTTAAGGAGAAGGTTGGGATTATTTTCAACCGCCAATACACCAAATATCACTCAAATGATATGCCGTCGCGGAGGAAATTGATCGGTGTTGAATTCAGAGGGGTTAACTTTTCTGCTTTGGCAATGGGGGCCGGCGAACAAAGAGTCTTTGAAATTTTAAAGACGGTCATTAAAGCAAGAAATTATGCCTTGATACTGATCGACGAAATTGACCTTTTATTGCATGGTGATGCTTTAAAGAAGTTTTTAAAAATTCTCCATGAATATGCGGTAGACAAAAAACTACAAATTGTTTTCACGACCCACCGCGAAAGCATCCTTGAGTTTGAAAAATTTATTTCTGTCAGGCATCTGTACCAGACAAATATGCCACCTCATAAGACTTTTTGTTTCATTGAGACGAAGCCTGATGCCATTTCACGATTGACCGGTGAGCCTCATCGGACCCTCTCGGTTGCCTGTGAAGATGACGTATCAACTGCAATAATTGAAAAGGTGGCAACAGAATCAGGAGTCAGAAAATACACAGAAATTTCAAAATTCGGCGCAGCCGATAATGGCTTTACTTTAATTGCCGCATTAATGCTGAATGGTAGGGACCTTTCCAATTCAATTTTTGTGATTGATGGCGACAGGTACATAACTGATGAAGAAAAAGTAGGGCGAATTAATAGAGTATTAACCGGGGATCATCCCACAGATCAGGCCCGGCGAGCCCAAGCACCGACATATGTCCGGCAATTTGCCCCACCTACGGTAGAACCCCCTGAAAAGCGGTTGCATGCTCTAATCCGCACCGTGGCAATTACCGGTGAGGCCGAAATTGACGACGTTATCACTGCATCTCAAGCGATTAACGTCGTTGCAAACGATCATGAATATGTTGACAAGATTATCGAGGCCCTTGGTAGCTCCAGACCGGTTGGGTTGACAAGGATCGTCAACGTCGCAGCAAAGGCCGATGGCTGGAACGCTTATGTTGCGGCAGTGAGGGCATGGTTCGATGAAAAACGTCCAAATGTCATTGAATTAATGGCCAACTAATTAGAATCCTATGAAAATTAAATTCGATAGCAACCAGCCCTACCAACTCGACGCCATCAATGCAGTGGTCGATCTCTTCGACGGTCACCCCTTGGCAAACGGGGATTTCGAATTCAATTTGGCGAGCGAAGGCGAACTGTTTACCGACAAGGGGATCGGCAACGCCTTTGTGCTGGCTGGAGAACAGTTGCTGGAGAATCTGCGGATCGTTCAAAAGAGGAATGGGATTCCTGAAAGCAGTGAATTGGATGGCCTGCATTTCTCGGTCGAGATGGAGACCGGCACCGGCAAGACCTATGTTTATCTTCGTTCGATTTTTGAACTGCATCAGCGCTACGGGTTTAAAAAATTCATTATCGTCGTGCCGAGTGTGGCCATTCGCGAGGGGGTGCTGGCCAGCCTGCGGCTGATGAAGGAGCATTTCTCCTCTCTTTTCGACAACGTCCCGTTTGATAGCTGGGTTTATGATTCCCGGCAGGTCTCGAAGCTGCGCCAGTTTGCCCAGTCAAATTCGTTGCAGGTGCTGGTCATCAATATCGATGCCTTCAACAAGCAGGCGAACAACGTCATTCACAAGGAAAACGACCGGCTCAGCGGCTATCGACCGGTCGAATTCATCCAGGCGGCCCGGCCCATCGTCATCATGGATGAGCCTCAAAACATGGAGAGCAATCAGGCCAAGGCCGCGATTGCTACCCTCAACCCTCTCTGCACCCTGCGTTATTCGGCAACCCACCGGAACCTCTACAATCTGCTTTACCGGCTCGATCCGGTGCGGGCTTATGACTTGAAGCTGGTGAAACGGATCGAGGTCGATTCGGTGCTCGATGATGCCGATTTCAACCAGCCGTATATCCATGTCAAGTCCATCAGTGCAACCAGTTCGAAAATAACCGCCAAGCTGGAGATGGATGTTAACGACAAGGGCGCCCCGAAACGGAAGCAGGTGACATTCAGCAGCAGCGGGGTCGATCTGCATGACAAATCCAACGGGCGGGAGAGCTATCGCGAGTACATCATTGATGAGATTAACGCTGGGGAAGGGTATGTGAGTTTTACCAACGGCCTGCAGCTTTACGTTGGCCAAACCCACGGCGGACGCATGGATGATGTCATGCGGGTGCAGATTCGCGAGACGATCCGGGAGCATTTTGACAAAGAACTACGGATTCATAAAACCATGCCCGAGGGTGGCCGACTAAAGGTCCTTTCCCTCTTTTTCATCGACCGGGTAGCGAACTATTGGCCTGACGATGGGAAAATCCGTTACTGGTTTGTTGAGGCGTACAAAGAAATAGCTGCTCTGCCCAAATATGCAGAGTTAAACCCGCTGCCAGTGGAGCGGGTGCATAACGGATATTTTTCGGTTTACAAGAATATTCCGAAGGATACCCGGGGCAACACGGCTGCAGATGACGAGGCGTATGAACTGATCATGCGCGATAAGGAACGACTGCTGTCGTTGGATGAGCCGTTGCGTTTCATCTTCAGTCACTCGGCGCTGCGCGAGGGGTGGGACAATCCGAACGTGTTTCAGATCTGCACCCTCAACGAGACGAAATCGGAGATCAAAAAGCGCCAGGAGATCGGGCGGGGGATGCGGCTGCCGGTGCTGGAGACGGGCGAGCGCTGCTTTGATCCGAACATCAATCGCCTGACGGTGATTGCCAACGAAAGTTACGACGAATTCGCCCGCCAGCTGCAAACCGAGATCGAAGAGGAGTGCGGCGTCAACTTCGAGGGGCGGATTGCCAATAAGAAGAAACGACGGACGGCCACCCTTAAACCTGGCTGGCGGTTGAATGAGGACTTCAAAGCACTTTGGCAGCGGATCAAACACCGGACGCGCTACGCCGTTGATTATCAGACTTCGGAATTGATCGAAAACGCTGCGAAACGCTTGCAGAGGCTGGAACCGATTGTCGCGCCGAGAATCAAGGTGCAAAAAGCGGGAATGGACTTCGATTGCAAGAAGGGCGTGGACCCCAGGTTGCTGGTCGTGCGGGAGCATGATACCGACTTCGGCGCGGTGAAAGTACCCGACCTGATCGGCTATTTGCAGGGGAAGACAGAGTTGACCCGCTCGACTTTGGTTCAGATTCTGATTCAATCCGGCCGGCTGGGTGAAGTGCATACCAATCCTCAGCAATTTCTCGACCAGGCGCTGGCCGCGATTCAGACCGAACTGCACGAGCTGATGATTGACGGGATCAAGTATGAGCGGATCAATGGTCAGGAATACGAGATGTTGCTCTTTGAAGAGCAGGAAATCGCCGGCTACCTGACCGATATGATCGAGGTCGATAACTCGATTTACGATGCAGTGCTCTGCGAGTCGGAAATTGAACGGCAGTTCGCCGAAGCGATGAGCTCGCGCGAGGATATCAAGCTGTTCATCAAGCTTCCGGCCTGGTTCAAGGTGACGACCCCGGTGGGAACCTATAATCCGGACTGGGCCATCGTCAAAGAGAATGACGAAAAAGTTTATCTCGTGCGCGAAACCAAAGGCACGAAGGATGAGTTGAAACTACGGAGCGCTGAGTGGGCGAAGATCCGCTGTGGCAAGGCCCATTTTGACGAGTTGGGCGTCGATTTCGCTCATGTAGTTGGCGCCAAGGAAGTTCATTGAGTACGTTGTGAGTTGGACATACGGATATGGGAATGGATAGCCGCCGTCTGAAGGACCTCATTGCCGGTGGAGAGACTCTGCAGGTCGAATTCAAAAGCGATCTGAAATGCCTTTCCGATCGTGATCTTATTGCTGCAGTTGTGGCGTTGGCCAATACCGAGGGTGGGGAATTGCTGCTGGGGGTGGAGGACGACGGGACCGTTTCAGGATTGCATCGGAACCATCAGGTTACAACAGGATTGGCGGCACTGATCGCCAACCGAACAAGCCCGTCGCTTTCCGTCTGTGTGCAAATCTGTTCTGTCGGGCGCCAGAGCATCGCCCATATCCAAGTTCCGAAGTCCAGACAGTTGGTTGCAACATCGGAGGGCCTTCTCCAACGGCGGCGGCTTAAACCAGACGGATTGCCGGAGGCAGTTCCCTTCTATCCACATGAATTTACTCAACGCCAATCGGATTTGGGACTTACCGATCCGTCGGCGTTACCGTTATTTGATCTTACAGCCGAGGATTTGAACCCTTTGGAGCGTCAGCGCATTCGCGAGGCTATTCGGCGCTACGGTGGAGACTCGACGCTCATCCCCTTGGCAGACGAAGAGCTAGACGGGGCCTTGGGTTTGGCTGCGACTGTTGAGGGTATCCGACGTCCAACCCTGGCGGGGCTTTTGTTCCTTGGCCGTGAGGAGCAACTGCGGCGGCATATTCCTTCGTCCGAAGTCGCCTTTCAGGTGTTGGAAGGTACTGACGTAAGGGTCAATGAGTTTTTCCGCAAACCATTGCTTCAGTCTTTCGAGGAGATTGAGAGGCTGTTTGCGGCTAGGGTAACAGAGAAGGAAGTGCAGGTCGGCTTGTTTCGAGTTCCGATCCCTAATTTCGAGCGACGGGCCTTCCGAGAGGCATTTGTAAATGCACTTGTTCATCGTGATTATGCTCGACTGGGTGCAGTTCATGTTCGTATCGATGACGATGGCATGGCCATTTCAAATCCCGGTGGTTTTGTTGAAGGGGTCACATTACAGAACCTGTTGGTTACTGAGCCGCGCCCACGTAATCCGCTGCTGGCTGACATCGCCAAACGAATTGGGCTTGCCGAGCGTACCGGGCGCGGTATTGATCGTATTTTTGAGGGTTTACTTCGCTATGGCCGCCCAGCGCCGGATTATTCCCGCTCGGACTCGACTTCCGTTATTTTGCGGATGAGTAATGCGGAATCAGACCATGATTTCCTTGAATTGGTACTGCGACATGAAGAGCGTACCGGGCGTGCGATGCCTTTGGATAGCTTGATCATCCTTTCCCGTTTGCGCCAGGAGCGGAGGTTAACGACGAATGATCTCGCTCCCTCTATCCAGAAAACCGAGCAGGAAGCTCGTTCTGCGCTTGAAAAGCTGGCGGAAGCCGGGCTCGTCGAAGCACACGGCGGTGGTCGCGCCCGTGCTTACACCCTAAGCGCAAAGATCTACAGAAAATCCGGACAAAAGGCGGCTTATATCCGCCAGGCGGGATTTGATCCAATCCAGCACGAACAGATGGTCCTCAGTTATATCTCTAAACACGGGTCCATTAAGCGGGCAGATGTCGCTGAGCTTTGCCGGCTCAGTTTGCCGCAGGCTTATCATCTTCTCAAACGGTTGAAGGAGGAGGGGAAAATTGTGCAACATGGGGTGAAGCGTCATGCCTACTATGCGCGCCCTTAATCCAAACCACGGATTTTCAGTTTCTATGCACACGTGTATAGAAATGTGCATTGGCCTGGAATCAAAATCAGCCAAGGAACCCAACTCACATCAATGATTTGCTCGTAGAGCCAAAGATTGACGTTTGAATGCGCCTGGCGCTTTTGCGGTGGGATTCGAAAGCTATTTAATTTATGCAAATAACCGCTCCCCCCGTCCTCTTTGTCGGCGCCGGCCCCGGCGACCCCGAGCTGATCACCGTCAAGGGGCTCAAGGCCCTGCAGGCGGCGGATGTCGTCATCTACGCCGGCTCCCTCGTCAACCCGGACCTGCTCGCCGAACTCAAGCCCGGGGCAGTCGCCCACGACAGCGCGCCGCTGACCCTGGAGGATGTGGTCGAGTTGATGCGTGTGGCCGTGGCGGAAGGCAAGCAGGTGGTCCGCCTGCACACCGGCGACCCCTGTCTCTATGGGGCGATCCAGGAGCAGATGGAGCAGCTCGACCGCCTCGCTATCGATTATCGGGTGATTCCGGGGGTGACCGCGGCCTTTGCCGCCGCCGCCAGCCTCGGGCAGGAGCTGACCCTGCCCGAGGTCTCCCAGACCCTGGTCCTGACCCGCATCGCCGGGCGCACCCCGGTCCCCGAGCGCGAGGCGCTGCGCCGCCTCGCCGCCAACGGCGGTACCTTGTGCCTTTACCTCTCTGTCGGGATGATCGACCAGGTCGTCGCCGAGCTGCTGGCCGGCGGCGCCTTTCACGCCGCCACTCCGGTGGCGGTGGTCTACCGCGCCAGCTGGCCGGACGAAAAGGTGGTCGAAGGGACCCTCGCCGATATCGCCGCCAGGGTAGCGACGGCCGGCATCGGCCGCCAGGCGCTGATCCTGGTCGGCGAGGTCCTCGCCGCGCGGCGCCGGGGGGTGCCGGAGCGTTCGAAGCTTTATGATCCGGGGTTTGCGCATGGCTTTCGGGAAAAATCCTGAGGGCGGCTCGCACTCGTTCGCTGCGCTCACTGGAGATCACAGTGAACACGGAGAAGACTAATAAGGCTAGAGGCAAGAAAAAAGGTTGGGGCTGATTTCCCTCGGTGTTCTCCGTGCGCTCAAGCGACGGCAAGGAGCGGGTGAGAGATGCTTTTTTGGGGTGTTTCCTCGAGCAATTCCGACTGAGAGTCTATGAATATCGCCATCGTCGCCATCACCGCCAGAGGGGCCGAGCTGGCCCGCCGCATCGGCCGCGAGGCCGGCGCAGAGCAGGTCTGGCTGCCGGAGCGGCTGCGCGGTGACGACGGCTGCAATTATTTCTCCGAACCGGTGACGGCGCTGCTGCCACGCCTCTTTGCAGTCGTCGACGGTCTGGTTTGCATCATGGCCACCGGCATCGTGGTGCGCACTCTGGCGACGCACCTGCGCGGCAAGGAGGTCGACCCGGCGGTGGTGGTGCTGGACGAGGCCGGGCAGTTCGCCATCAGCCTCCTCTCCGGTCACCTCGGCGGCGCCAATGACCTCGCCCGGGAGCTGGCGGAGCTGACCGGCGGCACAGCCGTGATCACGACCGCCACCGATGTCAACGGTCTGCCGGCCTGGGACGATGTGGCGCGTCGCCTCGGCTATGGTATCGAGCCCCTGGGGCATGTAAAGACGCTTAACAGTCTGCTTCTCGAGGGGCGGCCGATCCACCTCGTCGATCGCCTCGGTCTGGTTGCCGGCGCCTTTGAGGCGGTCCCGGCAGTCAGGCTTTGCGCTACCTTTACCGAGGCGTTGCAGCCCGGTGCCGCGGGGGCCGTTTTGGTCAGCAACCGCCATCTGCCGCAACTTGCCAGCGAGCCGAACCTGCTGGCGCTGCGGCCAAGGAACCTGGTGGTCGGGATCGGCTGCAACCGCGGCACCGACGCCGACGAAATCGAGGCGGCGGTGCGCCAGGCGTTGCAGCGGGCGTATCTCGCCTTCGCCAGCATCGGGCAGCTGGCGAGCATCGACGCCAAGGCCGATGAACCGGGATTGCTGGAGTTCGCTCGGCGGCATCGCCTGCCGCTGCAATTCCACCCGGCCGCCGCCCTGAACGGGATCGTGGTGCCGAGCCCCCCCTCCGCCCACGCCCTGGCCGCGGTCGGCGCCAGCGGCGTCTGCGAACCGGCAGCGCTCCTGTCCGCCCAAGGGGGCAGTCTGCTGGTGCGCAAGCAGAAACTCGGCAATGTCACCGTGGCGGTGGCGGAGATCGGCGAAGGCTGAAGATCGTCTCTCACCCGCTCCTTGCCGTCGCTTGAGCTCACGGAGAACACAGAGGATATGCTGAACCATTCAAGGCCGATGTCTCCCAAGGTCGTTAAAGATTAAACCCATGGATTTTCTCTGTCCCCTCTGTGATCTCTAGGGAGAGCAGCGAACGGGTGAGAGCCGCTTCAACCGAATTTTGCGAAAGTATTTTATGACCGGCAAACTCTACGTCGTCGGTATTGGCCCCGGCGCCGCCGACCATCTGACCCCCGCTGCCCGTGAAGCTATCCTGGGGTCGGCGGCAGTGGTCGGCTACCAGACCTACCTCGAACTGATTCCCGAGCTGCTGGTCGGCAAGCAGGTCGTCTCCTCGGGGATGATGAAGGAGGTCGAGCGCTGCCGCGCGGCGTTGCGGCTGGCCGCGGCCGGGCAGGTGGTGGCCCTGGTCTCCTCCGGCGACGCCGGCATTTACGGCATGGCCGGGCTCGCCCTCGAGCTGCAGCCGCAACAGGCCCCCGACGTTGCCGTGATCATCGTCCCCGGGGTCTCGGCGGTGCAGGCGGCCGCCGCCCGCCTCGGCGCACCGCTGATGCATGACTTCGCCGTGATTTCCCTCTCCGATCTGCTCACCCCCTGGTCGCTGATCCGCCGGCGCCTGGAGGCGGCCGCCGCCGCCGACTTCGTCGTCGCTCTCTACAATCCCAAGAGCCGCGGCCGCACCACCCAGCTGGGGGCGGCCGCACAGATCCTGCTCCGCCACCGGCCGGGCGTCACCCCGGTCGGGATCGTCCGCAATGCCTGCCGGGAAGAGGAGTCGGTGGTGGTCACCGATCTCGCCGGGCTGGCCGCCGCCGAGGTCGACATGCTGTCGCTGGTGATCGTCGGCAACTCGCAGACCGTCGTCGACGCCGCGGGGCGGATGGTGACGCCGCGCGGTTACGGGAAAAAACTGGCGGCTCCGGTCGGGGGGGAGGACGCCGAACCCGGCAAGGTGCGGGCGCTCTTTATCGGCGGCACCGGTTCCGATGTCGGCAAGAGCGTCATCGCCGCCGGCCTCTGCCGCCTGCTGCGCCAGCGCGGCTACCGGGTCGCCCCCTTCAAGGCGCAGAACATGGCCCTCAATTCGGCGGTGACCGCGGAAGGGGGGGAGATCGGCCGCGCCCAGGCGCTGCAGGCGATCGCCTGCGGCCTCCCGGCCCACACCGACATGAACCCGGTTCTCCTCAAGCCGAACTCGGAAACCGGCTCCCAGGTCATCGTCCAGGGGCGGCCGGTCGGCAACATGACGGTGCGGGAGTATCACCGCTACAAGGAGCACGCCTGGCAGGCGGTCGCGGAGTCGTACCGGCGCCTGGCATCGAGCCACGAGGTGGTGGTTCTCGAAGGGGCGGGGAGCATCGCCGAGGTCAACCTGCGCGATCACGACATCGTCAACCTGCGCGCCGCGGCCCTGGCCGACGCAGCCGTGGTGCTGGTCGCCGACATCGAGCGCGGCGGGGTCTTCGCCAGTATCCTCGGCACCCTGGAGCTGCTGCGGCCGGAGGAGCGGGCGCGGGTGGCCGGGGTGATCATCAACCGCTTTCGCGGCGACGCCGAGCTGCTGCGCTCCGGCATCGAGCTGGTCGAAGACCGCACGGGGGTGCCGGTCCTCGGCGTCGTCCCCTGGTGTGCGCTGCAGCTGCCGGAAGAGGATTCGCTCGGATTGTCCCGCAAGGGACGGCCCGCGCCAGCGGCGGAGCTGCGCATCGGCGTGGTGCGCCTGCCCCGTATCTCCAACTTCAGCGATTTCGATCCCCTGGAGCGGGAACCGGGGGTCGCCCTGCACTACCTGGAGCGGCCGGAGGAGGTGGCGGGACTCGACCTGCTGATCCTCCCCGGTACCAAGAGCACTATCCCTGATCTCCAGTTCCTGCAACGCAGCGGGCTGGCGCGGGCGATCCATGACTACCATGCCGCCGGTGGCCGGATCGTCGGCATCTGCGGCGGCTTTCAGATGCTCGGGAAGCACCTCGCCGACCCGGAAGGGGTCGAGTCGGAAACCCGCGCCGCCGAAGGGCTCGGCCTGCTCGACGTGGAAACAGTGCTGCTGGGGCTGAAGCAGACCCATCAGGTCGAAGCCGTGGTGGCGGCCGCGGGGGGGCTCGGCGATCTTCCGGCGGGGAGTTTGCTGCAGGGTTACGAGATTCATGTCGGCGCGACCAGCCGCGGCGCCCTGGCGCAGCCGCTGCTGCAGATCGTCCGGCGTTCCGGGCGCGCGATCAGCCTTGAGGAAGGGGCTATCTCCGCCGACGGCCGGGTCTGGGGGAGCTACCTGCACGGGCTCTTCGACAACCCGGAGCTGCGCGCCGCCCTGCTCGCCGGTTTGCGGCAGCGGCGGGGGCTGGCACCCGCGCCGCCAACTCCGGATCACGACCTCGAACGGGAGCTCGACCGCCTCGCCGCTCATCTCGAAACGCATCTGCAGCTGGAGCCGCTCTTCGGCCGGTTGCCGGCCGCCGGAGGTGGCGCATGAACGCCTGGCTGGTGGCCGCCGCCTTCGGCCTCGATCTCCTGCTCGGCGATCCCAGCCACCTGCCGCACCCGGTGGTCTGGATCGGCGGCCTGATCAACCGCCTGGAGGTGGTGCTGGTCGGGCTCTTTGATCGTCGCCGCGTCACCGGCATCCTGCTGGTCGTTCTGACCCTGACCCTTACCGGGGTGACGGCCTGGGGCGTCCTCTGGCTGGCGACCGCACTCCATCCCTGGCTCGGGCTGGCGCTCTCCCTCTGGCTCGCCTACACCGCCATCGCCCTGCATTCCCTCCACCGCGAGAGCCGGCGGGTGGTCGCCTGGGTCGAAGCCGGCAACCTGGTCGAAGCCCGGCGCAGCCTCGCCCTCATCGTCGGCCGCGAAACCGCTGAACTCGATGAAGAAGGGATTCTGCGCGCCTGCATCGAGACGGTGGCGGAGAATACCTCGGACGGCGTGATCGCCCCCCTCTTCTACCTCTTTCTCGGCGGTCCGGTCCTCGGTCTCCTCTACAAGGGGATCAATACCCTCGACTCGATGATCGGCTACCGCGATGACCGCTACCGAGAGCTCGGCTGGGCGGCAGCGCGCCTGGATGATCTGGCCAACCTGCTGCCGGCGCGACTGACCGGGCTGCTGATGGTGCTGGCGGCCATCCCCCTCGGGCTCAACAGCTGGAATGCGCTGAAAATCCTGCTGCGCGATGCGCGCAAACCTTCCAGCCCCAATGCCGGCTTCCCCGAGGCCGCGGTGGCCGGCGCCCTCTGCCTGCAGTTGGGCGGCCCGGCAACCTACTTTGGCCAGCGGGTGGAAAAACCGACCCTCGGCGACCCGGACCGCCCGCCGACGGTGGCGGCTTTCCGTGCCACCATCCGGCTGATGTACCTGACCGCCTTTGCCGGGCTGGCGCTGGGGCTGCTGATCTGCGGCTGGCCGGCCTTTGGCTGAATTCCGGCCTGGTCAGAATTTTGCATTCCGGTTGGCGGAGACTTGTCCGACAACAAAACCTTTCTCTCGAATGGAGCGCCCCAACCATGCGGACCCGAATTCTGCTTTCCGTGCTTTGCATCACCTTGCTGACCGCTGGCGGTGGCTGCAGCAAGTCGGAACAGCCTGCGGAAAAGACCGAACAGGCCACAGCTGACGCTGCGAGGAACCATTTACAGGCCCAGGCGCAGGCCGGGGTCGCCAAGCTGCTGGAGCGCGTGGTTGCGGTCCTGGACGGCTACCAGGCCTTTTCGGGTCATTATCCGCAGCAGTTCGAAGACCTCAACCAGGGGGACTATTTTTTCGACCTCGCCTACCTCACCGACCTCGTCGCTCCGCCCTTCAAGGCCTATATTCTCCTCGGTGGGAGTGCCCAGCCCTACCGGGTCTGGGTGGTCGACGGCAAAAATAAGGTCGCCATGGAGCAGGTGGCGGGAGGCGCCCCCCGAACTCTGCCGGCCGCCGCTCTCGGCGACCTGGAAAGGGAATTCCAGCCGCGTTCGCTGGCGGCGAACGTCATCGGTCTCGCCCCCCGGGCGGCTGCCAAGGGGGGGGCGGGTTGACCCTGCCCCCGGAACAGATGGGCGCAACGGACCATGGTGGCGGAGTTGCCCGGGCGGCCCGGGAGCTTGGACTCCCGCCGGAGGCGCTCCTCGACTTTTCCGCGAGCATTAACCCGCTGGGGATGCCGCCCACGGTCCTTGCCGCTGCGCAGGCCTCCCTCTCCCGGGCGGTTCATTACCCCGAAATCGATGCTGCCGCGCTCCGTGAGGCGCTGGCGGCGCACCATGGACTGCCTCCGGCCCGGCTCCTCCCGGCGGCTGGTTCCACCGAGCTGATCTACCTGCTGCCGAGGGTGTTGCGCCCCCGGCGGGCCCTGCTGGTGCGCCCCGCCTTCAGCGAGTACGCCCGCAGCCTGGCGGCCGCTGGCATCCCCTGGGATGGCTTTGACCTCCACCCCGAGGAGGGCTTTGCCCTCGACCCGAAGCGGCTCCTCGCCGCACTGCGCCCGGAGACCGAACTGGTGCTGGTGGCCAATCCGGGCAACCCCCACGGCACCGGCATCGACCCGCAACGCCTCGAAACAATCGCCACGGCATTGCGCGGCCAGGCGCTGCTGGTGGTCGATGAGGCGTTCATCGACTTCTGCCCCGAGCGTTCGTTGCTGTCGCGGGTCGCGGCGCACGATAATCTCTACGTCCTGCGTTCGCTGACCAAGTTTTACGCCATTCCCGGCTTGCGCGCCGGCTTTCTCGCCGGACCGGAGCAGGGGGTGGCCCGGCTGGCAGCGGCGCGCGAACCCTGGACCCTCTCCACCCCGGCACTGGCGGCGGCGGAGGCCTGCCTCGCTGCGGCCGACTACCGCCGGGCGACCGCCACCCTACTCCCGCTGTTGCGCCAGGAACTCGCCGCCGGGCTTGAGGCGCTGGGACTGAAGGTCTTTCCCTGTGTCGCCAATTTTCTGCTGGCCCGGCTGCCGGCGCCGGCGCCGGCGGGAAGCGAGATCACTGCCGCGCTCTATCGGCAGGGTGTTTTGGTCCGTTCCTGCGCCAACTTTCCCCCCCTCGATGATCGCTACCTGCGCTTGGCCGTCCGTACCGCTACCGAACAGCAGCGGCTGGTCGCGCTTCTGGAGCGGGTCCTTGCGCTGCCCGGCGGAGGCGAATCATGACCCCTGCCGGTGGGATCGAACTCCGCCTCCCCTGGGCGTCGGGGACCAAACCGCTGATGCTGGCGCCGCTGCAGGGGGTGACCAACCGCGCGCTGCGCGCCTGGTTCTGCACCCACGTCCGGCCGGATGTCGTCTTTACCGAGTTTTTGCGGGTGAAAGGGGGGGCGCGCGGCCAGCTGGCGGCGGCCGACCTGCGCGAAATCGTGCCGCCGCCCGCCGGGGTGCCGCTGGTGGTGCAGCTGGTCGGCCACGACCGGGACGGGCTGGTGGCTGCCGCCCGGGCTGCCCGTTCCGCCGGGGCGACCCATCTCAATCTCAACATGGGCTGTCCCTACGGCCGCATGAACTCGGGGCTGAGCGGCGGTGGCATGCTGCGGCGGCCCGAGCTGCTCCCCGAGCTGCTGGCGGCGCTGCGGGCGGCGGTCGATTGCAGCCTGTCGGTCAAGCTGCGCGCCGGATACGACGACCAGCGGCAGATCTTCGACCTTTTACCGATGCTGGAGCGGGCGCGCATCGATTTTCTCGTCCTCCACCCGCGCACCGTCGTGCAGCAGTACGCCGGTGCGGCTGACCACCGGTTGACCGCCGCCGTGGTCGCGGCGACCCCTCTGCCGGTCATCGCCAACGGCGATATCGTCGATGCCAGGCAGGGGCAGACGATTCTTGCCGCGACCGGGGCGGCCGGGTTGATGCTCGGTCGTGGCGCCATCGGCGATCCGCAGCTCTTCACCCGGCTGCGCCAGGCGGCGCCCGGGGCGCCGGCCGCTGCGCAGCGACGGTCTGAGCTGCATGACTATCTTCGGGATCTGGCGGCGGACTACCGCGAGCTCTTTTGCGGGGAGGCCCAGGTTCTGGCCAAGCTCAAGGAGGTTTTGGCCTTTATTGCCGAACCGGAGCTGGCCGGGGTGGTACGCGAGCTGCGGCGCAGCAAAACGCGGCGGGAATTTGAGACGGTGCTGGAGAAGTTGCCCGAGCCGCAGCCTCAGTAGTGGGGGACCTGCTGCAGGGCCTCCGGCGTTGCCCGGACCCGGTCTCCCGGGTGCAGTCTGCCGCGCAGGGTGCGGGTGATTTCCACTTCGTAGGTTTCGCCGAAGAAGTGAAAATCGGTCACCACGCCGCGGTAGTGGGTTCGGGGGGTCAGAATTTCACACTCTTCGCCGATGTGGCTTTTATAGTCGTGCCAGAAGTTCATCTGCGCACCTCCCTGCGAGGTTTGCGATTAAATGTAGCAACAGATCACCCGCCGTCAACGCCGGTGGTGGCGTTTCGCGGCGGCTTCCCCGCGCAGCCGGAACTTTTTTCAAGGAGCCCACCATGTCCGTCTTTGTTCCCCTGGGCAGTCTCAGTGCCTTGCTGGGGGTCGCGCTCGGCGCCTTCGGCGCCCATATCCTCAAGGCCCGGATCAGCCCCGATCTTTTTGCCGTTTACCAGACCGCTGTCCTCTATCACCTGGTCCATGCCCTCGGGCTGATCCTGGTCGGCCTGCTCTGCCAGGTGCATCCCGGTAACCGCCTGCTCCCCCGGGCCGGCTGGACGCTGCTGGCCGGGACCGCACTCTTTTCCGGGAGTCTCTATCTGCTGGCCATGACCGGCGTGCGTTGGCTCGGGGCAATCACCCCGCTGGGCGGCGTCGCCTTTCTCGCCGGCTGGGGGCTCGTCGCTGCGGCCGCCCTGGTCACCAGGGGGGCACCGCAAGCGCCGGGAGGGAAGTCATGACGCAGGAAACGCCGATCTGGTTCCGCGAGGTCACGGTGGCGGAGCTGAACCGCCTGGCCGGCAACAACATGGTCGCCCATCTCGGCATCGAGTTCACCGCCATCGATGCCTCTTCGTTGACGGCGCGCATGCCGGTCGACCATCGCACCCGGCAGCCCGCTGGCCTGCTGCATGGCGGGGCCTCGGTCGCGCTGGCGGAAACGCTGGGAAGTTTTGCCGCCTACCTCACCGTCGATGATTCCCGTTTCAGCTGCGTCGGTCTGGAGATCAACGCCAACCACGTCCGTGCCATGACCGCTGGCTGGGTCATTGGCACCACCCGCCCGCTGCACCTCGGCGGGCGGACCCAGATCTGGGAAACCCGGATCGTCGATGAGCGGGAGCGCCTGGTCTGCATTTCGCGGCTGACCATCGCCGTCCTCGCCACTCCCCGGCCCCTCGGGCAGCCCGCGCCAGCGGGAGCTGGCGATACCGTAAGCATCGAGTAAAGTCTTAGCAAATCCAAATGGTTGAATGGTGGAATATGGCCGTGCCCGGTTGACCGGAGGGGCCACTTCCTTTATATATGAAGGGCGGTGCGAGCCCATTGAACCTGATTTCCTACCCGTCAAGGAGTGTCGCCATGACATCGCTGCGCTATTCCAGAGCCTTGCTGCTGGTTCTCCTCTCCCTCTTCGCCGGCCTGTTCTCCCCCGCCCCGGTGCCGGCTGCCGACACCATCAAGATCGGTATTGCCGGGCCCCATACCGGCGACCTCGCTCCCTACGGCATCCCGACCAGGGAAGCGGCCGAGATGATCGCCGCGGCGGTCAATGCCAAGGGGGGGCTTCTCGGCCGGCAGATCGAACTGCTCCCCCTCGACGACCAGTGCAAGCCGGAGATCGCGACCAATGTTGCCACCAAGCTCGTCTCCGACGGTGCCCGGGTGGTCATCGGCCATGTCTGCTCCGGGGCCACCAAGGCGGCGCTCGGGATTTACAAGGAAGCCGGGGTGATCGCGATTTCCCCTTCGGCAACCAACCCGCCCCTGACCGAGAGTGGCGACTACCCCAACTTCTTCCGCACCATCGCGCCGGATGATGAGCAGGGGAAGCTGGCGGCCACTTTCGCCACCGACAAGCTCGGCGTCAAAAAGATCGCCATCATCCACGACAAGGGGGATTACGGCAAAGGCTTTGCCGACTTCGCCAAGTCTTTCGTCGAGGCTGGTGGCAAGGCAAAGATCGTGATGTATGAAGGAATCACCCCGGGAGCGATGGACTACTCGGCGGTGGTGCAGAAAATCCGCCGCGAAGGGGCGGATGCGGTGATCTTCGGCGGGTACCATCCGGAGGCATCGAAGCTGGTCGGCCAGATGAACAAGAAACGCGTCAAGATCCCCTTCATCGGCCCGGATGGCATCAAGGGCGTCGGTTTCCTGGAGATTGCCGGCAAGGATGCCGAGGGGGTCTACGCGACCGGCCCGATGGATGTCAGCAGGTTCCCCGAGAACCAGGCGGCGCGCCAGGCGTACCAGGCCCGCTACGGCAAGGAGCCCGGAACCTTTTTCGACCAGGGGTACGCGGCGATGCAGGCGCTTCTGGCCGCCATCCAGGCATCTGGCGGCACCGATTCCGCCGGTCTCGAAAAGGCTCTGCACAACAATTACGTCGATACCGCGGTCGGCCGCATCAGGTTTGACGCCAAGGGGGATGCCGAAGGGGTCGGCTTCTCGGTCTACCAGGTGAAGAACGGGGTTTTCGAGGAAGTGAAATAAGAGGAGCTGCCACAGGTCTTTATGGGGCCTGTGATTTACTGCCATGGACTATTTCCTCGAACTCTTCTGCAGCGGCCTGACCCGTGGCAGTATCTATGCCCTGATTGCGCTGGGCTACACCATGGTCTACGGGATCATCCAGCTGATCAATTTCGCCCACGGCGAAATCTATATGATCGGGGCCTTCGTCGCCCTGATCGTCTCCGGAGTCTTGACTATCTACGGCTTTTCCGGGGTCTCGATCCTGGTGCTGGCTGCCGTGATTGCCATGATTTACGCCGCTGCCTACGGCTACACCCTGGAGAAGATCGCCTACCGTCCCCTGCGCAACGCGCCGCGCCTTTCACCGCTGATCAGCGCCATCGGCGCTTCCCTCTTCCTGCAGAATTATGTCCTGCTCGCCCAGACCCCGGATTTCCTCCCCTTTCCCGAACTGGTGCCGGAATTTGCCTTCATGGAGCCGGTCGCCCATATCGTCGGCAGTGCCGAACTGCTGATCCTCGTCGTCTCCGCCGTCACCATGATCGGGCTGACCGTGCTGATCAAGTACACCCGGATCGGCAAGGCGATGCGGGCGACCCAGCAGGATATGACGATGGCCCGGCTCGCCGGGGTCAATGTCGACCGGGTGATCTCCATCACCTTTGTCATCGGCTCGGTGCTGGCGGCGATCGGCGGCGTGCTGGTCGGGTCCTATATCGGCCAGATCAACTTCTACATCGGCTTCATGGCCGGGGTGAAGGCCTTCACCGCCGCCGTTCTCGGCGGCATCGGCAATGTCCCCGGCGCGGTCCTCGGCGGCCTCGTCCTCGGCCTGACCGAATCCTTTGCCGCCGGTTATATCTCGAGCGCCTACGAGGATGTTTTTGCCTTTGGCGTCCTCGTCCTGATCCTGGTCCTGCGACCGGCCGGGCTTCTGGGCAAGGCGGTCAGGCAGAAGGTCTGATCCTTAGCGCGGTGCAGCCGCACGGTTGAATGATGCTGAGTTACTGCAAAAAATCGTTGGGCATCGCCCTCTGGTTCGTCTTTTTGACCTTCCCCTTCATGGTGGTCAGGGTCAATACCCTCAAGGATATCGTCGAGTGGCGCTGGCTCAACATGCTCTGGGTCGCCATCGGCGCCTTCCTCCTCGCGCTCGCCTGGCAGTTGGCCCGTTCCCGCCAGGCCGGCGGCGACCGCAGCGAAGCTTCGGGAGCGGCGGAAACAACCCGGGGACTTGGTCGGCGCCTCCTCGCCGATCCGCAGCTCTATCGGCCCCTGCTCGGGCTGCTGGCCGCGGCGGCGCTGTCCTTCCCCTGGTTGGTCGACACCTACCAGGCCAACATCATGGTGCTGGCGCTGATCTTCGTCGTCCTCGGCCTCGGCCTCAACATTACCGTCGGCCTGGCCGGCCTGCTCGACCTCGGTTATGTCGCCTTTTTTGCCGTTGGCGCCTACACCTATGCCCTGGTCAACCAGCAGACCGGTCTCGGCTTCTGGGCCTGCCTCCCCCTCGGCGGCCTGGCGGGCTGCTTTTTCGGGGTGCTGCTCGGCTTTCCGATCCTGCGCCTGCGCGGAGATTACCTGGCGATCGTCACCCTCGGTTTCGGCTCGATTGCCAAGATCGTCATCGAGAACTGGGAAGCGGTGACCGGCGGCGCCCAGGGGATTGCCAATATCCCCCGTCCCGGGCTCTTCGGCCTGGAGATGAGCATCGACGCGGTGACCACCTACACCTATTACCTGATGATCGGGATGGTCCTTTTCACCATCTTCGTCACCAACCGGCTCAAGGATTCGCGCATCGGCCGGGCCTGGATGGCGCTGCGCGAGGATGAGATCGCCTGCGTCGCCATGGGGATCGACATGGCACGCACCAAGCTCTCGGCCTACGCCCTCGGCGCCTTCTGGGCCGGTCTGGTCGGGGTGATCTTCGCCGCCCGCAACACCTACATCAACCCGAACAGCTTTACCTTCATGGAATCGGCAATCGTCCTGTCGATCGTGGTCCTTGGCGGCATGGGGTCGATTGTCGGCGTGATCATCGCCGCCCTGGTCCTGATCCTGCTCCCCGAGTACCTGCGCGCCTTTTCTGAGTACCGCATGCTGATCTTCGGCGCCGTCATGGTCCTGATGATGATCTTCCGCCCCCAGGGCCTGATCAGCAACCAGCGCCGCAGCTACCAGCGGCCCGCCGCGGCCGGGGAGGGGGGAAATGACTGACCGCGCCACGCCACTGCTGGAGGTAAAGGAGCTGACCATGGACTTCGGCGGTCTGCGCGCCGTCGACCATGTCAACCTGCAGGTTTGTCGCGGCGAGATCGTCGCCCTGATCGGCCCCAACGGCGCCGGCAAAACCACCTTCTTCAATTGTGTCACCGGCATCTACACCTCGACCTCCGGGGCGATCCTGGTGCATCCGCCGGGGGGACGAACCCAGAAGATCAACGGCTTGAAGCCGAACCGGGTCACCACCATCGGCATGGCCCGCACCTTCCAGAATATCCGCCTCTTCCCGGCGATGACGGTGCTGGAGAATGTCATGATCGGCTGCCATTGCCGCACGACGACCAACATCCTCGGCGCCATCCTGCGCGGCGCCGCCACCCGGCGCCAGGAGCGGGAGACGGTGGAGAGGAGCTACCAGCTGCTGGAAAAGGTTGGCCTCAAGCCGTTTGCCGACGATTTTGCCCGCAACCTTCCCTACGGCGCCCAGCGCCGCCTGGAGATCGCCCGGGCGATGGCGACCGATCCTTTTCTGCTCCTCCTCGACGAACCGGCTGCCGGCATGAACCCCCAGGAGACCCGTGAACTCGATGCCCTGATCGTGCGCATCCGCGACGAGGGGAAGATGGCGATCCTGCTGATCGAGCACGACATGAAGCTGGTGATGAATATTTCCGACCGGATCTACGTGATGGAGTACGGCAAGGAGATTGCCGCGGGGACGCCGCAGCAGGTCCGTCACGACCCGAAGGTGATCGAGGCGTATCTCGGGGAGGATGTGGATGCTTAGGCTGGAAAAGGTCTCGACCTGCTACGGGCAGATCCAGGCGCTGCGCGAGGTCACCATCGATGTCGCCGAGGGAGAGATCGTCACCCTGATCGGCGCCAACGGCGCCGGCAAGTCGACCACCCTGATGTCGATCTGCGGCATTACGCCTCCCCGCAGTGGCGAGGTCGTCTTTCGCGGCACTTCCCTGCGCGGGTTGCCTGCCGACCAGATCGTGGCCCTGGGGATCAGCCAGGTCCCGGAAGGACGCCGCATCTTTGCCAATATGTCGGTACTGGAGAATCTGGAGATGGGGGCATTCCTGCGCCGGGACCCGGCGGGTGTCCGCCAGGACCTGGCCTACGTCTTCGACCTCTTCCCGATTCTAGCCCGTCGCCGCCACCAGGCGGGGGGAACCCTCTCCGGCGGCGAACAGCAGATGCTGGCGATCAGCCGGGCGCTGATGGCGCGGCCGCGCCTGCTGCTGCTGGACGAGCCGTCGCTGGGCCTGGCGCCGCTGGTGATCAAGCAGATTTTCGAAATTATCGCCAAGATCAACCGCGACGGAACCACGGTCTTCCTGGTCGAGCAGAACGCCATGCAGGCCCTCAAGCTCGCCGACCGCGGCTATGTCATGGAGAACGGTCGCATCACCTTGATGGACCGGGCCGATAATCTGCTCAACAACGACCAGGTCCGCAAAGCCTACCTCGGGCTCTGATCCCCTCTTGCCCCGGTTTTTTCAGTCTTCACCGCCCCTCCCGATCTGATCGGCCAGTAACGACTCCAATTCATCCAGTAACGAGAGCAACTGCGGCGTTCTTCCTTCGGTCAGGGCATCCCTGGCCAGGGCGATCTTGACCAGGGCGTCGGCGGTCTGCTGCTGGCTCAGCCCCAGCTCAACCAGTTTCGGCAGGGCGCTGCGGTAGTTGAACTCCAGTTCGTTGAGCTCGTGGCTCACTTCCTGCCAATTCTCCCTGCTCACCGCCAGGCGCGCGATTTTCAGGTCGTGGCGGACGACCAGCAGGGTCGGCGGGGTCGGGTAGCCGGTGCTGGTGAGAAGTTCAAGCAGGTCCTTGCGCAGCCCGAAGTAGGCGCGATAGCTGGTGGCGGTTTGCCGACGCGCCAGTTCTTGACGCAGTTTGGCGAGGCGCTGCCGGGCCTCTGCCAGGCCGGTCGCGGCCGATTGCGGGGCAGCCGCCGCGTAGCTTTCCAGGTGGCGGCCGATAGCGGCGCTCTGTTTTTCGGCCAAAAGCCAGTCCCCGGCCTCTATCTGCTCCTCGATGGCCAGGGTTTCCTGCAGGGCCCTGACGAGGGGGGCGGGGCCAGATTCGGCCCGGCCGGGACGCGGTGAAACCAGCAGCAGCCCGGCCAGGACGATGGTGAAAAGGGCGCGATACATCAGGACTCCGCGAAGGGGGCAGGGGGAGGCGGCAGCCTTTCCGGCGGATTTCTGCTGCCGATACGCTGCCAGTTTAATCTCAGGGGGGTCCAATTCCCCGAAGCTTGCTTCGCTATCGCCAATATGAAATATTGGCGACATGAGCGAATATGTACACAAAAGTCATAATGTTTCTGTGCTGTTATACCATCTTGTTTGCCCAGCAAAATACCGCCGGGTTGTTTTCACCCCAGAGGTTGATGGCTGTCTCAAAGAGGTCTGCCTTGAGATCGCCAAAAGATACGAGATTCAGTTCGTAGAAATTGGGACCGACAAAGACCATGTTCACTTTTTGGTGCAGTCGGTTCCAATGTACAGCCCAACGCAGATTGCACGAGTCATCAAAAGCATTACGGCCAGAGAAATATTCAAACGAGTCCCATCGGTTAAAAAGCAACTATGGGGTGGCGAATTTTGGACAAAGGGCTATTTTGTGAACACTGTAGGCCAAAAGGGTAATGAGAAAACCATTGCGACCTATGTTAGAAATCAAGGCCGAGAAAAAGAGTATCAGCAATTGCACCGCGAGGGGTCTGTCAAACGAACTGTGTATCCGCTCTTTCAATAGACCAGATTCAACGGCACCCGGTCTTCGCCGAACATCACTTGGAATGTCTGCAGCGCTGGCTTCCAGTTGTGGATCATCTTCCAGTTGCGTGACGCCTGCCGGATTGCCAGATAGAGCGCCTTGATCGCCGATTCGTCGTTGGGGAATATCCTCCGGTTGCGGGTCAGCTTGCGCAGGCTCATGTTTAGCGATTCGATCGCGTTGGTCGTGTAAATGACCTTGCGAATTTCCGGCGGAAACTGGAAAAACGGGATGATGTTGTCCCAGTTGCTCCGCCACAAGCGGATTACCGAACGATAGGACTTGCCCCAATCGGCGTCCAGTTGTTCCAACTCCGCCGCCGCTTCTTCGGCGGTCGCCGACTGGTAGATACGCTTGAGGGCCGCGACCACGGCCTTGCTGTCCTTGACCGTGACGTAACGCAGGCTCGCCCGCACCAGATGGACGATGCAGAGTTGGGTCAGGGTCTTGGGGAAAATGGCGTTGACCGCTTCCGGCAGCCCTTTCAGCCCGTCCATGCAGGCGATGTAAACATCCTGCACGCCGCGATGGCGCAGTTCGGTGAGGACCGAGAGCCAGAACTTGGCCCCTTCGGTCTCGGCGATCCACAGGCCGAGAACTTCCTTCTCGCCGCGCAGGTTGACGCCGAGAACCACATGGGCCGACTTGTTGACCACCTGCTTGCCGTGATGAATCTTGACCGTCAGGCCATCGAGCCACAGGATCGGGTAGACGGCTTCCAGTGGGCGATTCTGCCAGGCCCGGACCTCGTCCAGAACCGATTCGGTCACCTGGGAGATGACGGCATGGGAAATCTCCACGCCGTAGAGATCCTTCAGGGCGTCCTCGATGTCGCGGGTCGTCATCCCTTTGGCATAGAGGGTCAGGATCTTTCCTTCCATCCCGGCCAGGCGAATCTGGCGTTTGCGAACCAGTTGCGGCTCGAAAGACCCCGCCCGGTCGCGGGGCGTTTCGATCTCCAGTTCGCCGAAGGTGCCCTTGACGGTTTTACTGCTCTTGCCGTTGCGGGTGTTGGCGCGTTTCGCCGGCCCGGCTTCGCCGGCTCCGTAACCCAGATGCGCGGTCATTTCGGCGTCCAGGCTGCGGTTGATCATGCGCTGTAGCAACCGCGAATAGAGTTTGTCGACGTCCTCGGGGGTTTTGCAGTCGACCAAAAGCTCGTCCAATTTGTCTGATTTAATCTCAGGTGGGTCGAATTCCCCGAAGCTTGCTTCGATGAAAGCGATCAATCTAAACTTTTGATACCCCGTAGCTTGCTGCGGGGAGATTCATTCGCCATCGTTTCTGCTCCTCGGTGGGGGAATTGCCCCACTCTCTCATGGAGCAGATACACAGTTCAATTTACAGGCTCACCGCGAGCAGTTAACGCTTTTTGATACCCCGTAGCTTGCTGCGGGGTAGTTCATTCCAGATTGGATGCGGGGGCAATCCGCTCAGGGGCGCGGGGTCTCCTGGCGGTTGCAGACCGGACAGCCCTGCAGGCGCAGCGGCTTTTCCAGGTGGCTGGCGGCGAGGAGGGGCGCGTCGCCGAAGATCGTCTCGGTGGGGCCATCGGCGGTCACCCGGCCGTCATGAATGACGATGGTGCGCCGGCAGAGATCGAGGACCATGTCGAGGTCGTGGGTGGCGATGATCTTGGTGTGCCGGAAGGAGGCGAGACGTTCGATCAGCAGGCGCCGTGCCCGTGGATCGAGCCCGGTGGTCGGCTCGTCCATGACCAGGATGTCCGGGCTCATGGAGAGGACCGAGGCAATCGCCACCGCCCGCTTCTCACCGCCGGAAAGGCGATGGGGAGGGCGCTCCCGCAGATGGAGGGCGTCGACCTGCTGCAACGCGGCACAGACGCGCTCCTCCACCTCCTCCGGAGGGAAGCCGAGGTTGAGGGGGCCGAAGGCGACATCCTCCTGAACGGTCGGCATGAAGAGCTGGTCGTCGGGGTCCTGGAAGACCATGCCGACGGTGCGGCGGATATCCTGCACCGTCCCCTTGTTGAGGGGGAAGTCGCCGATGCGGACCTCCCCCTGCTGCGGGGTGAGGTAGCCGTTGAGGTGCAGCAGCAGGGTCGATTTTCCGGCGCCGTTGGCGCCGACAATGGCGACCGATTCACCATGGTGGATGCTGAAGGAGACCCCGCGCAGCGCCTCGGTGCCATCGGCATAGCGGTAGCGCAGATCGTCGACGGCGACAATGTGATGACTCATCGGAACAGCTCCGTAACCCAGCTCCCGAGGAACTGCGGCAGGTTGACCAGGCGCAGCAGGACGAAGAGGGCCGTCCAGCCACCGGTAAAGAGAAGTTCGGCGCGGCCGATGTGAAGCCGGCGCAGGGAGCGGATTTCGCCGTTGAAACCACGGCAGAGCATCGCCAGGTGGACGCGCTGGGCGCGGTCGAGGGTGCGCAGCAGCAATTGCCCGACCATCTGGCTGAAAATCTTCATGCCGAGTCCGCGGCCGTGAAAGGAGCGCAGCGCCCGGGCGCGGACCATGCGCATCGCCTCGTTGATGAGGACGAAGAGGTAGCGATAGAGAAGGAGGAGTTGCACGGCAAAGACCCGTGGCGCGCCAATCCCCTCCAGCGCCATGCAGACCCCGGGAAAGCTGGTGGTAGCGACCAGGATCAGGGCGATGCCTATGGTCAGGACAAAGCGCAGCAGGATCGAGGCGAAGGAGACCCAGCCGCCGCTGATCGCCAGGGGCCCGAGCTGCAGGAGGATCTCGCGGTCGAAAAGGGGGTTGAAGATGCCGATGAAGATCGCGAAAGGGGCGACTACCAGCAGGCGTTTGGCAAGAAAGCCGAGGGGGAGCCCGGCGCGTCCCGCCAGCGCCAGCGGAAAAATCAGGAAGGGGAGGAGGGCGGAAATCGTGTACTTGTCGAAGGAGGCGACGCAGACGATGAAGACCAGGCAGGTCACCAGCTTGGCGCGGGGATCGAGGCGGTGCACGGCGGAATCGCCCTGGGCGAGAGTGTCGAGCGCGCCAATGTCGAAGATGGTGGAGTCGATGCCGGCCATGGTTGCCTGTCGGGACGAAGTTGGTGGTTGCCGGGTGGTTACGAATGCATGTTTCGTGCTACCTGGCGGCATCCGGACGCCGGGGTCGGGCGGTGGTGCCGGGAGAGTGTCAGGAGAGATCCGTGCCGGTGGTGCTGGTCACCAGTTTGCCGTGCTTGACCCCCTTGGTGCCGATCAGTTCATCGGCGAGCCGCTTGACGTCGGAGGCCCGGCCGCGGACCACGACCACTTCGAGACAGTGGTGGGCGTCGAGGTGGACATGGAGGGCGGAGACGATAGCGTCGTGGTGGGAGTGCTGCTGCTCGGTCAGCTTGTCGGCCAGATCCCGGGTGTGGTGATCGTAGACCAGGGTCACCGTGCCCACCATCTCCTTGTCGTCCCGCGCCCAGTCCTCCTCGACCAGCGCCGCACGGATCAGGTCGCGGATCGCCTCCGAGCGGTTGACGTAGCCCTTGGTGGTCAGCAGGCTATCGAAGCGGTCGAGGAGCCGCTGGTCGATGGAGATGCCAAAGCGGGTCAGGTCGGCCATATCGCCTCCTTGCGGCGGGGGACTGGGTGAAACCACCGACTGTTTAGCATGGGGTCCTGGCGAGGGTCAAGGATATTGCGGGGTTGGCCGGCCGGTCCACCGCCTGTCCACAGGTTTTTTCACAACATCTAGTGGGTTAATCCTGGCTGACTATCCAGATATAGTGTTTTTTTGCCTTGACACCACCCGCCGCTGTGCTAGATTCGCACCTGTGTGATGTTTTTGGCAACAATTCCTGCCGCCAGGCGGGTTGCTCCGGGAGGGTGGAACCATGATTGACTTTATCCGCAAACGTGACGGCCGGCTGGTCCCCTTCGAGGCCGGCAAGGTGACCGAAGCGATCTCCAAGGCGGTGCGCGCCGTCGGCGGCAGCGACATGGACAAGGCCGCCGGGATCACCCGCCAGGTCCAGGGGATTCTCGAAGTCCTCTACAAGGACGGGCGGGTGCCGACCGTCGAGAACGTCCAGGACCTGGTCGAGAAGATCCTGATCGAGAACGGCCACGCCAAGGTGGCCAAGGCCTACATCCTCTACCGCCAGCAGCACGAAAGCCTGCGCAAGACCAAACAGTTCATGAAGGAGTCGATCGAGGCGATCGATTCCTACCTCACCCAGGAGGACTGGCGGGTCAACGAAAACGCCAACATGGGCTACTCGCTGCAGGGGCTCAACAACCACATCGCCGCCAACATCACCAGCAACTACTGGCTCAACAAGATCTACCCCAGCTACATTGCCGATGCTCACCGCGAGGGGGATTTTCATCTCCACGATCTCGGCATGCTCAGCGTCTACTGCTGCGGCTGGGACCTCAAGGATCTCCTCCTCAAGGGCTTCACCGGTGCCTACGGCAAGGTGCAGAGCGCCCCGGCCAAACACTTCCGCACCGCCCTCGGGCAGACCGTCAACTTCTTTTATACCCTGCAGGGCGAGGCTGCCGGCGCCCAGGCCTTTGCCAGCTTCGACACCCTGCTCGCCCCCTTCATCCGCTACGACGGCCTCTGTTACGCCGAGGTCAAACAGTCGCTGCAGGAATTCATCTTCAACATGAACGTGCCGACCCGGGTCGGTTTCCAGACGCCCTTCACCAACATCACCCTCGACATGACGCCGCCGAAGAGCATGGCAAGCGAGGCGGTGGTGATCGGCGGTGAGCTGATGGATGCCACCTACGGCGAGTTCCAGGCGGAAATGGACCTTTTCAATCGCGCCTTCTGCGAGGTGATGATGGAAGGGGATGCCTCGGGGCGGATCTTCTCTTTTCCGATTCCGACCTACAACATCGTCCAGGGGTTCGACTGGGAGAGCGAACGCTTCCAGCCGATCTGGGAGATGACCGCCAAGTACGGTATCCCCTACTTCTCCAACTTCATCAATTCCGATATGGATCCCGAGGATGCCCGCTCCATGTGTTGCCGCCTGCGCCTCGATAACCGCGAGCTGCGGCGCCGCGGCGGCGGCCTGTTCGGCTCCAACCCGTTGACCGGCTCCATCGGCGTGGTTACCCTCAACCTGCCGCGCGCCGCTTATCTGGCCGATTCCAAGGAAGCTTTCTTCACTCGCATTGCCGAGTTGATGCGCCTCGCCTACGAGTCGCTGGAGATCAAACGCAAGCAGCTGGAGCGTTTAACCGAGGAAGGGCTCTACCCCTACAGCCGCTTCTACCTGGCGGGCATTCGCGAGCGCAGCGGCCACTTCTGGAACAATCATTTCTCGACCATCGGCCTGCTCGGCATGAACGAGGCGGCGCTGAATTTGATCGGGGTCGGCATCGACACCCCGACCGGCAAGGCTCTCGCGGAGGAGACCCTCAGCTTCATGCGCCGCCAGCTCGAGGTCTTCCAGGAGGAGACCGGCCACCTCTACAACCTCGAGGCGACCCCCGCGGAAGGGACCAGCTTCCGGCTCGCCCAGCGCGACCGCAAACGCTTCCCGGAGATCATCACCGCCGGCCAGGAGGAGCCCTACTATACCAACTCGACGCAACTTCCGGTCGGTTCCACCGAGGACATCTTTTCCGCGCTGAACCACCAGGACGGCCTGCAGACCCTCTATACCGGTGGCACGGTCTTCCACGGCTTCCTCGGTGAACGTCTCGACGACTGGCGCAGCGCCCGACTCCTGGTGCGGCGGATTGCCGAGAATTTCCATCTCCCCTACTTCACCCTCAGCCCCACCTTTACCATCTGCCCGGTGCACGGCTACATTACCGGTGAACACTTCTCCTGTCCCCATCACCAGGCCGCCTGAGCCGGCGTGGCCGGGACACCCCAATCAATCGTAAAACTTCTTAGACGGAGGGAACATGGCAACCAAGTGCGACGCGAAGACCGAGGTCTATTCCCGGGTCTGCGGCTTCTTCCGGCCGGTGCAGCAATGGAATCGCGGCAAGAAGGAGGAATTCCGGGACCGCGCCGAATATGTCCTTGGCGCGTCCAAGAAGGACTGCTGACCCGCTCATGTCGATCAAGGGTTTTCAGGGGACGAGCCTCCTCGATTTTCCGGGGAGGATCGCTTCCCTGATTTTTTTCGGCCGCTGCAACCTGAGCTGCGGCTTCTGCCATAATCCGGCCCTGGTTCTTGCCCCGGATGATTTCCCCGATATCCCCGCCGCGGAGCTGCTGGCTGACCTCGCCGCCCGCCGGAACTTCATCGACGGCGTGGTCATCTCCGGCGGCGAACCGACCCTCGACCCCGATCTCCCCCGGCTGCTGGGAGAGATCAAGGCCCTTGGCCTTCTGGTGAAGCTCGACACCAACGGCCTGCTGCCGGGGGTGCTGGAACGGTTGCTCAGCGATCGCCTCGTCGATTATGTGGCCCTCGATTTGAAGACTGCCCCGGCCCGTTACGACGAACTGCACTCTGCTCCGGTTGCCAGCGCCAACCTGCTGGCCAGCCTTCGCCTGCTGCTCGCCGCTGCGGTCGACTACGAACTGCGCACCACCTGCGTTCCCGGCCTGGTGGAGGCGGCCGACCTGCACGCGCTGGGCGAGCAGGCACGTGGCGCCCGCCGCTGGTTCTTGCAGCAGTTCGTTCCCCACCATGCCCTCGCCCCAAACCTGCAGGCACTCTCCCCCCATGCCCCCGCAACGCTCCAGGAGTTCGCCCGGCTGATCAGCGCCTATGTCGCTGAGACCGGAATCCGCGGGCTCTGAATCAGGGCGTCATTCCTTTCCGGCAAGCCAGATTCTAGCCACATTTCTCATGCAGGAGTTGCTTGGTGTGGCAGCCATGATGCATGGCCGTCGCAAGCAGGGCTTGGCGGTATCGGTCGAAGATGGAGCTGAGCGGGGGGCGGACGGTTGCTGGCGTTCAAAAAGAATTCTATCGGTGCCAGCAGGGCAGGTCCCGGGACGGAGTCAGTAACGCAGCCAGAGCAGGAAGGAGAAGCTGATTGCAGCGATGACCCCGGCGGCCAGGGTATAGAGGAGGTAATCGAGGAAATTGCGGTCTTTTCGATGGTTCTGGGTGGTGGTGTGGTGCACGGGGAACTCCTTGGCGACGTAGTAGGGTCGTGGGGATATGCAATAGCAACATCGGTACCAATTTGTCCGGCCGATTGACAAGTTACCGGAAAAGCACAAAAAGAAAAAAACGGAAGGTCCCTTGCCGGCGGGGCTGGGAGGGGCCTGATGCCGTCTCTTGCGGCACCAGGTGGTTTTTTCACGGAGAATCGGGTGGTGTTACGAATTCAAAGTTTGGTAGCAAAAATGCCTTGACAGCGCCAGACCGGTGGCGTAAGAAACCAGGGTGTCCTGATTTCCAGCCACGGCGGAGCGCACACTGAGCACCGCCCGGGCAAGGAGAAACATCCCATGCACATGGCCGATGCCCTGCTCTCTCCGGCGGTTGGCGGCACCTTGTGGGCCGCCACTGCCGGAACCATTGCCTGGTGTTCCCGCCGTCTCAAGCAGGAACTCGACGACAGCAGGATTCCGCTGATGGGGGTGCTGGCAGCCTTTATCTTTGCTGCCCAGATGATCAACTTCACCATCCCCGGCACCGGATCGAGCGGACATCTCGGCGGCGGCATGATCCTCGCCATCCTCCTCGGTCCCTATGCCGGATTTCTGGCGATGGCCTCAGTCCTCACGGTCCAGGCCCTCTTCTTTGCCGATGGCGGCCTGCTGGCGCTCGGCTGCAATATCTTCAATCTGGGATTTTTCCCCTGTTTTGTCGCCTATCCCTTCATCTATCGTCCCTTGGTCGGCAAGGCTCCGACGCCGCGGCGGGTTCTTGCCGGCGCCTGTGTCGCCGCCGTCGCCGGCTTGCAGCTGGGCGCCTTCAGTGTCGTCCTGGAGACTCTCCTCTCCGGCGTTTCGGCCCTTCCCTTTGGCACCTTTGCCCTGTTGATGCAGCCGATCCACCTGGCGATCGGTCTCGTTGAAGGGGCGGTGACGGCGGCGGTCATTACTTTTATCGGCAAGGCGCGCCCGGAACTGCTGGCCGCCGCGACCGTTACTGCCGCCGCTGGCGCCGGGTCGATACGACGCATCGTGCTCGGAGTGCTGCTGGCCACCCTGGTAACCGGCGGCATGCTCTCCTGGTTTGCCTCTTCCCACCCCGACGGCCTCGAATGGGCGCTGGCAAAGAGTGCCGGACCGGAAGCGCCGCTGGCGCCGCCCGCGCCGACGCGCCAGCTTCTCGACCGGGTGCAGGAGAAGACGGCGCTGCTGCCGGGATACCAATTTCGCGCTACCGCGGATGTTCCGGGGAGAGAAGAAAAGAGCAGGGCGGCAACGAGTGTCGCCGGAATGGTTGGCGGTGGTCTGACCCTGCTGCTGGCCGTGGGGCTGGGGTGGCTGCTGCGCCGCCGCCGGGCGGTGGCGCCAAAATCGTAACCGGGAACGGTCGCATTCGCCTCCTTGCCCGGAGCTGTTAAGAAAATGAAGCGCCGCGGGCCGCCGGATTACCGGCGGCCCGCGGCGCTTGGCGTTTTCCCTTGATTCAGAGCCGTTCGCGGCGAACGAGCCGGGCGCGGGGGAGCGGCACCCGCAGACCGGAGACAGCGACCCGGCCCGATCGCCAGTCCTCTTCGGTAAGATCGAAGGGAGCGAGAAGGGCCGCCGGCGGGTCGGCGGTCAGGTAGCGGTCGAGGAGGTGGTCGACTCGCTGTTGAAAGGCCTTGCGCGAATGGCCGTGGGCATAGTTGCGCCCCGGGAAGCGGCGCAGGTCGCCGTCGCAGGCCGGTGAGATATGGTAGAGCTCGTGGAAGAGGGTGGCCAGTTTTTCACGACGGCAGAGGCGGAAAAAGCGCGGCACCAGGACCTGGATCAGGTAGAGAATCTCTTCGCCCCGGTAGTGCAGGGGGGGCAGGCGCCAGGTCTCCTGGTAGCGGCCACGGCGGCGTTGCCATTCTGCCGATCCGCCGGCAAAGCGCAGCGGCAGAATCCTGGCGTAGAGGCCATGGCTCCCCTCGGCCCGGGACCGGCTCAGGGCGAACAGAATCCGTTCCGGGACGAGGTGGCCCAGTTCCGGGACACGCTTTGCGGCGTCCCGGCAGAGATCGGCAAAGATCAGGCTGAGATCCTGGCAGGGGCGGGGTAAGGCTTCCACCGGAACCGGACGTTCAGCGTTCGGCCAGTTTGTGACAGAAGAGGCAACGGAATTTGGGCGGGTGGTTGGCCGGGAAGGGGACCCCCTGCTCGTTGTGGCACTCCCCGCAGAACTTTTCCGCTGCCTTTTTGCCGTCGCGGGGGACGATTTCGAAAAATCGCTCGTGATTGGCATCAAAAGGAATGTGCGCGGTCTTGATGCTGCCGGAAATCGAAAAAAAGATGGCCAGAACGACAACGACCAGGCCGACAAACCACAGGTCACGCTTGTTGAAACTCATTTAAACCTCGATGGAAGAGATGGATTGCGGAAGGGCTCCGTCATTCCGACTTGATGAAGAGCAGGTAGATGACAATAACGATCAGCAGTGCGCCGCCGCCGACGAAGATCAGCAGGGTCTGGTTGCCGAGACTGTCGAGCCGGGTGCCACGCTCCAGGGTGTAGGAGATAAGACCGGCGAGGCCGGTGACGCCGAGGATCGCCACCAGCAGGACCCGCCATTTCATCAGCAGGGCGAGGAGGGCGAGGCCACCCATGGCCCCAAGGAACCAGGGGTTGTGAATCAGCTCCCCGACCTTCATCTCCTGGAGGAACTGCACCACCTTGGCTGTCTCGAAGTTTTTCAACAGGTCCAGGACGGCGTTTACAGTCATCAGCGTCACCCCCCTCAAGAATCAGAACGTTTGCACCGGCAAATTCAACGACAGAGAATAACCTAGCAGGTTTTGCCGGCGCGGCCAAGAGGGAAAAGGGTATGGTTCTTGACTTTGCCCCGGGCGTTCTCCTAAGATGACGACCTGCTTGAACCCGGTCTCTGTTTCCAGCACGCACCCTTCCAGCATGGGATACCACAGGTGTCAGAACGCGCCATCGGCATATTCGATTCCGGGGTCGGCGGACTCACCGTTCTCAAGGAGATCGGTCGCCAGCTTCCCGGTGAGGCCCTGGTCTACCTCGGGGACACCGCCCGGGTTCCCTACGGGACCAAGAGCCCGGCCACCGTGCTGCGCTATGCCCTGGAGGCGGCGGCGTTCCTGGTCCGGCAGCAGGTCAAGATGCTGGTGGTGGCCTGCAATACCGCCTCTTCGGTTGCCCTGGAGGAGCTGGAGCAGCGCTTCAGCCTGCCGGTCGTCGGTGTCATCGAGCCGGGGGCAGAACGGGCCGTAGCCCTGACCCGGAGCCGCCGGGTTGGCGTGATCGGCACCGAAGGAACGGTCAAGAGTGGTGCCTACAGCCGCGCCATCCAGGCCCGTGACCCGCAGATCGCGGTCACCTCGGTGGCCTGCCCGCTCTTTGTCCCCCTGGCCGAAGAGGGCTGGGCCGGTCACCCCGTCGCCCGGGAGATCGCTGCCGAGTACCTGGCGTCCCTGATCGACCACCGGGTCGACACTCTGGTCCTTGGTTGTACCCATTATCCCTTGCTCAAGCCGGTCCTGCACCAGGTGCTCGGCCCCGCAGTGGAACTGGTCGATTCGGCCGAGGAGACGGCGCGCCTGGTCGCGACCCTGCTCGACTCCCTCCACCTGCGCCGCCAGGGGCCGCCGCTCCCTTCCCGCTACTTCGTCACCGATGTGCCGACCCGCTTCGAACGGGTCGGGGGGGAGTTTCTCGGCGCCCCCCTGGCCGGAGTCGAACAGGTCATGATCGACTAGGAGTCTTTCCGGCCGTTGTCCCGACTGCCATGCCCCGGAGTCTGTTGATGAACCTTTCCAGCACGAGCACGCGTTGGTTGCTGATCGCGGGCATTGCCCTGCTGCTGGTAAGTAGCAGCGCGCTGTTCCTTCTGTTCCGGACGCCGGAGCGCCCGGAGCTGCCGGCGCCGTCGCCGGTGACCACCCCTGCCCCAGCAGGGCGGGAGGTGATTCTCTACTTTGGCGCCGCCGACGGTACCCACCTGGTAGCCGAGCAACGGGAACTTGCGGGGTGCCGGGATGACCAGGCCTGCCTGCGGGCGACTCTCGAAGCCCTCCTTGCAGGCCCGGTGGGAGACGGCGTCCCCATTCTCCCTGAACAGACGGTAGTGCGCGATTTGACCCTCGCCGACCAGGGGCTGGCATCGGTCAATTTCAGTTCCGAATTGATCGCCGGGCACCCCGGCGGCAGCATGACCGAACTGCTCACGGTCTACGGCATCGTCGATACCCTGGCTGTCAATTTTCCCTATCTGCGCCAGGTGCGGTTCCTGGTCGAAGGGGAGCCCGTGGCCACCCTCAAGGGGCATGTCGATCTGCGGCAGCCGCTGGCCCCCGATTTCAGCCTGACCCGCCCGCCGCTGGCAGGAAATGCCGTCACCCCGGCCTCGGCCAGGAAGGAACCATAAAGCCAATGCGGGATTTTCGCAGGGTATTGCAGGAGCGGGTGCTGGTCCTTGACGGCGCCATGGGCACCATGCTGCAGGAACGGGGACTGGCTCCCGGCGGCTGCCCGGAGGAGATGAACCTGGTCGCCCCCGCGGTGGTTGCCGGGGTACATGCGGAATATGCCGCGGCGGGCGCCGACATCATCGTCACCAACAGCTTCGGCGGCAGTCGCACCAAGCTCGCCCATTACGGTCTCGAAGGAAAGGTCGGCGAGATCAACGCCCGGGCGGTGGAGCTGGCCCGCCGGGGGGGCGGTCCGGACTGCTTCGTCGCGGCTTCCATCGGTCCGACCGGGCGGTTTCTCGAACCGGTTGGCGATGCCGGTTTTGAAGAGATGGTGGCGGTCTTTGCCGAACAGGCCGCCGCTTTTGCCGCCGCCGGGGCCGACCTGATCACCCTGGAGACCTTTCTCGATATCCGCGAACTGCGCGCGGCGGTCATCGCCTGCCGCGAAGTGGCCAAGCTGCCGATCCTCGCCCTGATGACCTTCGACGACGGCGGCCGTTCGGTCCTCGGCACCCCCCCGGAGGCGGCGGCGGTAACCCTCGACGCCCTCGGCGTCGATGTCGTCGGCTCCAACTGCGGGCTTGGCATCGATGGCATCTACCAGATCCTGGAGAAGATGCGTAGCGTCACCAGCCTGCCGCTGATTGCCCAGGCCAACGCCGGGCTGCCGCTGCTGCGGGACGGAGTAACGGTCTTCCCCGGGACCCCCGCGGAAATGACCGCCTACCACCAGCGCCTGATCGAGCTCGGGGTGCGCATCATTGGTGGCTGTTGCGGCACCACCCCGGCCCACATCCGGGCGATCCGCGCCGCCCTCGACGGCCGCAGCCAGGCCTGGACGCCCCCCGCCCGGCGCTGTTTCCTCTCCAGCCGCACTGCGGTGGTGCCCCTCGGCGGCGGCGCTCCCTGTGCCATCATCGGCGAGCGCATCAATCCGACCGGGAAGAAGCTTTACAGCCAGGAGCTGCGGGAGGGCAAGACTGCCTATATCCGGCGCGAAGCCCAGGAACAGGCGGCGGCCGGCGCGAGTCTGCTCGATCTCAATTGCGGCCTGCCGGGGATCGACGAGCCGGCGGCCCTGGAGCGGGCGGTGTATGCCGTCTCCGGCATTTCCGGCGCACCGCTGGTCCTCGATTCCTCCGACCCGGTGGCCCTCGAACGGGGGCTGCAGGCGGCGGACGGCAAGGTCCTGATCAACTCGGTCTCCGGCGAGGCGAAGAGCCTGGCGGCGATTCTCCCCCTCGCCCGGCGCTACGGCGCCGCCGTCATCGGTCTTGCCCTCGACGCCGCCGGCATCCCGGAGAGTGCCGCCGGCCGGGTGGCGGTAGCACAGCGGATTCTCGCTGCGGCCCTCGCCGCCGGTCTGCCGCGGGAGGACGTGGTGATCGACTGCCTGACCCTGACCGTCTCGGCCGAGCAGAAACGGGCCGGCGAAACCCTGGCCGCCCTGCGCCAGGTGCGGGACGAGCTCGGTCTCGCCACGGTTCTCGGGGTGAGCAACATCTCCTTCGGCCTGCCGGCGCGGCCGGTCCTCTCCGCCGCCTTCTTCACCATCGCCCTGGAAGCGGGTCTTGGCGCCGCCATTATCAATCCCAAGGACGGGCCGATGATGGACGCCTACCGCGCGGCCATGGTCCTGCTCGGTCACGACCTGCGCGCCGAGGAGTACATCGCCCATTACGGCGCCGCCCAGCTCGTTCCCCGGACGCCGCTGGTATCCGACTCCGTGGCGAGCGTCCGCGAACGCCTGGCGACAGCAGTCATCGAAGGAGACCTGGAGGGGGTGACGCCCCTGGTCGAGGCGGCCCTGGCCGAGGGCCTGTCGCCGCTGGAGGTGAGCAACGAAGGGCTCCTCCCCGGCCTGGAGGAGGTCGGCCGCCGTTTTGGCAAGAACCAGGTTTTCCTCCCCCAGGTGATGCTCTCGGCGGAGACGATGCAGGCGGCCTTTGCCCGTCTCAAGCAGGAGCTGCAGGGGGAGCAGGCCCGCTCCCTGGGGCGCATCCTGATGGCGACGGTCGAGGGGGATATTCATGACATCGGCAAGAACATCGTCTGCACCCTGCTCGAAAACCACGGCTTCGAGGTGATCGATCTCGGCAAGAACGTCCCCGCCCAGCGCATTCTCGACGAGGCCGTCGCCCGCGAGGTCGATGCGGTCGGGCTTTCGGCGCTGATGACCACCACGCTGCAGCAGATGGAAAAGACCATAGCCCGTTTGCGCGAAGCGGGGGTGAGGGTCTTCACCATGGTCGGCGGCGCCGTGGTCACTCCGGAATATGCCGCGGCGATCGGCGCCGATCTCTATGCCGCCGACGCCCTCGAAGCGGTGGCCCGGGTCAAGGAGTTGTTCCGCCAAAAGGCCGAATAGATTTCTTGCGTCATTTCGCGGACTGTGCTAACAATAAGCTGCTTTTTCCGGCGTTTCTATCAGGGGTTGGCATGGTTGTCGGGTTCAATCACAATTTTCGCTACCAGGGTGAGGTTTACCACGTCCAGACCGAGGATAGTGGGATCAAGAATCCCCACATCATCACCCTCCTCTACCGGGGGGGGACGATTCTCGCCTCGAAAAAAACCTCCTACGCCGATATCGCCAAGGTCGACAACCTCGACCAGGTCGTTGAAGACCTGATGAAAGAGCAGCACAAGGAGATGCTGCGCCGCCTCAAGGACGGGGAGTTCGACGATGTCATCAAGGGGAAGCGTCCGGCGGCCCGGGCGACAACCGCGCCGGCGGCGGAACCGGTGCCGGCCGCCGCCGTGACTGCGCCATCACCGCCCCCGGCCGCTCCCGTCCCTGCGCGCCCGGTAGCGGCGCCGGTCGCTGCGGCGCCGCCGCCCCCCCGGCCCGCGACGGCTCCTCCGACCCCGCCCACCCCGAAAGCCCCTCCGGTCCAGAAACCGGCAGAGAAGGCCCCGGAGCTCAGTCTCGACGACGTCATCCTCTCCTACCTGGTCGGGGACGACAAATAAGACTCCCGCTGCTGCGGCGCCGTCATCGACGGACTGCAGCTTTTTGTTTGCAGCGGCCGGCCGCCGAGACGGTCCGGCAAGAAAGGAAGACCCTGTCCCATGCTGACTGACCAGACTCTCCGCGACCTCGCCGCAACGGCCCGGCACCTGCGCGTGGAAATTCTCAAGATGCTCAACACGGCCCGCTCCGGCCACACCGGCGGCAGTCTGTCGGCCATCGATGTGATGACGGTCCTCTACTTCCACTCGATGCGTCATGATCCGAGCAACCCGAGCTGGGAGGATCGCGACCGCTTCGTCCTTTCCAAGGGGCACGCCGCCCCGGCCCTCTATGCCTGCCTCGCCGAGGCCGGCTATTTCTCCCGCGACGACCTCAAGACCCTGCGCCGCCTCGGCAGCCACCTGCAGGGGCATCCCGACATGAACAAGACCCCGGGGGTCGAGGTCTGCACCGGCTCCCTCGGCCAGGGGATTTCGCAGGCGGTCGGCCTCGCCCTGGCCGCCCGCCTGGAGCAGCGTTCGACTCGCGTCTATACTCTGCTCGGGGACGGCGAACTGCAGGAAGGGCAGGTCTGGGAAGCAGCGATGGCGGCGGCCCATTTCGGCCTCGACAACCTCTGTGCGATCATCGACGCCAACGCCCTGCAGATCGACGGCGAGGTGGCCAAGGTCATGAACGTGGCGCCGATCGGCCCCAAGTTCCTCGCCTTCAACTGGCATGTCCTCGAAGTCGACGGCCACGATATCCAGGCGATCTGCCGGGCTCTCGATGATGCCGAAAAGACCCCCGGCCGGCCGACCCTGATCATTGCCCGTACCGTCAAGGGAAAAGGGGTCCCCTTCTTCGAACACAAAGCGAGCTACCATGGGGTGCCGCCGAGTGACGAGGAGCTGGGCCAGGCGCTGGAGCACCTCGGGCATTCGTAGCGGCGGGGGCGAATCATCTGCCGTGACCTTTACCAAATTCCAAACCCGAATCACCAATGACGGATTTCAATACCATGAGTGAAATGATTGCAACGCGCGACGCTTACGGCAAGGTGCTGGTCGAACTCGGACGGGAAGACAGCCGGATTGTCGCTCTCGACGCCGACCTCTCCGGATCGACCAAGACCGGCCTCTTTGCCAAAGAATTTCCCGAGCGTTTTTTCAACGCCGGGATTGCCGAGGCCAACATGGTCGGCATGGCGGCCGGTCTCGCCGCCGGCGGAATGATCCCCTTCGCCTCGACCTTTGCGGTCTTTGCCGCCGGCCGTGCCTTCGAACAGGTGCGCCAGTCGCTCGCCTATCCCAAAATGAACGTCAAGCTGGTTGCGACCCACGGCGGGATTACCGTTGGCGAGGATGGCGGCTCCCACCAGTCGGTGGAGGACCTCGCCATCATGCGGGTGCTGCCGAACATGACCGTCCTCTGCCCGGCTGACGGACCCGAGACCGCTGCGGCGATCCGGGCGGTCGCCGCCTGGCGCGGTCCGGTCTACGTCCGCCTCGGCCGTTCCAAGGTGCCGACCGTCTTCACCGGCGGCTGCGATTTCGTCATCGGCAAGGGGGCGACCCTGCGCCCGGGGAGCGATCTGACCTTCGTCACCACCGGGCTGATGACGGCGCAGGCCCTCGACGCGGCGCGAATCCTGGCCGAAGAGAAGATCTCGGCGCGGGTGCTGCACCTCGGCACCATCAAGCCCCTCGATGTCGACCTCCTCCTCACCGCGGCCCGCGAGACCGGCGCCATCGTCACCGCCGAGGAACATTCGGTGATCGGCGGCCTCGGTGGCGCCGTCTGCGAAACCCTCGCCGAAGGCTATCCGGTACCGGTGGAGCGGGTCGGCTTGCGCGATCTCTTCGGCCAGTCGGGGACCGCCGAAGAACTCCTGGTCCACTACGGCCTGACCCCGGCCCACCTGGTCGAAGCGGCGGAACGGGTTCTGCAGCGCAAGCGGTGATGACGCCCCGGGGAGGGATAAGGGACGAGCGCGGCTTTGCGCTACTCACCGTCCTGGTCCTGGTGGTCGTCCTCGGTCTGGCGCTCGGCCTCGCCGGCAGCTCCTGGACCGATATCATGCAGCGCGCCCGGGAGGAAGAGCTCTTCTGGCGTGGTGACCAGTACCGCAAGGCGATCGAGGCCTTCTACGGGGTCAGGCACGGCGGAGGCCTGCAGATGCTGCCGGCGAAACTGGAAGACCTGGTGCGGGACCCGCGCAACCCCGGGGTGGTTCGCTACCTGCGGCGCCTCTACACCGATCCGATGACCGGTGGCGAGTGGGAGCTGATCAAGGACCCTTCCGGGCGGATTCGGGGGGTGCGCAGCAGCAGTCCATTGCGGCCCTTCCGCCAGGCCGGATTTCCGGCCGGTTACGAGAATTTCGAAGGGCGCCAGAAATATTCCGAGTGGGAATTCGTCTTTACCCCGGGCAAGCCGGCGCCGGGTACCGGCCCGGCCACTCCTGTCCCGGGCCGCAAGTCGCCCGGTCCCGGACCGGTCAATCCCTAAGGTGATGCGTTGTTCATCAAGAGCCTGATTACCCGCGTCATCATCCTGAGCATCCTGCTGCTGGCAACCGGCATCGGCATCCTCACCCTCTTCCACATCCAGCGGGAGCAGGACCACCTCGTCAACTCGACCCGGGAGAGCGCCGAACTGCTGCTGTCGACGGTCGAGAAGTCGATCTTCAACTCGATGCGCATCGGCAACAGCGAGGATGTCCAGGCGATTCTGGAGATGGTCGGGCGCAATCACCGCCTGACCCAGGTGCGGATCTTTCACCCCGACGGGACCATCCTCAAGTCGGCCCACCCCGAGGAGATCGGCACCCGGGTCGACAATTTCGACCTCGCCCTCTTCGCCAACAACCGGCGCCAGGGGGTTTTCCGGGTTGGCGGCGAGGAGGTTCTCGGCATGGTGAAGCCGATCGTCTCCGACGAACGCTGCTATCTCTGTCATGGCGTCGGCCGCAAGGTGATCGGGGTCCTCAATCTCAATTTCTCCCTCGCCGACACTGCCCAGCGGCTGCGGGAATCGTCCCGTTTCTTCCTGCTGTCGACGGCTGTTATTGTGATCCTGCTTTCGGCGGGGATCTCCTTTATCCTGGTCCGCCTGGTCAAGCGGCCGATGCAGGAGATGGCAGCCAGGATGGCCCAGGTCGAGCAGGGCGATCTGTCGGTGCGCATGGAGAGCAAGGCCGCGGACGAGATGGGGAGCCTGATGCGCAGCTTCACCTCCATGGTGGTCAATCTCGACAAGGCGAAGCGGGAACTGGAACAGTTCCATTTCCAGCAGATGGAACGCGCTGACCGGCTCGCCTCGGTTGGCGAGATGGCGACCGGCATCGCCCACGAAATCAAGAATCCCCTCGCCGGCATCAGCAGCGCGATTTCGGTCCTGGCCGAAGACCTGGAGGAGGACGATGCCCGGCGGGAGGTCTTTCGCCAGGTCCTGGAGCAGATTGGCCGGCTCGACAAGACCGCGACCGACCTCCTCTATTTCGGTCGTCCCGGCACGCCCGAATTCAGCTTTGTCGACATCAATGGCCTGATCAAGAAAACGCTCTTCTTCGTCTCCCAGCACCCGGAAGCGCGCAATATTCACCGCATCAAGGAGCTGTCCCGGGATCTGCCGCCGGTCTGGGTCGACGAAAAGCAGATTCAGCAGGTCCTGTTCAACGTGATCATCAATGCCATCCAGGCGATGACCAGTGGTGGAACCCTCACGATTCAGACCGACGCGGCCCAGGTGGACGGCGAGCCGCGGGTCCGGGTACTGGTCATGGATACCGGCAAGGGGATTCCCGAGGACGAGCTGGAGCGGATTTTCGTCCCCTTCCACACCACCAAGAATCAGGGGACCGGCCTCGGGCTGGCGATCTGCCGGCAGCTGATCTCCCAGCACGGCGGCGCGATCCGGGTCAGCAGCCGTCTCGGCGAAGGGACGACATTTATCATCGAACTGCCGGTGGCAGTCCTGCCATCGGTCGACGAAAGCGAGGAACCGCGTGCGTAAACAGAAGATCCTGGTTGTCGATGACGAGCACTTGATTCGCTGGTCGCTGGAACAGAGCCTGAAAAAGCAGGGGTACGAGGTCTGCAGCGCCGGTACCGGCGAGGACGCCCTGCGGCTGGTGCGGGAGGAGTCCCCCGACCTGGTCCTGCTCGACATCCAGCTGCCGGGGATCAATGGCCTCGAGGTGCTGGAGAAGGTCAAGGAGTACGACGAGGAGACCATCGTCATCATGGTCACCGCCCTGGGCGTTCTCGAGACGGCGGTCAAGGCGATGCGCATGGGCGCCCACGACTACATCAACAAGCCGTTCAACCTCGACGAGCTGGCGATTGTCATCAAAAAGGCGCTCGAAACCGGGGAGCTCAAGCGCGAGGTCGCCCATCTGCGTTCGGAACAGACCCGCAAGTACGGCATCGCCCATATCATCGGTGAAAGCCGGCATATGAAGAATGTCCTGGCGATGGTGGAGAAGATCGCCCGCAGCGACGCCAGCACCGTCCTGATCCAGGGGGAGAGTGGTACCGGCAAGGAACTGATCGCCAAGGCGATCCACTGGGAGAGTGCCCGCGCCGAGAAACCGTTCATGGCGATCAACTGTGCCGCGATGCCGGAGACCCTGCTCGAAAGTGAGCTGATGGGGCATGAGAAGGGGGCCTTCACCGATGCCAAGGCGCAGAAAAAGGGCCTCTTTGAAACCGCCGATGGCGGCACCATCTTTCTCGACGAAATCGGCGACATGGATTCGGGGATGCAGGCCAAGCTGCTGCGGGTTCTGGAGGAGCGCACCTTCCGGCGGGTCGGCGGGACCAAGGAGATTCCCGTCGATGTCCGCATCGTCTCCGCCACCAACAAGGACCTGATCAAGGCGATGGAGGAGAAGACCTTCCGCAACGATCTCTACTACCGGATCCAGGTCATCCCGATCTTCCTGCCGCCACTGCGGGAGCGCAAGGAGGACATCATGCCCCTTGCCACCCACTTCATCAATCACTTCAACCGCGAATTCCACAAGAACGTGCGCGGTATTTCGAAAATGGCCGAGAAGTTCCTCGTCGACTATCCCTGGCCGGGGAATATCCGCGAACTGAAGAATGTTATCGAACGCGCCATCATCCTCGAGAATGAGGAGACGCTGCTGCTGGAGCACCTTCCCCAGGAGATCGTCGCCAGAACCTCCGGCGCCGGGGCCGGTCCGGTCAGTTTCCGTTTGCCGCCCGAGGGGATCGATATCGAGGACGTGGAGCGGGAGCTGATTCGCCAGTCGCTGGAGGTCTGTGAGGGGAACCAGTCGAAGGCCGCTCGCAAACTCAACCTGGGTATCGACGCTTTCCGTTACCGGATGAAAAAGTTCGGTTTCCTGTGAGTCACTAAGTTCCAGGCTTCACCCCAGAAAGGGTCGGGCATTCGTCCGGCCCTTTCTGTATGGTGCAGGCAGGAAGCGGGGTCAAAAGGACGACCAGGTGTGATCGCCAGGAACGGGCGGGGAGTTTAATGGCGCAGGAATAGCTGGCATGTCGGTTGCATACATTCCCTGCGACGAAACAAGCCAGCCCGCGTTTTGAACTACCAGGACATGCGTAATCTGTTCTTGTCAGGAGGCAACCAATATGAAGCGGTCCAGAACGATCCTGTCCCTGCTTGCGGTGATATCACTGTCGGTAAGTGTCATTTGGCATAGTCCGGCCTTCGCAGCGAGTGCGCCGGCGCTGGCGTCCCTGGGGCAGATTAGCCAGGGGCAGGTGGTTCCTTCGACCCTTGATGTGGACGGGCAGGGTAATATCTATGTGGCTGATCCGCTGCTCAAGGCGGTTGTCAAGCTTGACCAGTACGGCACGATTCGGGGGCAGTTCGCGGCAGGACAGGTCACCGGTCGAGGTGTTGCCGTATCTGCTGATGGCTCCAGGGTTTATGCATCGACGGCGACGGAGGTGTTGATCATCGACCCGATTTCGGGGGCGACACTCGGTTCCCTGGCGGGATCGGCCCCCGCAGGCGAGACGGAATTCCATATCCCTGGAGAAGTTGACGTTGATGGCTCCGGTTTCGTTTTTGTGGCCGATACTGGTCGGATGCTGGTCAAGGTTTATGATCAAAGCGGTCTCTTTCAATATAAGTTCGGTGGTGTTGGTGCTGGCGCCGGCCAGTTCAGTTCGATGGTCGCCCTGACAGTCAATCCTGTCGCGGGAGAAGTTCTGGTTGCGGATAACGCTCTCGAACGCGTTCAGGTATTCGGTCTGGATGGTGTCCTCAAGCGGACGCTTTCCCGGGCAACATCCTTTGGCTCCCCAGCCCCTTTTATCTTTGCCGGCTCTGCTGTTGACGCTCTTGGGCGTAGCTATTTCCTTGATTTCGGTGCACCGCAATTCCGGGTCCTGGATGCCGCATACTCCTATGTGGCCAAATCCGCCTCGCCAATGCCGTCCTTGCGTGATGTTGCTTTTGATGCTGCCAACAGTCGCCTGCTGGTGGCCAGCGATATTGGCATCATCGCTTCCTATGGGGTGGACGGCGGGGCGAACCCGGTAAAGCAGAATAGCCCTCCCTCTGTTCCGCAGCCATTCACGCCGCAAGGAGGGAGCGTCCTTTCTACGGCAACCCCCGACCTGCAGTTTACCGCGGCAACAGATGCGGACGGCGATGCTCTGAGCTATGAGGTGCAGGTTTTTGGCGGCGGTCTCATGGTTGCGGAGTTGACCGCAGTGACCGGGACCTCCGCCGTTGTTCCTGCTGCGCTTGCAGAAAATGGTGCCTTCAGCTGGAAGGTCCGCGCCTTCGATGGTACGGATTACTCGCCGTGGAGTTCCGCTGCCGAGTTTATGGTGAATGCCGCGCCGGAGGCGCCGACCGCACCGGTCCTTGCCGCGCCGCTTGCTGGTGAGGTTCGCGATGGTGCCGGGCTCTTGACCTGGTTGGCAGCAACCGATGCCGACCCGGGTGACGCCGCTGGCTTGACCTACCGGGTTGCGGTAGCCGGCGTTGCCGGGTTCGCCGAGCCGGTCCTTGCGGCCGAGCTCACGGCCCAGGAACTTTCTCTGGCTGATTTTGCGGACTACGCGCAGCTGGAGCCAGGGACAGTCTATGCCTGGCAGGTGACGGCTGTCGATTCCTCCGGGCTGGCCACGACGTCAGTTGCGGACGGTTCCTTTACCTATCTGCCGACCATGCTCTCCATTGACGCCAATATGCCAGGAGCGCGCGTATTCCTTGGCGGTAATCCTGGCTATAGCGGGCAGTATGTCGGCGAAGTACCAGTGAGTCTGCGTGATCTTGCTCCGGGGAGCTACTCGGTGGTGGTTGAAACTGCCGGTTTCGAACCCTTCTTTACGGTGGTGACCCTTCCCGAGCAGGGTGCGGTAGCTGTCAATGCCCAGTTGCTTCCTGCCTGGACCGTTTCCTCAATGCAGCTCAGCTCGTTGTCCGCTGCCGGGCTCCCGGCCGGGGTCGCCGGCAGTGCCAGCCCCACCCTTGTCGATTTTGACAACGATGGCAACCTTGATCTGCTGGTAGGTGACGAGTCCGGGTCGCTGCAGCTCTTCGCTGGCTCAGCGGATGGCTTCTCTGCCGGAACCGACCTTGGGCTGATTCTCGCTCCCGGTGCAACTCCCGCGGTTGTCGATTGGAATAACGATAACGCTAAGGACCTCCTGATCGGTTCCTTTGACGGTACGGTAAAGCTCCTCCTCAATGTCGGCACTGAAAACGCCCCGCGTTTTGCCGCCGGAGTCACCCTTGCAATCGTTGGTGGAAGCACGCTTGCCGTCGATGGCCCGTCGGTCCCGGCAGTCGTCGACTTTGACGGTGACCTGGCCAAGGATCTGTTGGTCGGTTCCGGTGCCGGACAGTTGGTCCTGTTCCGCAATCTCGGTTCCGATGCCGTCCCGGAGCTGGCTGCTGGCCAGTTGCTCGGCAGCTTTTCCGGCGCCGTCGTCCCATTCGTCATCGACTGGAATGGGGATGGGGAGCGGGAACTCCTCGCCAATATTGGCGGTGACCTGGTCCTGCTGGGTGTTCAAACCGACGGAACCTGGGCGGTGCGAGATCTCCTCCCGATCCAGACACCAGGTTTGTTTGGCCTCGCCGGCTGCAACCTTGATGGCGGGCCTGGAATTGACCTGGTTATTGGTCTCAGCTCCGGAAGCCTTCAGCTTGCGGCTGGCCGATCAGATGAACTTGTCCCTGCGTTTGCCGGCGCTCTGGCGCGGAAGGTGACCCAGGTTGCTAATGGCCTTGCATCCGCAGCCGATGCAACGGCTCTGGCCGGCATTGCGGCCGGTCTTGAGAGTGGCCAGCTCAGTGTGGAAGGTGCCGATCGCGCCATTCGGACTGTTTTGGCAACTGTTGCAACCAGCACCGAAACAACCGAACTGCTTAATATTCTCGATCTGGCCGGTGGCCAGTTTAAGGGCGAGAATAAGGACAAGGATAAGGATAAGGATAAGGACAAGGATAAGGACAAGGATAAGGACAAGGACAAGGACAAGGACAAGGACAAGGACAAGGACAAGGACAAGGACAAGGACAAGGACAAGGACAAGGACAAGGACAAGGACAAGGACAAGGACAAGGACAAGGACAAGGACCACGATTAATTATAGGGCCGGCAGGTATTGGGACGTGCCAGCAACTAAATTTCAAGGTTTTAATTTATTAACTTATGGTCAGGGAATAAATAAATGAAAAAACTGGTATCAGGACTTGTCGTTTCGGGTTGTTTGCTGTTGCTGTGTTCCGGGCTGGCGTTTGCCAAGGGAACGGCCGGTGTGGCTAATACCTGGCACAATCTGTCGACTACCGGGCCCGTGGCTGGGATGGCATCCTACGCGACCAACGAGGATGAGGTCTGCATTTTCTGTCATACGCCGCACGGCGGCAACACCACCGGGCCGCTCTGGAACCGCAGCCTGCCAGGCGCCTCGACCTACACCCAGTACAACAGCGTGACCCTCTCCAGTTATTTGCAGGGACTCTCGGCGAGCCGACCGGTTAACGACGAGTCGCTGCTCTGTCTCTCCTGTCACGATGGCACCATTTCCGTCAATCACCTGCTCAATACCAGCAACGATATCGGAATCCCGGAGACTACCTTTGTCATGATGGGCGATCCTACCGATACTCACATCATCAACCTCGGTGCAGGTGGTCCCAATCTTGGCACGGACCTCAGCGACGATCATCCCATTTCCTTCAGTTACGATTCAGTGCTGGGGGACGCCATTTATCAGCCTGGCGGGGCCCGGGTCGGCCAGTTGCGGTCGGTTGGAACCACCGTGGACATCACCAGCGCCCTGGGCTGGCAGGGTGAAGGAGTGCGGTTTTTCGGTGCTGATCACCGGGTCGAATGTTCCTCCTGCCACGACCCGCACGTCGATTACATCACCAACACTGCTTACCGGCCGTTTTTGATTCGGCCGAATACCGGCAGCGCCCTGTGCCTGGCCTGCCATAACAAGTAAAGACGACTTTCATTAAATATGACTGTAGTTTACGGGTTTAATGATTCTTGGTCCTGTTAGGAGTGTGCCCATGAGATCGAAGATACTGGCAGCCTGCTTCGTATTGGCGGTGTTGGTCCTTTTGCCAAGAACTTCCCAGGCGGTGGCTGTCCATGCGTTTGAGTGTAAGACCTGCCATATTGCCGGGGTCTCTTTTACGGACCTGACGGCGCAGGTCTGTCGCCAGTGCCATAATAGCCCCACTCAAACACATGTCTTCAGCACCGGCCAGACCATTACGCCGAGCAAAGGCATGCTTCCCCAGGAGGCGAGCAACCTTTATGGGCATGGTGTCGCCGGGTTCCCTGGCAGTTCCCATAACTGGGCGGCACCGACCGATGTGGTTCCCCAGGCCGGGGCCCAGGCGCCCTCTTCGGCCACCTATCCTGGTTTCTACTCGCGTTATGGCACTTCGACCGGCAAGGTGACCTGTACCCGTTGTCACAACCCGCATGGTGACAGCGCTACCAATCCCAAGCTCTACCCGGTGGGGATCACTTCGACCGACCAGCTGTGCAAGGCCTGCCATGTCGGCTTTGACAAAACCCCTGCTCACGGCCTCATGACCCATCCGGTTAACGTTGCCTATAATCCGGCTGCTCCCGGATTTCAGCCGATCACTAATATCTATAATTCCGCCATTCTCCTCGATGCCAATGGCAAGGTCTCCTGTTCCACCTGCCACGGGGTTCACTATGTCGATTCCGATGCTACGACCGTCGACAGCTTTGGCAGTGGCGGCGCCGGCGACGGTCGTCTCCTCAAGGGGAACGGTCCCGACAATGGGAGCCCGGCTCTCGGTGACAGCCTCTGCCAGGCCTGCCATACCTACAAGGGACATGGCATGGCTACGACACCTCTGGGTTGTATGGTCTGCCATGGTGGCCATGAGTACACAGCCACCGGCAGCGCCAACTATTTCATGCTGAAAAAGAAGATCCGTCTCCCGACTTCCCCGATGGCTGATGTCAATGGCGATGTTTTTCTTGATTACACTGCCGACCCGACGACCATGACCAACTATGACAATGGTACCGGTGTCAACGGTGCTATCTGTCTCTCCTGTCACGACCTTGCGGCGGTTCCCGCCCATGACACCAGCCTCGCCTGCGCCAGCTGCCACAGCCATGACCAGGCCAGTGGCTCCTTCGGTCCCGGTTGCGGTTCCTGCCACGGTTACGCCCCTTATCTTGATGCCGATGGCAGTGTCACCTCCGGCGGGTATGCACACAGCACCCAGAACACCGGCAACAACTACTCCACTTCCGGAGTGTTCAAGGCCGAGAACACCACGCCTCACGCCGCTCACGCCAATGGCGGACCCAACCAGTACAAATATGGCTGCCAGGTCTGCCACGGTGTCGATTCCGGCAAACTGACCGACCTTCCTGGCGCCGGCAACCACGACGGCGGCACCTTCCAGCAGGTCCTCAATAACGCGATTGGTTTGCTCCCCGCGCCGACCAATATCAGTTCCCCGAACCCGATTTACAATACGGCTGGCTCCGGTTCCTGTTCGGCCGTCTATTGCCACAGTAACGGTGCTCCGCGGGTCGGTTCCATTGCCTACGCCGCTGCACCGGTTTGGGCCGGAGGGGCCGGGGCTATCATCGGCACCGTGACCGAGTGCCAGGCGTGCCACGGCAACGACGCCACCTCCATGAACAATGCCGGCAACTCGGCCGCTCACCAGAAACATCTTGGTGGCGCCACCGCCAATGCCATCCTCGATCGAACCTATTCCTGCGCGGTCTGCCACAATTCCACCGCTACCAGCGCTACCGCCCTGGTGACCACGGCGATCGGCGGCATCCACGTTGATGGTAACAAGGATGTGGTCGGCGACCTCACCGCGGCCGGTCTCACCGGGTCGATTACCTACGCTACCGATGGCACCTGCCAGACCGCCTACTGCCACTCGGATGGTAAAAGCAACTACATCACTCCGGACTGGGATAACGGCAACAACGCGGCGATGACCACCTGTACCCTCTGTCATAACGATGGCGGGACCAGCCCTGCTCCGGCCACCGGTGCCCATGCCAAACACGTCACCGATGCTGACGGGCCGAAGCTCTCCTGCGATGTCTGCCATACCCATGCCGGTACCAACAGCGCTGACCATATCGATGGCGCTATCAGCATGGTTGCCAATCTCCAGGGCTCGGTATGCGACAGCTGCCACGGTGTCGATGGCAGCGAGCCCGAGCCCAACTGGAACATTCCCACTTCCGTGGATTGCGCGACCTGTCACACTGGTACCCTCTCCACCATGGCCGGAGTTGTTGACAAGTCGACTGCTCTCAGCGGTGGCCACAACAAAGCGACGGGCACCTACAACGTCAGCGGCAACCCTGCCGCTGCCCTCGACTGCCTCGCTTGTCACGACAAGACCCAGGGTGGCCACCTCACCGGTGGTACCGGCGATAAGCGTCTCCAGCCCGCCTTCTCCTGCGGTTCCTGCCACGGCGCCCTTGTCAGCCACCAGGGCAGTACCTGCGTGACCTGCCACGATCCCCACGGTAGCAGCAACATCTACATGGTCAAGGCGACTTCGACTGCCTTCAGCGGCACGGTGGTCTTCTCCGCCACCACCGGCGCCAATTCCTACGACGAAATCGACGCCGCCAACGGCGACGACATCTGCGCCACATGCCACACGGCAGCCAACCAGACCAACCAGCACAACAACAAGACCAATAGCGGCATCGCCCACAACGAAGGGGCCGACTGCTTCAGCTGCCACCTCTCGCACACCAACCCGGTTAACGCCTTTGCCGTCGGTGGCGGCGACTCCTGCGACAGCTGCCATGGCTTCCCGCCCAATACCGCCGCCCATGCCCTGCATGCGCCCGACTCTTTCCTCGCCGATGCCGGCGGCAAGATTTTTGACACCGCCGATCGCAGCGCCTGTGAGTTCTGCCACACCGGCGCCGCCAGCTATACCTACAACACCACCACCGACCAGGGGAACAGCCTCAACCACAGCAACGCCTCCGGTCGGGCCACCATCCTTGCGACCACCGTCGGTTACAACGGCTCCACCTGCGCCAGCGCCTGTCACAACGGCACCAGCGGATTGAGCGCCGCCTGGACCGACACTGCCCTTGGCTGCGACGCCTGCCATTACGAGTCGGCCACCCCGACCCTGGCCGGCAACAATGCTGACGCCAACGCCCTGAGCGGCAGCCACAGCACCCACTTCGCCGCCAACGCCGTCTGTACTGACTGCCACGGGACGCTGCCGACCGACACCACCCACATCACCGATCGGACCGGGGCCACTGAGCTCGCCAAGGTCCAGGGGATGGCTGCCGCCATTGCTTACGAGGCGACCCTCGACGCAACCGCCCTTGGCTCTACCGGCGTCGATCCGACCAGTGCCGGCACTAACGCCACCTGTAATAATATCGCCTGCCACAACCCCTCGGCCAGCACCTACAGCGCCGAGTGGACCGTGGCCAACGCGGTCGGCTGCGCCTTCTGTCACAGCGAAACCGACCCGGCCACCGGCAGCCACACCTCGCACCTCGCTGCCACTGTCCCGACCACCTTCGGCAAGACCGTCGGTTGCGCCGATTGCCACGATACGCTGCCGGCCTCCAATGCCCATCGCAATGGCGCGGTTGACTTTGCCGCAGCGATTGATTTCAACAACCTCGTGGCCAACGGCTGCTCGACCACCCTTTGCCATACGGATGGTCTTGGCGCCGCCGTCGCCACCCCGGTCTGGGGTCGCGCTGCCAGCAGTGCTGACGACTGCACCATCTGCCACGGCTACGCGCCGGCGACCGGTCGCCATGACGTCCATATTGCCAACACCGTCTTTGTCGCCAACGCGTGCGCCGAATGCCACACCGCCGAAACTGCAACAACCCATATTGACGGGGCCGTTGATGATACTGTCGTTTATGATGGCGCCTCCGGCGGTTGCGCCAATAACTGCCATTTGGTCAACGCAGCCGCGGCTGGCGACTGGAAGGACAGCGCCAAGCTTGACTGCGCCAACTGCCATAACGCCACCGGCAAGACCCTCTTCACCGGCTTCCCGCCGGCCGTCGGGGCCCACCAGGCCCATACCGACAACACCGCTTATGTCACCGGCGCCAACTGTACCGACTGCCATAACAACAACAGTACGACCCACAGCGCTATCGACGGTGCCGTGACCGCGCCGACCCTTGGCGCCAAGATCACGACCTACAACGCCGGTACCGGCACCTGCGCCAACAGCTGCCACGGTGGCAGCGCCAATTTTACCACTTCGACTCCGGCGCCTGGCTGCACTGACTGCCACAGCGGCAGCTACATCGGCGGCGGCGCCAATCTGCCGGCCTCCGGTCTCCACAACGTGACGCCAACCGTCTCCGGTCAGCGGCACAACGAAAGCCTCTCCGGCGGCTGCGCCGCCTGCCATACCACGGTTGCCGCCCAGGCGACCCACATTAACGGCACCCTCACCGGTGGTGTCGGCCAGACCACCCAGATGGGTCTCGCCGCCTTCTATACCCAGTCTGCCGATAACACCGGTACCTGCGCCACCACTACCTGCCACACCACGCTGAGCGACGACTGGGCTCACAAGTGGAACAGCAGTGCCAATTTCTACACCACCGCCACCACCGCCTGCGCCGGTTGCCACGGCGACTGGAGCCAGACCTGGAACGGCGGCGTCATTCACCGCACCAGTGCCGGGACTCAGTCGATGCACGGCACCGGCACCACCTACCAGTGCAAGGATTGCCATGGTCTCGAAGCGACCAGCGGCAATTACACCTTCGCCTTCGGCAGCAACGACTGGGGCGGGACCAGCAAGCACGGTAACGCCACCATCGAGGTTAACAGCGCCGGGTCCTACAACGAGACCAGCGGTCTGTGCCAAACCTGCCATGCCACCGCCGACGGGACCCACAACTTCGCCGACACCGCCTGGACCATTGCTGCGGTGGTCGGGGATTCGATCAACGCGACCTGCGGCTCCTGTCATAGCGGCGGGAAATCGACCACCGGCTCCAGCGGCGCCCATGACCAGCATGGCGCCAGCCTCGCCGACGAGACCACCTGTTATCCCTGCCATGGCGATAACGCCGGGGCCGGCTACTCGGTTTACACCGGCAACCACAACACCGGCAACGTTGACCTGGTTGGCGTCACCTACTCGACGGCGACCCGTAATGACGTGACCGGTACCTGCCTCACCTCGGGGTGCCACAACAAGTCCACCGGTACCGATCCGTCGACGGCCTGGAATACCAACGCCCTGGCCTGTGACGACTGCCATTACTATGCGACCGGCACTACGCCGACCGCCGCCGGTAACACGGCTGCCACCACCGCGCTTTCGGCGGACCACGGCAATCACTTCGGCACCGGCGGCATCTTCGCCTGCGCCACCTGCCACGGCACCGATCCGACTGACACCACCCACATCACTGGGACCACTCTGCTCGAGCGGACCAACCCGGTCCAGAATAATGCGACCGTAACCATCACCGGCTGGAATGGCACCGATAGCTGCAATAACGCGGCCTGCCATAACCCGAGCGGCACCACCTACAGCGCAACCTGGATGGTCTCCACCGCTTCCTGTACCCTCTGCCACAGCGCCACCGACCCGGGTACCGGCAGCCATGACGAGCACATGGGAGCAACGACCACCTTCGGTCTCGCCGTTTCCTGCGCCAGCTGCCACGGCACCCTGCCGGTCAGCAACGCGCACCTTAACAACACGGTCAACCTCCTGGCGGGTATGAATTACACACCTGCAGCGACGGATGTTCTTGGTACCCTCGGCAAGTGCTCGACCAGCACCTGCCATAACAACGGCACCGCAGCGGCGACTCCGGTTCAGACTCCGACCTGGAACACCGCATCGGCCAACTGCTCCATCTGTCACGAGGGGACTCCGACCAGCAACAAGCACGGGGTCCATCTCGCCTCCACCAACTATGTCACCGGCAGCTGCGGCGACTGCCACACCGCCGCCAATACCGCCACTCACATCAACGGCACCCGCAATCTGGCGAACAAGGTCACCAGTGCGACCCTCGCCGCCAACGGTACCTGTGCCACCACCTGCCACGCTGTCGTTGACGGCCGTGACTGGACCGCCGGGCCGACCCTCGACTGCGCCGACTGCCATAACGCCAGCGGCAAGACCCTCTACACTGCCTCCGGTGCCGGCGGCTGGCCGAATACCAGCAACAAGCACTCCGCACACACCGGAAGCAATTCCCTGCCGCAGACCGGCGCCAATGACTGCTTCGCCTGCCATAACGGCACGGTTGACAATGCCGGTGCGATCATCGGCGGCGGCAGCCATCTGAATGGCAGCTTTGACGTGGCCTTCAATACCACCTATGCCTACGAGAACCTCGCCGCCGGCAAGTCCGGTACTGGGGCCTCGACCACCTGCTCAAATATCCGCTGCCACAGCGGCGTGACCACCCCGACCTGGGCGGCCGCCAGCACCATCAGCTGCGGCAAGTGTCACAATACCGGCGGCACCGGCCCGCTCCCCTCGGGCAGCGTCGCCGGCAGCCACGCCAAGCACGCCAACAACGATGGCGACTTCGCCGACTGCGCATCCTGCCATACCGGGGCCAACAGCTACTCGGCCACCGGCGGGGCGGCTAACCACCAAAACCTGACCGTAAACATTGGTGTCGGCTTCACCTACACCGATGGCAACGGCGCCGCCGGCGTCAACTACAGCGGCGACGGTGTCGACAACGGCACCTGCGCCACTTCCTGCCACGGTGCTTCCAGCCCGAACTGGGGCAGTGCCGGTTCGGTCACCTGTACCTCCTGCCATAACAATGGCACGGATGACGGCGTTCTCGCCAATGCGGTTCCGGCAGCGACGGCGACCATCCACACCACCCATAACAACGCGAACAATGCGTATGTCCCGAGCGACTGCGACGCCTGCCACGGGGCAGGGGCGCAGACTGCGACCCATAGCGGCCATATCAACGGCAGCGCAACGGTGGCCAACAAGATCGCCAGCTACACCAGCGCCACCGGCACCTGTTCCAACAACTGCCACAACGTCACCGACGGCCGCGACTGGACTTCCGGGACCAGCCTCGCCTGCAGCGACTGCCATATCGGTGGCGGCGTTAAGGATCTTGACTTCAGCGCCTCGCCACCCACTAGCGCCAATCACCCGGCGCACGTGGCGACCATGGACAGCAGCTACGGGTCCGTAACACGTAAGGCGGACGGCACTGGCTACGACTTCGCCTGCGGCCAATGCCACCAGGGGACGCACCTGAACAACGTGGTCGGCGAGATCGCCGCCGGAGTCAACTACAGCGGGGGTTCCTGCTCCACCAATGCCTGCCATAACAACGGTCAAGGCGCCGCCCCAGCCGAGAACCCGAGCTGGACGCTTGGATTCAGTGCCGGTGACATCTGCAGCAAGTGCCATGGCAACACCCCGACCACCGCGGCGCATACGGTCCACGCTGTCGGTATCCATGCCAGCGACCTCTACACCGGTACCACCGGGCTGCAGAGCGCCAGCGCCACGGCACCGAGCGCCCACGGCGATGGCGCGACCTCGACGGTCATCAGTTGCAACAGCTGCCACAACAGCACCGTCAACGACTGGTTCAACGCCAACAACCCGGCATGCGCCAGCTGCCATACCACCGGCGGTACCGGTGGCGACCAGGCACTGGTAATTACCGGCTACAACAGCCACGTCAATGGCAACAATGATGTGGTCTTCCAGAACATCGCGGTCAAGTCCCGGGCCCAGGTTCGTGACGACATCACCAGCGTCACCGACCTGAGTGCTTCCTGGACCCGTCCCAACGGCTACAAGGCCAACAACTCCTACGATCTGGCCAAGGTCAATCTGACCTCTGCCAGCTACGTCAGCGGTAGCGGCACCTGCTCCAACGTCGCCTGCCACAACGGCAACGCAGCCACCTGGGCGACGCCGCAGAACAACTGCCAGGCCTGCCACACCGGCCTGCCGAAGTAACTCGATTGGTGAACAGCCGGGGGGCGGAACCCGCCCCCCGGCCTTGACATGGAACTTACGACTTCCCTGTAGGAGGTTTGACGATGGAAAAAATGAACGTTGGCAGGGAAGTTTTTTTTGCCAAAAAAAATTCACAAGTGAATTATCGACATATGAATCGACCGAGTGATAACGAGGTGAGGACAGCTATGAAGGATGGAATCCGGAGAAGTGCAGGGATGTTGAGAATTGCACAGCTGGCCTTGGTGGCCGTGATGGCGTTACTTTTTGTTTTCGGGGTAGCCGGGATGTCCGAGGCTGCAGTCTCGGTTCTGGAGAGTTTCGCCAATCCGGCGGAAATTACGAACACCACGACGAACAATTCGACCGCGACTTACGTTCCTCCGGCTGGAACCAATCGGTTGGTGGTGCTGATGGTGCAGGCGCACACTAATAACACCACGTCGACGACGATAACCATGACCTACGGCGGGCAGACCGCCACCCCGGCTGTCAATTCTGCTAACAATCAGCGCCGCCAAGTCTGGATCGCGACCCTTAAGGAATCCCAGCTCGCGGCTGCGACCGACAATACGATCACCATTAGTTCCAACAATATCGGCAGCGGTTACATCCTGCATGTGGCGACCTACGGAGGCGTTGATCAGACGACGCCGGTCACCGCCAGCGGGAATATCTATTCCGGGACAACCACGGTAAACAACTACAACTGGAGTACCGCGATCAACGTGAATGCCGGCGGGTATGGCATTGTCGGCTCAGTTGCCAGCCAAACCCTGACGAGCCTTGGCGCCAACGAGGCCTACACGGAATATGGGGAAACAGCGGTGGGTACAGCATACGCCGGGATCTCGGACAAGGCGTATGCGACGGCCGGAACGACCCTGCCGAATCTGGTCAGCATTGCGAATGCCTATTCAGGTCTGGCCGGAATAACCTTGAACCCGTACATAGTTACCGACAGCACGCCCCCGTCCGTCGGCACCGTGACCATCACCAGCCCGGCGGCGAACACGGCAACCTATGTTCCGGCTAATGTCACCTTCAGCGCGGCGATCACCGAGCCGCAGTCGACTCCGACCTGTCAGTACACCACCAACGGTTCGACCTGGAGTGCCGGCGTCATCTCCGGTGCCTCTTCACCTTACACCTGCACGGCAACGGTGACCGGCCTGACCGGCGCGGTAACGCTGAACATCCGGGCCAGTTCTCTTGGTGGCGGCCCCACCACCGGCACTGCTCTATCACGTACCGTCGACGCGACTGCTCCGGTTACCACCGCGGCGCCGGCGGCCGGCACCTACACCAGCGATCAGAACGTCACCCTGACCCCTTCCGATGCCGGCGTCGGTGTGGCGAGCACGGTTTACTGCGTCGATGCCACCAATACCTGTACCCCGGGCTCGAATGGCCTGACGTTCGGAACCGGGACGGCGGTCACCGTAGCCGGGGTAGCCGACAGCAACGTCGTGCGCTACCTGCGCTACGCCTCGACCGACCTGTTCGGCGCGGCCGAAACCGTCAAAAGCGCAACCTACAATCTCAATCGTGCCGAAGCGCCGACCATCAACACCTTCAGCGCTCCGGCCACAGTCGTTGACACCGCAGCGCCGCTGGTGATCACGCCGATCACCTTCACTGCGACCGATAACGTCGGGGTCACTGGCTACATGATCACCGTCGATAACGCAACGGCTCCGCTCGCCACCGATGCTGGCTGGAGCCCCACCGCTCCGACCAGCGTTACCGTTGGTGCTTACGCTACCTACACTCTGCGTGCCTATGCCAAAGATGCCGCCGGTAACGTTTCGGCTGCCTCGACAGCCAGTGTCACGGTTCAGAACTGCGTCGAATCCGGCACGGTCAGCGTTTCCATCAGCCCCGATCCGGGTGCGGGCAATATCGGAATTTCCGGTGTGACCGTCACCGCCAATCTCGGCGGTGGTGCGACCAACGGTCTGGTGCGCTGGCGTGAGAACGGCACGGCATGGTCCGCCTGGGTTGCCAGCGGCGCGACCTACACCCCGACCAACAAGTCCACCGGTACAGTGGACTTTGAAGCCATGGCCGATGGCAATTGTGGCGCAACCAGCCCGGTCTATTCGACCCCTCTCAGCCGCACTTTTGAAACCCGTGTGCCTGCCTTGGAGCCGACCGTGCAGAATGCCCAGCAAAACGGTCTGACCGCGATTCGCGTTATGTTGGTCTATTGCAATGACCTCAATGGCAACGGAACCTTCCAGGTGGAATACAAGCTGAGCACCGAACCGACCATCTGGACAACGGCCGCCAACACGCCGACCGCCGATGGTGGTGCCGGCGATGCCGATGGAACGAGAAACGAAACCGTTGTTATTGACCTGACCGGCCTGACAACCGGTGCGACCTACGATGTCCGTATGACCTATATCGATGGCACCGACGGTGTTATCGGCACGGCGGTCTACACAACCCAGGTTCAACTTGTCGCATGGGCCGATAATCCGATGCTGCATAACAGCCTGCGCTTCCCCGGCACCACCAAGCATGCCGGTGACTGGGGCACCTCCACCGGTTATGGTGGTGGTTTCCAGTGCAGCACCTGCCATGACAAGGAGACCGGGAACGTTAAGCGGATCAAGGCGCAAATCAGCTTCCCCGATGGCAGCAACATGCCGAATGGCGCTTTGAGTGCAACCGTCAGCCTGCAAACCGTGGAAGATGGCAGCTCCGATTTCGGTAATGATGCCGGTGGACATGCCAGCTCCAACAAGATCTGCGAAGTTTGCCACAGTGCGACCAGCTATCACCGCAATGACACCAGTGGCCAGACTGTTACCGATCACTACAATCAGGCCGACTGTATCAAGTGTCATCAGCACAAAGTCGGATTCAAAGCCGACTGCGTTTCCTGTCACGCCAATCCGCCAATCAATGCGGGTGGCCTGGATTCCAGCGTCGGTACCGGCAGCAGCACCGCTGGTAAGCACGCTTACCACGTAACCACCAAGGGTTACGGCTGTAACACCTGCCATACCGGATGGGAAACCTCCGGTGAAATGCCCAAAAACGGCAACATCAATGTTGGTTTCAATATTGTTCTTGGCACGACGACCGATACCACTGGCGCCTATGATGGTCGCAGCACCGGCGGTGGTTACACTGCAGCCGCCGGAACCAGCGTCACCACCGGCAACGGCCTGAGCTGTTCGGCGATCTATTGTCACGGTACAGACACTCCGGCCTGGACAGACGCCGGAACAGCCGTCTGCGGTACCTGCCACGGTACGGCGACCGGTATGCCTTCGGCGACTCCAGGTGACGGTGACCTCAGTGGTGCAAACAGCGGTTCTCAGGTTGGTAAGCACTTTGAGCACGTTGATGCGACTCGCGGCAATCTGCCGTGCAGTACCTGTCACCTTGATCGTGGTTTCGGGACCGCTGACCATGTCAATGGCACGGTCGATATCTGGTTCGATACCACCGTGGCCGGTACCAGCGCGACCTACAACACCAATACCAACACCTGCAGCAACCTGAGTTGTCACATCAGCAAGGTGTGGGATACCGCAACACCGGCATCCTGTGATATGTGCCATGGTTACCCGCCGACTCCGACAACCCTGCACGTGACGGGAGCGACTCCGGTTGACCACAGTGCGGCCAACATTGCCGGCAAGCACAACGAGTGTAACCTCTGTCACGGTTATAGCCTGGCCAACGGGGCCACGGACAATACCGCTAACGGTGGTGACCAGTACCAGGTCAGCTACCACCGTGACGGTAACATCGAGATGAACGGTATCTCAGCACCGGATAACAGCCAGAGTGCGCAATATGATTCCGGCACTGCCGGTTGCGCCAAGGCCTGCCATGCAAATGATGCCGCCCATCAGATGACCAGCTCCGGACTGACCGTCGTGACTCATGAGTATGGCAGCGGCTCCTGTACCGGTTGCCATGATGGTAGTGGCAACCCTGGTGATGCAACCACCGTCAATGACAACAGTCCGCATGCTCTGGCAACAACAGGCCTGACCTGTGAGGAATGCCACGGCAGCCACGGTGGCGGCACCATTGAGATTCCGAACAATACGATCGTTGGCATCAACTACACCGCCAACGGTGAAGCCGGGATCGCCCTGGGCGTTGCTGTCACCGCCCCGGGTGCCACCGAGGCAGAAATCTGCTGGAATTGCCACAGCGGCGCCGGTGTCTCCGAATGGGGCACCAATAACAATGCCGACGGCATCACTTACAACTACGGCACTCTCAACCAGTCCAACTGGGTTGGTGCCACCTGGACCAGTGCTGTCTTCAGCTACAAGACCGGCGCCATCCAGTCGACCCATACGGCCAACTCGGCCGGCACCTCGGCGGTCAGCGGCGCCAACTACGCCAAGACCGAAACCCTGGATGCCGTGAGTAACATCCGTTGTTCCTACTGCCACGATGTTCACGATCTGAACAAGCTGGCCAGCGACAGCAGCACCGGCAAGCCTTACCTGCGCGGTACCTGGAAAGGCAACCCCTACAACGAGGACGGCGCGCCGCGTAGCGGTGCGGCCGGGACCTGGCTCAGCGTTAGCTTTGGCGGCGCCACCAACACGGTGCCACGGGCCAACGCCGCAGCCAACAACAGCACCACCAAGGGCGGCTACTGGATCGACCAGAACAGCGGTGATCCGAACAGTACCGCCACCCTGGCAAACAGCGCTGGTCTCTGTACTCTGTGCCACGGCAGCAACGTTGACACCATGGACCAGACCACTGGCGAGAACCTGTGGGTCTCCGGCGGCAACGGCCACCAGAACGCCGTCATCGGCGGCAGTGGCACCACCGCCACCGCTAACAACATCTTCTCGATCCGCAAGCGCGGCAGCAACCAGGTGTGGGATGATAACGGCAGCAGCAACTACTACATGTCCATGGGGGGCTGGACACCGCAGATGGCCCGCCGTGCCTACGGTTATCGTGGTGATGCGGGCAGCATCGCCATTACTCCGAACCTGTCTGGTGAGCACCGTTATTTCTCTGGTTTCCAGTGGGATAACCCGCCGGCCGGTATGGCGCTGCAGGTTGATGACTACACAATGGCCGGCAACAGCACGACAACAGTCGGTGCGATTACCCAGAGTCAATACCACACCTTCAACTGCGGCAAGTGCCACAACCCGCACGCCAGCCGCCTGCCGAAGCTGATGATCACCAACTGTCTCGACACCAAGCAGAACACCTGGGACAATACGTTTAACACTGGAGCCCCCGGCGCACCATCACCCTGGACCGGCACCTATGTCTCCCAGTGGCCGACGGCGCAGAACTGTCACCGCCTGGCGGATGACCACAGCACCACCTCGCGCGGCGCGGGTTGGAACACGGTCACGCCTTGGTAATGATGTATGGGGGCACTGCTTCGGTGGTGTCCCCGCCTAACCATTTTTCTAGGAGTCAATCATGAAAAAATATATGAAACCTGGCATCGTCGGCAGCAGCAACGTGCACCCCTGCTAGAATCATCGTTAATATCACTGTAACAAATGGCCGCCCCCGACACGGGCGGCCATTTGTTTTGCTCTGCTGTTGAGTATTTCTTGAAAAGGCCGTTACTGAACAGCGATAATGACGTCATGATTTCAAGCACGCTGAGTAAAAACCTTCTGGCTGTTTGTGCCGGCATTCTCCTCTTTTTGGTTCTGGAGGGAATCCTTGCCCTGGCCGGTGTTCCCAGGCTTGCCGATGAAGACCGCTTTGTCGGTTTTACTGGTCGAGGGGTCAAGTCTTGCAATCACATATTACTGTGATACCGTATGTCACAACAACTTCGTATCGAATATCCCGGTGATGTTTAGGTTTATCATGTCACCTCGCGCGGTAATGCCCGCCTGCGATTTTTATCGATGATGACGACCGTAAGGGTTTTTAGACCGGCAGGAGCTGGATGCCGCATGGATTATGGATATGCGATGAAGGATATCGCCGACGTTCTTGGAGTCCATTACGTAACGGTAAGCCGGGCAGTGAAGAGGGTTGAAAGGAAATTATTTGAATGCAAGACTTGACCCAATGCCCCTCTTGGAGTCTGCGGCAGGTCTCCTGTAGCTATCTTGTGGCAACCCTTTGGCCTTTTGGTTCAGATACTGGCCAGATCAAGTCCTGGGATGTCCTCAAAATCGCGTTTGTTGCGAGTTAACAGGGTGTGGCCTTGTTGAATGGCTTGGCTGGCCAACCAGAGATCCTGGATTCGACCGCGCGGTTTTTTGCCCTGGAGTTGGATCGTCGCAGCCAGGCTGCCGAAGGTTATTGCGGTGCCGGCGTCTATAGTCAGCAGGGGTTTGCGTTGCAGGCGACGCAACGCAGCGAGACGCTTTTGGCGGACGCCGGGATCGGAGGCGATTTCAGCGCCGAATGTCAATTCTGCGATGGTGACAGGGGAGAGGTAGACCGGTTCGTTGCCGGTGAGGTTGGCGATGTCTGCGGGGGTCAGGGTGCCCTGCTCAACATCAATCCAGATGCAGGTATCGATCAGGAACCCCATGGGTCGCGAACCTCCGCAGCAAGAGATCCCTCTTTGTCGACCCGGCGGCTGTCGGCCAGCCAGCCTTTACCGGCCTCAGGGGGCAGAGTTGCGTAGATATCAGCCATGGCTTCCAGGGCAGTCATTTCACCGGGCCCAGGTACCAGTCGCCCGATCTGGCGTTGGTTTCGCTCAATAATGATTTCTTCCGGTTCACTGACCAACCGGTCAAGCACCTGACGCAGGTTCCGAGCCAGGTCTGTTGCGGTAATCGTGCGCATAATTGATTCCCTTTGCCTTTAAGTATGATGTAATCATACTTTACATACTCTGGGCAGTTTTGACAAGGCAAGAAGACGAAGATCCCGGGGTCAAGTCTTGCAATCACCCCTTTTCGTGTTAGGGTAACTTCATGTCACGACAACTACGTATCGAATATCCCGGGGCGGTTTATCATGTCACCTCGCGCGGTAATGCCCGGCAGGCGATTTTTATCGATAACGACGACCGAGAAGTTTTTCTCCGGGTTCTTGAGGCCACCATTGGTCGTTATCACTGGCGCTGTCATGCGTACTGCCTGATGGGCAACCATTACCATCTGCTGATCGAAACGCCCGAGGCCAACCTGTCGCGGGGGATGCGTCAGCTTAATGGTGTCTATACCCAGACCTTCAACCGGCGCCACGGTTCGGTCGGGCATCTTTTCCAGGGGCGCTACAAATCAATCCTGGTCGACAAGGACACTTACCTTCTCAACTTATGCCGCTACATTGTGCAGAATCCGGTGGCCGCCGGTCTCACGTCAACGCCCTCCGACTGGCCGTGGAGCAGTTATCTCGCGACGGCCGGGCTTGTCCCTGTACCTGATTGGCTGAGCGTCATCTGGTTACGAGCTCAGTTTTCTGAAAACGATGATCAGGCGCGCGTTCTTTATCGGGAATTTGTTGAGCAAAATCAGATTTCATTCAATCCCTGGGATGCGCTGTCCTGCCGCACGATTCTTGGTGCCGAAGAGTTTGCCAAAGCCCTTGAACCACTGTTGCGCGACAAGGAGTCGCAACCAGAAATCCCGAAACCGCAACGTCTCGCCATGCGCCCAACTCTGCGTGAGGTGCTCAAGCCGGAAAATATTTCAAACCGGCAGGCCCAGGATGCTGCTGTCTATCGTGCCTATGTCGATTATGGGTATGCGATGAAGGAGATCGCCGAGGTTCTTGGGGTCCATTACGCAACGGTAAGCCGGGCAATGAAAAGGGCTGAGAGAAAAATGTGTGAGTGCAAGACCTGACCCCGGCATGATCACTCAAAGTCCCCCGATTTATGTTGCCGAATCCGGGGTTGCTGTTGCCCAGTTTTCAAGGATAAGGCCTGGTATCCTGGAAAATTCTTTTACATTATTGGACACCAGTTGCAACCCACAAGCTCTCGCGTGACCGGCAATCATCATATCGTAGGGTCCGATGGGTTGCCCTTTGCGGTAGAGGTCGGCGCGTATCTGCCCAAAATGCTGTGCGGCTTTGTTGTCAAACGGAAGGACTTCGAGGCGGGATATCATTGACTCTATGTCTGCCAGGTTTCGTTCTATCTGCTGAGAATTTTCCGCGCCGAAAACCAATTCCCCCAAGGTTACAGTCGAAATACACATTTGGCCTTCATGCTGCTTGAACATAGTTCTGACCTGTGCGGGACGATTTTTGAGCGTGTAGATAATGATATTTGTGTCAAGCATATACTTCAGCATGGCCACTTTTCTCGCAATTGATCGTCGGGCTGTTGGCGCTCTGCCATGAAATCTGCCGATACTCCCGGGGAATCAAACCAATCATCCCAGGATTGACCAACCGGTGAAATAATTCGTGTATTTCCAATGGCAGTAATTTCAACGTCTTGAATTGAATCAGGAAAAGCGATCGCTTTGGGCAACCTTACGGCCTGACTTTTGTTGCTTTTGAAGACGCGAGTTCGCACGCTTGGCATAATAGATCCCTCCGGCCTCTTTGAAACGTTCGTTTTTGCTGTTTCATTTTAAAGAAGGTAAGTGGGATATGTCAAGGGGATATGCTTGGCCGCCGGTCTCAGGTCAACGCCCTCCGACTGGCCGTGGAGCAGTTATCTCGCGACGGCCGGGCTTGTCCCTTACCGGAATGGCTCTCAACCCGGAAAATATTTCAAACCGGCAGGCCCAGGATGCCGCTGTCTATCGTGCCTATGTCGATTATGGGTATGCGATGAAGGAGATCGCCGAGGTTCTTGGGGCCCATTACGCAACGGTAAGCCGGGCAGTGAAGAGGGCTGAGGGAAAAATGTGTGAGTGCAAGACTTGACCCCGGCGCCTAATGAGGTTCTTGGGGCCCATTACGCAACGGTAAGCCGGGCAGTGAAGAGGGCTGAGGGAAAAATGTGTGAGTGCAAGACTTGACCCCGGCGCCTACTTTAATTGCCTATAAAGTGTGAAACACCAGTGCTGAAAAATCACTTGTTGTAACAGCTCACTCCTGACTTCCTATCTTCCCCGGGTTCCCTGGATCGAGCACTTTCCGTGGGGACCGCCCGTATTAGGCTCCAGTCGAGCAGGCTCCTGATCCTTCCATACATCGAAACAGTTGACCCCCACCCTTCGCGACTGTTAGAAAGGGATGGAAATAGTTCTCCAAGATCTGCGCCTGGCAAGCAAGGGAACTTGTTTGATGAAAGATGGTTTGAAAAAAAAACGGTCAGGAAAATTCAGCTTGGTCAGCGATCGGCGGTTCCGTCTTCTGTGGGTTGTCGGGGTGGTGGTCGCCCTTAACCTGATCGCCTGGATTCTCGCCGACCGCTTCATCCTCGCCAACTTCCGCCAACTGGAAGAAGAACGGATTCGCGAGCAGACTGTTCGGGCCCTCAATATCCTCGGCCAGGACCAGGAATACCTGCGTCGGATGCTGGTCGATGAAGCCTACTGGGACGAAACCTATGCCTTTGCCGCCGCCCCTGGTTCGACGGTGATGGCTGACAACTTCACTGGCGACACCTTTGAGTCGAACCGCTTGTCCGCGGTGGTCGTCATCGCCCCCGACGGGAAACTCCTTTTTTCCCGGGGCTATGACCTCGAGGCCCGCAGGCTGGCAGCGCTCCCTGCCGGTTTGGCTGAAAGACTACCAGCTCTGCAGTCCCTGCTCGGCAACGGACAGGCAGATTCGGCCCGTGCCGGGCTCCTGTTCGGAGGGGGGGAAAACCCGCTGATGGTGGCCGTCGCACCGATTCTCACCACGGCGGCAACGGGACCCAGTCGGGGTGCCATGATTTTTGCCCGCACCCTGACCCCCGGCAAGATAGAAAAGCTGAAATCGCTGGCCCTGCTTGACCTGAAAATTCACCTGGCATCGCAGTCGGGAGGCCCACCCGGAGTGATCACTTTGGTTCGGGCTGGAGATGAGACCATCTCCGGCCATGTCGACCTGCCGGGAATCCTGGGTCGCCACCGGGGGAGCCTGGAAGTAACGACAGCCCGTACCATCTATGCCAGCGGCCGGGCCAGCGTCGAATATTTTCTCGGCTGGGTTCTGGCGACCAGCCTCATGTTTGGCTGCCTTTTCTACTGGCTTCTCGACCACATGGCCCGCCAGTCGGAAAAGGGGATCAGCCGCTACCGGCTGCTCTTCAACGGCAACCCGATCCCGATGTGGGTCTACGATGCGCAAACCCTGCAGTTTGCCGATATCAACGACGCCGCCATCGCCCAGTACGGCTATTCACGGGACGAATTCAAGAGCCTGACCATCCTCGACCTGCGTCCGGACTCGGACGCCGAGGTGGTGCGGGAAGGGGTCTCCCGGCTGATCGCCGACGGGCGGGAGGGGCAGGTGATTCCGCGGGCGGTGGGGGTCTGGTCCCATCGCCGCAAGGACGGCAGTCCCCTTGAAGCCGAGGTCAGTGTCGTACCCTTCCGGCTCAACGGCCGCTGGTCGGTACTCGCCTCCGCCCTCGATGTGACGGAAAAACTTGCCGCCGAGAAGGCGCTGCGCTCCTCCGAGGACCGCTATCGCCAGCTGTTCCAGAACGCACCCCTTCCCATGTGGGTGGTCGACATGGAGAGTCTGCGTTATCGGGACGTCAATCAGACCGCCATCGACAAGTACGGCTATTCCCGCGAGGAATTCCTGGCGATGACGATCATGGATATCCGCCCGCCGGAAGATATCGAACGCCTGCGGGAATCGGTCTTCCGGGCCAAGACCGGCCAGGAAGAGGTTGGCAACTGGCGCCACCGCTGCAAGGACGGACGGATACTGGAGGTGGAGATCGTGCTGCGGGATATCCCCTTCGCCGGGCGTTCGGCGCGGCTGGTGATGGCCAACGACGTCACTGAAAAGGAGAACCTGCGCCGCGAGGCGGACCAGGCGTCACGGCTGGCGGCGCTCGGCGAACTGGCGGCCGGCGTCGCCCATGAAATCAACAATCCCAACGGCATGATCCTGATAAACCTTGGCCTGCTTGGCGATTTCTTTCGCGACGCCGAACCCCTGCTGGAAGAGATCTGGCGCCGGGAGGGGGGGGTGTCGCTGGCCGGCCTCGATTTCGGTCTCCTGCGTCGGGAGCTGCCGGAAGCGATCGCGGAGATGCAGAAGGGGGCGCGCAAGGTGCGCTCGATCGTCGAAGACCTGAAGAATTTCGCCCGCCCGGCCCAGTCGGACCAGTTCGAGCCGGTATCCATCGGGGAGGTGATCGAAACGTCGTTGCGGCTCACCGCCAGCGCCGTGAAAAAAGCCGGCGCGTTGCTGGTGACTGAAATCGACAAGGAACTGCCGCCGGTGATGGGAAGTTTTCAGCGGCTGGAGCAGGTCGTGATCAACCTGCTGCTCAACGGCTGCGAAGCGCTGCCGGAGCCGGGGCGGGAACTTGCCGTTGCGGGGCGCGCGCTGGAGGATAAGGGCCTGGTACAGATCGTTGTCCGGGACCAGGGCGTCGGTATCCGCCAGGAGGATCTGTCGAAAATCTTCGACCTCTTTTTCACCACCAAGCGGGACGCGGGCGGGACCGGCCTCGGCCTGTCGGTTTCGGACCGGATCGTCCGTGAGCATGGCGGAAAACTTAAATATGATTCGGTGCCGGGCCAGGGGACTACGGTCACCCTGACCCTGCCCGTTCTGCCGCGACCCAAGGAGAAAGACTGATGCGTGGAACCGACTACCCGGCGCTGCCGGTGCTGATGGTGGACGACGAGGAGGCCTGGCTGCGCAGCATGGCGCTGATGCTGGCCCGCAACGGTGGCATCACCAACGTCCTCAAGTGCAACGACAGCCGCCAAGTGATGGAGATCCTCGCCCGGCAGGCGGTGAGCCTGGTGCTCCTCGATTTGACGATGCCACATCTCTCCGGCAAGGACCTGCTCAAGGAGATCGGGGAGAGCTACCCGGAGGTGCCGGTCATCATCCTCACCGGCCGCGACCGGGTCGAGACGGCGGTCTGCTGCATCAAGCTCGGCGCCTTCGACTACTTCGTCAAGACGGCGGAGGACGACCGGCTTCTGGCCGGCGTCCAGCGGGCGCTGCGCATGTTCGAACTGGAGCGGGAGAATCGCAAGTTGACGGTCAGCTTCCAGAAGGAGCAGCTCGACTATCCCGAGGCCTTCAGCGCCATTGTCACCGCTTCCGACAAGCTCCACGGCCTTTTCCAGTATGTCGAGGCGGTGGCCAGGAGCGTTCAGCCTGTGCTTATTACCGGCGAGAGCGGCGTCGGCAAGGAGCTGATCGCCCGGGCGATTCACCAGATCAGCCGCCCGGACGGCCCCTGGGTGGCGGTCAATGTTGCCGGGCTCGATGATGACGTCTTCTCCGACACCCTCTTCGGCCATGTGCGCGGCGCCTTTACCGGCGCCGAGCAGGCGCGCAAGGGTCTGGTCGAGGAAGCCGATGGCGGCACCCTCTTTCTCGATGAAATCGGCGCCCTGGAGCCGAAAGCGCAGCTCAAGCTGCTGCGCCTGCTGCAGGACGGCGAGTACTTCCCGGTCGGCAGCGACCGGCCGCGCCGGGTCAACACCCGGATTCTCGCCGCCAGCAACCAGGACCTGGAGGCGCTGCAGGCCGCCGGCAGCTTCCGCCGCGACCTCTTCTACCGTATCCGCACCCACTACGTGCATATCCCGCCGCTGCGCCAGCGCCCCGAGGATATCCCGCTGCTGCTCGACCACTTTCTCGACGAGGCGGCGCGGGAATTTGGCAAGCGCAAGCCGACGCCGCCGGCGGAACTCGCCAAGCTGCTCGCCACCTACCATTTTCCCGGCAACGTCCGGGAACTGCGCGCCATGGTCTTCGACGCCGTCGGCCTGCACCAGTCGCGCAAGCTCTCCATGGAGCCCTTCAAGCGCCTGATGGGCCGGGCGGATGCGCAGGACACCGCCGCCAGCCATTATCCGGGGAGCGAAGAGGATGACGGACTGGAACCCGCGGTGATCTTCGGTACCCGTCTGCCGACGCTCAAGGAAGTCGTCGATCAGCTGATCGAAGAGGCCGGACGCCGCGCTGACGGCAACCAGACGATCATGGCCGGCATGCTCGGCATTTCCCGCCCCGCACTCAATAAACGCCTGAAAAAACAGACGGATTGACCTTTTTCTCCGTCTGGCCGTCCCCTTCCCGCCAATCCCCGCATCCCCCCGGCATATGCCCGAGGTGGGACCGCCCCTAGACGGCGTCGCCCCGCCTCCCGCCGGGCGCTCCCATCGATTTCCGCTCCCCCTCCCCAGCAAAAAACCATGTGAAAAAAGTTTTCCTGTTGCCTGTTCGCACATCAGCTGTAGCGCTAGAAAAAACTGGCCATTATGGTTAAAACAGGAATCAGCACGAAACTAAATTGAAAAAAGTTACACCCTTTGCTATTTGCTTGCATCTTGTAAAGCGCCATATTCTTTTAAATTATTTAAAAAGGAAAAATTTGGCATCGAAATTTATTTTTTCATGCGACGCCGGCCGTGAATGAGTGAATTTCTGCTGGAATAAATATTGCTAAAAACCGGCATGTCAATATTTTGTCAATACGCCAGAAGACTATTTAGCTCATGCCGGAGCAATGGGCAGAGAATGAAGGGAAGCAGGAGTCGGGAATGAGGGAAGTATCCAACATGCTGGAGGCGATGGAGTTGCTGCGCAGGCGGGTACATCGGGAGATGCCGATCCAGCATATCGTCCTGTTGCTGACCGTTGCCGAGAACCCCGGCATCACCATGCCCGAGCTGGTCACCCGGCTCGACATGCCGCAGGGGACGGTCAGCCGCAACGTCAAGATTCTCTCCAGTTACGTGGAGTGGGAGAATGGCGTCGCCCGCACCCGGGGACGCAACCTGTTGCGCACCCTGCCCGATGCCGATAACCGCCACGTCCTTGCGGTATTTTTGACCGGGCGCGGAGAAGCTCTGGTGCAGGAGTTGGGACGTACCGTCGGTGGCAGCCGCTCCGACGGGCTGGCCCCGAAACCGGTGCACCGCAGCGATTACGCGGCCGGCGGGCTCGGGCTGCACTGAATTAGGGTTACGAAAGTTTGGGTGGGCTTAGGGAGCCCCTGACGCCAGGCAGTCAATTCCATCGGTTGGAGTGATTTTATATGAAACCAAGCGTTTGCTCGATGAACGAAAGCGTTAATCCGTTGCCAATGGCATCCGAGGCGAGGACGGCTATGAAAGATGAAATCCAGAGGAGATCAGGGATGTTGAAATTTGCTCATCTGGCCTTGGTGGCCGTGTTTGCGCTGGTGTTTGGGGTTGTGACGAATGCCCAGGCCGCAGTGGTAGTTGATACGCCACTGGCCAATGTGATCAACGTCGCCGCGACCACCGGCAACGGCACGGTGAGCGCAGGGAACGGCACCAACCGCCTGATGGTGCTCGGCTGTACCACCGAGTACGGCACCGCCGGTCCCGGCACCTACACCATTAATGCTAACTACGGCGGCCAGACCTTCACCACCATCGCCAGCAACGGCTCGCAGCGCCAGACCGCCTGGATCGGCTATATCAATGAGACGAAGATCGCCGCGGCCGGCAACACCACCCTGACGGCGACGATCAGCCAGACCACCAACGCCCGTGACCTGATGTGCGGCGTGGTGGTTTACGAGAACGTCGATCAAGGTACACCGATTGCCGGCTCCAACGCCCAGGCCAGTGGCGGCGCGACCAGCCTCACCTTCACCAACATCCCGTCGGCGGCCGATGGCTACGCCGTCTACATCGCCGGCGTCAATAGCCAGACAGCCACTGCGCCTTCCGGCTTTACCGAGGCCTTCGATGTTGCCTCCGGGCAGAGTAGCGGTTCCGGCGGCGACGGCGCCACCACCGGCAGCACCGTCAGCGGCACCGTCACCTTTGCCGGAAACACCCGCTGTGCCCTGGCAATGGCGACGGTCAATCCCTTGCTGTGCTCCGACACCAACGGCTCCGCCGTCACCCTGACAAACCCAACCAACGGTGCCACGGTCAGCGGTTCGATTGCGATCACCACCAACTTGACCAATGCCTCGAACGTCGAATACAGCATCGACGGCGGCGCCTGGACCTCCGATCTGACTTTGTGGAATTCCGCCAATACCCACCCGACCAGCAATACCGCCCCGGTGACTGGCGTCACCGTCGACGTGCGCGCCATCGAGGACGAGTGCGGCGGTTATGTCACCGACAGTATCACCGTCACCGTCGATAATACTTGTAGCGAATCGATCCAGTCGTCGATTATCTGGAATGGCACCAACACGGCCGCCGGTGATTTCAGCGGGGCATCGTTCGTGACATTGACCGATGTTAACACCATGGAATACCAGGTGACGGAAGGGAGCGGGCCGGGCACACCCTTTGAGGAACTCGAATACTTCGACACCGCCGATGATGTCTGCGATTATTCCAGCTGGACAGCCAGCGCTTTCCCGTCAGCGAATTGCGGGGGAACCTTCGATGCCGGGACCGCCGGTGGCCAGTTGTATGTTTTCAACTCGGGACAAAGCACCAATGGTGACGGAACCCTGACCGGTTCCGGTGGCACCGGCCCGACCTCGCTGCACAGCGGCACCTCGCCTCCGGGCGGTTTCCTTTTCATCGAGTCATCCGGTACCGGCCCTTACAACGCGACCTTTACCCGTAACGCTGCCTTCGATGCCAATACCTACGAGCCGAACATCTCCTACGCCTTCCAGGGCTGGGGTGGCAATCTCATCAGCCTGGCGTTTGAAGTCAACGATGGGAGCGGCTGGACCACGGAGTGGATTCTGAACGGTGCCGATGCCAATAACAATGGCAGCTGGCAGACCGCCGACATCAATCTCAACAACGGTACCATCAGTATCGATGGCGGGAACTATGTCTCGACCACGACCGTCGGCGGTAGCGGTACCGCCTACACCAGCGGCAGCCTGCAGATGCGGTTTGTGTTTGACACCAACAGCTTTGCCGGCGACTATGCCCTTGACACCATCCGCGTCTACGGAAACGCCCGCGCGACCGAAAATACCGTGATCCCCTGGACCACCGATCCGATCGCGGCCTCCGGGGTGCTGACCAACGGCAACAGCTACAACCTCTATGCCCGCGGCCTCGATACCGAATGCGGCGTCGCCTACTACGGTGACACTGTCGCCCAGATCGTTTCGCCGGGGACTTCGACGCCCTTTACCTGGAGCGCCTGCACCGAAACCGCGACCCTGACCCTGAACCCGATCACCGATCCGATCACCGGTGATGTCACCGTCACGGCCAGCGGTACCGCCACCGGCATTACCGTCGGCACCACTCCGGCGGCCGGCAATGCCAACGGCTGGGTCTATACCCCGGCCCAGGACGACAACACCACCACCGTCAGTTTCTACGCCACCGGCACCGGCATCTGCGGTCCGCTGACCGCTTCGCAGCTTAACGTCAGTACCAACACCATGGCCGCGCCGACCATCGACAGCTTTAGTGTAAATGCTGTTGTTACCGACACCGCGGCTCCGCTAGAGATTCCGATCAACAGCTTCACGGCATCGGACAATGTGGCCGTGACCGGATACATGATCACCGTCGATAACGCAACGGCTCCGCTTGCGACCGATGCTGGCTGGAGCCCCACTGCTCCGACCAGCGTTACCGTTGGTGCTTACGCAACCTACACTCTGCGTGCCTATGCCAAAGATGCCGCCGGTAACGTTTCGGCTGCCTCGACAGCCAGTGTCACGGTTCAGAACTGCGTCGAATCCGGCACGGTCAGCGTTTCCATCAGCCCCGATCCGGGTGCGGGCAATATCGGAATTTCCGGTGTGACCGTCACCGCCAATCTCGGCGGTGGTGCGACCAACGGTCTGGTGCGCTGGCGTGAGAACGGCACGGCATGGTCCGCCTGGGTTGCCAGCGGCGCGACCTACACCCCGACCAACAAGTCCACCGGTACAGTGGACTTTGAAGCCATGGCCGATGGCAATTGTGGCGCAACCAGCCCGGTCTATTCGACCCCTCTCAGCCGCACTTTTGAAACCCGTGTGCCTGCCTTGGAGCCGACCGTGCAGAATGCCCAGCAAAACGGTCTGACCGCGATTCGCGTTATGCTGGTCTATTGCAATGACCTCAATGGCAACGGAACCTTTCTGGTGGAATACAAGCTGAGCACTGAACCGACCATCTGGACAACGGCCGCCAACACGCCGACCGCCGATGGTGGTGCCGGCGATGCCGATGGAACGAGAAACGAAACCGTTGTTATTGACCTGACCGGCCTGACAACCGGTGCGACCTACGATGTCCGTATGACCTATATCGATGGCACCGACGGTGTTATCGGCACGGCGGTCTACACAACCCAGGTTCAACTTGTCGCATGGGCCGATAATCCGATGCTGCATAACAGCCTGCGCTTCCCCGGCACCACCAAGCATGCCGGTGACTGGGGCACCTCCACCGGTTATGGTGGTGGTTTCCAGTGCAGCACCTGCCATGACAAGGAGACCGGGAACGTTAAGCGGATCAAGGCGCAAATCAGCTTCCCCGATGGCAGCAACATGCCGAATGGCGCTTTGAGTGCAACCGTCAGCCTGCAAACCGTGGAAGATGGCAGCTCCGATTTCGGTAATGATGCCGGTGGACATGCCAGCTCCAACAAGATCTGCGAAGTTTGCCACAGTGCGACCAGCTATCACCGCAATGACACCAGTGGCCAGACTGTTACCGATCACTACAATCAGGCCGACTGTATCAAGTGTCATCAGCACAAAGTCGGATTCAAAGCCGACTGCGTTTCCTGTCACGCCAATCCGCCAATCAATGCGGGTGGCCTGGATTCCAGCGTCGGTACCGGCAGCAGCACCGCTGGTAAGCACGCTTACCACGTAACCACCAAGGGTTACGGCTGTAACACCTGCCATACCGGATGGGAAACCTCCGGTGAAATGCCCAAAAACGGCAACATCAATGTTGGTTTCAATATTGTTCTTGGCACGACGACCGATACCACTGGCGCCTATGATGGTCGCAGCACCGGCGGTGGTTACACTGCAGCCGCCGGAACCAGCGTCACCACCGGCAACGGCCTGAGCTGTTCGGCGATCTATTGTCACGGTACAGACACTCCGGCCTGGACAGACGCCGGAACAGCCGTCTGCGGTACCTGCCACGGTACGGCGACCGGTATGCCTTCGGCGACTCCAGGTGACGGTGACCTCAGTGGTGCAAACAGCGGTTCTCAGGTTGGTAAGCACTTTGAGCACGTTGATGCGACTCGCGGCAATCTGCCGTGCAGTACCTGTCACCTTGATCGTGGTTTCGGGACCGCTGACCATGTCAATGGCACGGTCGATATCTGGTTCGATACCACCGTGGCCGGTACCAGCGCGACCTACAACACCAATACCAACACCTGCAGCAACCTGAGTTGTCACATCAGCAAGGTGTGGGATACCGCAACACCGGCATCCTGTGATATGTGCCATGGTTACCCGCCGACTCCGACAACCCTGCACGTGACGGGAGCGACTCCGGTTGACCACAGTGCGGCCAACATTGCCGGCAAGCACAACGAGTGTAACCTCTGTCACGGTTATAGCCTGGCCAACGGGGCCACGGACAATACCGCTAACGGTGGTGACCAGTACCAGGTCAGCTACCACCGTGACGGTAACATCGAGATGAACGGTATCTCAGCACCGGATAACAGCCAGAGTGCGCAATATGATTCCGGCACTGCCGGTTGCGCCAAGGCCTGCCATGCCAATGATGCCGCCCATCAGATGACCAGCTCCGGACTGACCGTCGTGACTCATGAGTATGGCAGCGGCTCCTGTACCGGTTGCCATGATGGTAGTGGCAACCCTGGTGATGCAACCACCGTCAATGACAACAGTCCGCATGCTCTGGCAACAACAGGCCTGACCTGTGAGGAATGCCACGGCAGCCACGGTGGCGGCACCATTGAGATTCCGAACAATACGATCGTTGGCATCAACTACACCGCCAACGGTGAAGCCGGGATCGCCCTGGGCGTTGCTGTCACCGCCCCGGGTGCCACCGAGGCAGAAATCTGCTGGAATTGCCACAGCGGCGCCGGTGTCTCCGAATGGGGCACCAATAACAATGCCGACGGCATCACTTACAACTACGGCACTCTCAACCAGTCCAACTGGGTTGGTGCCACCTGGACCAGTGCTGTCTTCAGCTACAAGACCGGCGCCATCCAGTCGACCCATACGGCCAACTCGGCCGGCACCTCGGCGGTCAGCGGCGCCAACTACGCCAAGACCGAAACCCTGGATGCCGTGGGTAACATCCGTTGTTCCTACTGCCACGATGTTCACGATCTGAACAAGCTGGCCAGCGACAGCAGCACCGGCAAGCCTTACCTGCGCGGTACCTGGAAAGGCAACCCCTACAACGAGGACGGCGCGCCGCGTAGCGGTGCGGCCGGGACCTGGCTCAGCGTTAGCTTTGGCGGCGCCACCAACACGGTGCCACGGGCCAACGCCGCAGCCAACAACAGCACCACCAAGGGCGGCTACTGGATCGACCAGAACAGCGGTGATCCGAACAGTACCGCCACCCTGGCAAACAGCGCTGGTCTCTGTACTCTGTGCCACGGCAGCAACGTTGACACCATGGACCAGACCACTGGCGAGAACCTGTGGGTCTCCGGCGGCAACGGCCACCAGAACGCCGTCATCGGCGGCAGTGGCACCACCGCCACCGCTAACAACATCTTCTCGATCCGCAAGCGCGGCAGCAACCAGGTGTGGGATGATAACGGCAGCAGCAACTACTACATGTCCATGGGGGGCTGGACACCGCAGATGGCCCGCCGTGCCTACGGTTATCGTGGTGATGCGGGCAACATCGCCATTACTCCGAACCTGTCTGGTGAGCACCGTTATTTCTCTGGTTTCCAGTGGGATAACCCGCCGGCCGGTATGGCGCTGCAGGTTGATGACTACACAATGGCCGGCAACAGCACGACAACAGTCGGTGCGATTACCCAGAGTCAATACCACACCTTCAACTGCGGCAAGTGCCACAACCCGCACGCCAGCCGCCTGCCGAAGCTGATGATCACCAACTGTCTCGACACCAAGCAGAACACCTGGGACAATACGTTTAACACTGGAGCCCCCGGCGCACCATCACCCTGGACCGGCACCTATGTCTCCCAGTGGCCGACGGCGCAGAACTGTCACCGCCTGGCGGATGACCACAGCACCACCTCGCGCGGCGCGGGTTGGAACACGGTCACGCCTTGGTAATGATGTATGGGGGCACTGCTTCGGTGGTGTCCCCGCCTAACCATTTTTCTAGGAGTCAATCATGAAAAAATATATGAAACCTGGCATCGTCGGCAGCAGCAACGTGCACCCCTGCTAGAATCATCGTTAATATCACTGTAACAAATGGCCGCCCCCGACACGGGCGGCCATTTGTTTTGCTCTGCTGTTGAGTATTTCTTGAAAAGGCCGTTACTGAACAGCGATAATGACGTCATGATTTCAAGCACGCTGAGTAAAAACCTTCTGGCTGTTTGTGCCGGCATTCTCCTCTTTTTGGTTCTGGAGGGAATCCTTGCCCTGGCCGGTGTTCCCAGGCTTGCCGATGAAGACCGCTTTGTCGGTTTTGCCGGCAGTACGCCCCTGTTTATCAGGACCGAACCGGATGCAACCGGAGCCAACATCAAGCTGAATCCGGCAAAGGGCGACTACTTTAATCGGCAAAGCTTTCAGATGCCGAAACCCGAGGGAACTTTCCGGGTGATTTCGCTGGGCGGTTCGACAACCTACGGTCGACCATACACGGGTGAGACCGCCTTCCCGCGCTGGCTTGAGCTGCTCGGTAACGAATATGCGGGAGCTGGCCGATTCGAAGTGATTAATGCCGGCGGCATCTCTTATGCCAGTTATCGGGTTGCCCGTCTGCAGCAGGAGTTGATCGATTATGACCCGAATCTCTTAGTGGTCTATTCCGGGCATAATGAATTTCTCGAAGCCCGGACTTTTGATCACCTGAAACACGAAAATCTCTGGCTCAACAGGACACGGCAGCTTTTGCACCAGTCGCGGCTGTATTCGCTTCTGGTAAGCCTGCTTGAGGGCTTGTCGTCAAAAGAGAGCAGCCGGACAATTCTGCCGGATGAAGTGAGCGTGGAGCTGGAAGGAGTGGTCGGCCCCGATTTTTATCACCGCGATGAGGATTTCCGGCGTGGCGTGCTGCAGCAGTACCGGCAATCTCTTCAGGACATGATCGATCTGGCCAGGGAAAAGCAGGTGCTGCTGGTCCTGTGTACGCTGCCGTCGAACCTTTCCGGAGTTTCTCCTTTCAAGTCGGAACATAGGGCGGGTTTGACAGGATCGGAGCTGGAAGAATTCGATCGGCTTTTTTCTCAGGGGAGCCAGGCGCTTCAGCAGAACGAGCCGGCGCGGGCGATGATGGCTTATCGCGCGGCGCTTGAGTTTGACGATCAGTTCGCCCTGCTGCATTATCGGCTCGGGCAGGCCTTGCTGATGAGCGGACTCTATGATCAGGCCTATGCGTCGTTTGTGCGCGCCAAACAGGAGGATATTATTCCCCTGCGGGCTCTTGAGGAGATGAACGGCATCGTGCGCGAACTGGCCGAACTGAACGATGTGCCGCTCGCTGACGTTGAAGCCACCTTCCGCCGGGTTGCGCCCAACGGAATACCCGGTGCAGACCTGTTTGACGATCACGTTCACCCGAATATTCGCGGTCAACAGCTGGTCGCCTGGGTGGTGTTCGATACCCTGGTGAAGGCTCAATCCTTTCCATTGCAGATCGGGGCGTGGCAGCGGATGAGCAGCACTGCCCGGCAGCTACTCCTGAAGTATGAAAACGCAATTCCAGAGCGCTATCGGGCATTGGGACTGTGGGGGGTTGGCCGCCTCTATTTCTGGGCCGGTAAATACCCGGAGGCCCACGTGGCGCTGAAACAGGCCTGGGCAGAGCTCAAGGATATCCCTGAAATTCCGTACAAGCTCGGCACGTTGGAAGTTTTTCGTGGCAACGGCGCCGCAGCCCTGCCTTACTTGAACGCGGCAAGGCAAATGGAACCCGATGACCTCAATACGTCGGTCATGCTCGCCAATGCCTATCTGCTGCAGAAACAGGCAGAAAAAGCTCTCGACGTGCTTTCCGGGCTGCCCGCCGGGGGCGATAACAGCGTCGGCTACCTCTCGGTGCTGGGGCGTGCCCGCCTGCAGCTTGGTGAGCTCAAATCAGGTCTGGATGCACTAAAACGTGCCTATGACCTGAATCAAAATGTCCCGCGTTCGACCAGGGAATATGCCGAGGGGCTTGCCATCGCCGGTCAACTGCCGGCCGCAGAGAAAATGTTTGGGCGGTATCTGCAATTGATACAGTTCCCTGACCCGAGCAAGGCATTGCAGCGATGGGTTAAGGAAAAAGGTTGGCTGACACCACGAGAATGGTTGTCCAGAGAGTTGGGGGAAAAGTGAAACAGAAAATCCTCGTTCTGCTGCAACGTCTCGGCCATTTCCAGGCGCAGCTCTTTCTGACGCTGTTGTTCTGGCTGGTTCTGACGCCCTATGCGCTCCTCCTGCGGCTGGTGACCAGGGACATGCTCCCCGGCGGGCATTGGGTGGCCATGGAGAAACAGCCTGTCACACTCGAAGATCTGCGCCGGTCGTTCTGAAACCATGAATATTCTCGGCATCTCAGCTTATTACCACGATAGTGCCGCGGCGTTGCTACAGGATGGGCAACTGGTCGCCGCGGCCCAGGAGGAGCGCTTCAGCCGGATTAAAAACGATGCGGCCTTCCCGCGCCAGGCGGTCAACTTCTGCCTGGATACGACCGGTCTGGCAGCGGAAGATCTTGATGCCGTTATTTTTTACGATAAGCCGATCGTCAAGTTCGAGCGTATCCTGAAAACCGCTCTGGCCGTTGCGCCACGCGGCTACGGGATGTTCCGCCAGGCATTGCCTGCCTGGATGAAAGAAAAACTCTGGTTGCCGCGAATTTTACGAAATGAGTTGCCCGGCGCCGGTGAATATCTCTTTTCGAGCCATCACCTCTCGCATGCTGCCGCCGCCTTTTACCCGTCTCCATTCGCGCAGGCAGCGATCCTGACGGTGGATGGGGTCGGCGAGTGGTCGACCTGTTCCTACGGGGTGGGTGAGGGCGCCACGATCGACCTGCAGAAAGAACTGTATTTTCCGCACTCGCTCGGTCTGCTCTATTCGGCTTTCACCGCTTACCTCGGATTCAAGGTCAACGAGGGGGAGTACAAGGTGATGGGACTTGCTCCTTATGGGCAGCCGGTTTTTACCGAGCTGATTTATGAGCATCTGGTTGAACGCCATGGTGACGGCGCCTTTTCTCTGAATATGTCTTATTTCGAGTACTGCTCACGCCTGGCGATGACCGGCGACCGCTTTGCAGATTTGTTCGGTGGCCCGCCAAGAGAGGCTGAAGGCCCATTGGTACAGCGCCATCTCGACATCGCAGCTTCGGTTCAGAGGGTGACCGAGGAGCTGATGCTCGATCTGGTCGCCCAGGTCCAGCGTGATACCGGAGAGAAAAACCTCTGTCTCGCTGGTGGGGTCGCTCTGAACTGCGTTGCGAATGGTCGTATTCTGCGGGAAGGGCCCTTCGACAACATCTGGGTTCAACCCGCCGCCGGGGATGCCGGGGGTGCGCTCGGTGCGGCTTATGTGGCGCATTTGGCCATGGGGGGTGAGCTGCCGCAAAAGTCTGGCGGCGATCTGATGAACGGCGCCCTGCTCGGCCCCTCTTTTGCCAACGTGGATATCGAGCCGACTCTTCTCGGCGCCGGGGTACACTTCGTCAAGTTGAATCAGCAGGAGCTTATCGAGAAAACTGTTCAATCTTTGGCTACCGGAAAGATCGGTGGTTGGTTTCAGGGGCGTATGGAGTTTGGCCCGCGAGCCTTGGGGAATCGCAGTATTTTGGCCGATCCGCGGGTTGTCGATATGCAGCGGCAGCTGAATATGAAGATCAAGTTTCGTGAAGGCTTTCGGCCCTTTGCTCCGGCGGTGCTCGCAGAAAGAGCCTGTGAGTATTTTGAGCTTTCCGGAGTGAGCCCTTACATGCTGCTGGTGTGTAAGGTCGCCAAGGAGCAGTTGCTGGCGGTAGAGCAGGCAGGTGAGGGCCTGGAAAAATTGAACATCCCCCGGTCAACCATTCCGGCAGTAACCCACGTCGACAATACCGCCCGGGTGCAGACGGTTGCCGAAGAGACCAATCCACTTTTTTATCGACTTCTGGAACGTTTCAACGTCGTGACCGGGTGCCCGGTCCTGGTCAACACCAGCTTCAACGTCAAGGACGAACCGATTGTCTGTAGACCGCACGATGCGCTAGAATGTTTCCTGAAGACTGACCTCGATTTCCTGGCGATCGGGGATTACTGGGTAGAAAAGGCAGAGACATGAGCTGGTGGCTGACAATTCGTGATTTGGGTAGTTTTATCCGGCAACGCAAAAAATATGTTCTGGCGCCGCTGGTCATCATCCTGGTCTTGATGTCGATATTTATCCTATTGGCGGAGATTCCTGTGTTGACGCCGTTTATTTACGCACTGTTCTAAACTGACGGGCAACGCAAAGCTTAGGGCCGTCTCCTTGCCAAGGGGGCGGTTTTACTTTTCAGGTGTTTTCGGCTGAGGCTTGGAAGCCTCTTCCGCAAGCGTGGCAAGAAAGTCTGGCATGCCCGGATCATAGGTTTTGGACCAGTTAAGCTGCTGGAGTTTTTCAATCAGTGGTGCGGCAAGAGTGATTCCGCCGGTTTCCCTGTACAGGCCAATCTTCTTCAATGTGATAAAAGGGTTGTCAGGAAAAATCTCCGCAGCCTTGTTCAGCATATCCATGGAGGCCTGGATCTGGCCTTGGTTAAATGCGCGTTCGGAAAGGGTGAGATATTCGAGGCCATAGATTGGGTCGAGGGCAACGGCTTCGCTCAGATATTGTAAGGCCTTGTCCGAATTTTTCAGCTGGCCGGAAATTTCGAATAGTCCGTATTTTACTGAAGCAGACTCAGGAAAATGTTTTTCCAGCTCTAGGTAAATATCGAGAATCTTCTCAGGCTGAAAGAGGTTGTCCAGGTAGAGTGCTTTGCTTCTTTGATTCCAGAGCTCCGGCATGGCCTCGGCGTCGAGAAGCTCTGGGTTGGCCAACATGCTGGCGATGTCCTTGCCGAGAAAACGGGATTTTAGGGCAATGTCGCCGCTGAGGTTTGATAAGGAAACCGTGGCTCCAAGAGTCGGCCAGCGACTCTCCCGCAGTTGCCGGGCGACGTCTGCCACGATCAAATAAAGTGGGGTGGTAATCTCATTTTTGTAAACTGCTCTGAAATAAGACAGGTCGACATGGAGTAAAACCGGCTCGTCAATCCGCGGTAGGGACTTGATCCGGCAAATTGTCCAGGCAGTATTGCGAATTTGACCCGAAATTGAATCGCCTTCTTGTTTCAACGTCTTTGCTTCCGCTTCGGAAATATCTCCGGCCGTAAATAGTTGAGCCTTGATAGTCTCGGGTGTTGGCATGGGTGCTTCTGGTGAAAGAGGTAGGACCCAGAGAACCTTGCCAAACAGGTTTGCACGAAGAGCCGCTGAAACGGCCATTGAGGGCATCAAAACTGGGTCTGCAGATTGAAAAACCGCCTTTTTCTCAAACTCAATCTGGTCAGCGGACAAAACCAGCCGTTGCGCTTCTTTTTGCAATGGAGTCGGGATCGATTGCAAAAAGGGGTTATTCGAAAGTAGTACTAATGTCGGCCGCTCCTGGCGGGTTTCGCGCCAGATCGGTAACGCCGCTGTTGCTGTTTCAACCAAAGACGCCTCAATTGGTTCAGTGAGTAGTTGTGCCGTTACCAGACGAACTTGCGCTTTAGTCTCCGGGGCAACAACGGGATCCTCTGTTTTTGACTCACAACCCGCGGCCATCAGCAGGATTAATGCATACTTAAAAAGACGTCTGAACATGGAATCTTCCTAAAGTTTTGGAGAAAAGGGGCAGTACATTTAAGCTTTTTGGCATCCCCCCTGGGAAGCAAATTGTTTGTAATCTCTATCTACCTTGCCGGATGATCGGCAGGTGTGCTGAGGGTTCCAGTACCAGGCGGAATCCTGCATCGAGTGTGTGGCTGTTGGCTTTTCGATAGTCACGGGCCGTCGACCTCAAATCGTTGGCTTGATAATTCCAGGCTCCGCCGCGTTGCACCTTGCGCGATTCCGTATTGATGATGACCGCAGCGCCGTCTGTGGGTGCATTCGTATAGTTGGTTTTATAGCTGTCCGTTACCCATTCAATGACGTTCCCCATTGTATCGTAGATATTCCAGGGGTTCGGCCTGAAAGAACCCACCGGGGCTGTTGATTTGTTGTCCCATTTGCTGCCGCAGTTCGCGCAATTCGCAAGTCCACTGGACAAGGTTGCACCGCTCCAGTAAGGGGTGCTTGTTCCGGCACGGGCGAAATATTCCCATTCTGCTTCGGTTGGTAGCCGGAACCTGTGCCCGGTCTGTTTGCTGAGCCAATCGGCATAGGCATTGGCATCCTGCCAGGAGACATTAATCACCGGTCGACTTCCCCTTCCCCAATTTTGGTCGTCAGGTGGCTCGCACTCTCGTGGAATCATTTTACAGTACTGATCAAACTGTGTGAAGGTTACCTCATACATGCCGACGAATAGGTCGTCAACCTTGACATCATGCACCGGTTGCTCATCGGGCTTCTGGTCGCTGCCCATCTGAAAAGAGCCACCCTTAACGAAGACAAAGTCCATGTCGGCAACCTCAACTGTGTAATCGGCTTTCGCCTTTGGAAGAATTGAGGCACACCCTGAGACCAAAAATATGGAGAGGGTTAAGGTCAGGACGCTCAAGGTTGATAATTTCGAATGTGGCATAAAAACCTTCCTTACTTTTGCGGCAGAAAATATGTAGTAAAAATAGGCGTTTTTTGGTTAGGCCTCTGCATGGTTTTTCGAGAATCCAGAAAGCTCAGGAAACAGCATGAAAATGCATTTTTCCTGCCATGAAGGAAACCTCGGCCGGGTAGTTTCGTAACTACAAATTAAAGGAGTTACGCCGATAAAAAGGAGGCCTGCATATTGCATGATCTCCCCTCACCCAG